>JBMYPG010000094.1:247-12528 GCA_049600095.1 Pikeienuella sp. | reverse complement strand
ACCTTATCCCGCTCTTCGGATCGCGCAGTCAGCATGATAATTGGAATTTTCCGGGTTGCTTTGTCTCGGCGAAGACGACGACAAACCTCAACGCCCGGCATGCTAGGCAACATCCAATCGAGCAGGATCAGGTCAAGTGCATTTTCCTGCGCAGCAATTAAACCATCTTCCCCGTCACATTTAACTTCAACTTCGAAGCCTTGTTTCGCTAGATTAAAACGTAGAAGCGCTACCTGAGAAAGTTCATCTTCGATAACGAGAATTCGGGGCCTACTCTGTGACACGCCAAGGTTCTCCTAGCTATTAAGCGAGTTGCACTGATGCATTCGCCTTACACTGCTGCTTTCAAATCTATGCCGGTGACGATCTGGTGAACATGACGGGCGATGTTGACGACATGATCACCTGCACGCTCAAACCCGCGCGCCAATAGAACAACATGCAGATAGGCTTCCATCTGATCGGGGCTGTTTTGGCCACCAACGATCGCTTTCGCAAACACTTCTTTGTTTAGAGCGTCAACTTCCCGGTCACGAACACGAACCTCTGCTGCCAGATCAATATCACTGTCGGCATAAGCGTGAAGTGCAACACCTAGCATGTCGCGGGTCATGTCGCTCATTTGGCGTGCAATTGTCATCGACTCCGAGTCAGGCGTGTGCCCTTCTAACCTCCGGGTACGTTTCGCGGTAGATTTGGCGTGGTCGCCAATGCGCTCAAGTTCACCCGCAATATTGATGGGTGACAGCGCCTGTCGCAGGTCCAGCGCCATGGGTTGGCGCAGGGCGATCAGGCGCTCGGCACGGGCGTAAATGTCCTTGTTCATGCGGTTGATACGCCGGTCAGCGGCGATCAGCGCAGCCACCGCATCGGCGTCATAATCGTGCAGCGCTTCTGTCGCCTTTTCCATCTGGGCGCTCACTTCGGCGCCCATATTCAGAATATTGGTTTTCAGCTTGTCAAAGGTTTCATCGAACCGTGAAACGATATGAGAGTTTTCCATGATCCTGTCCTAACCGATCCGCCCGGTGATGTAATTCTGCGTCTGTTCCTCGCGCGGGGTCGTGAAAATGGTGCGCGTATCGCCCGCCTCGATCAGCTTACCGAGGTGAAAGAACGCGGTTTTCTGTGACACACGAGCCGCCTGCTGCATCGAATGGGTGACAATGACGATGGTGAAGTTTTCGCGCAGCTTGTCGATCAGTTCCTCAACCACCGCCGTTGCGATCGGGTCAAGCGCTGAGCATGGCTCATCCATCAGGATCACCTTTGGCTCAATCGAGATGGTGCGGGCGATACACAGGCGCTGTTGCTGACCGCCTGACAGGCTGTTGCCCGGTTCATTCAACCGGTCGGAAATTTCACTCCACAGGCCCGCAGACTTCAGGCTCCATTCCACGCGGTCGTCCATTTCCGACTTTGCGCTGGCGATGCCGTGAATACGCAGGCCATAGGCGACATTTTCATAGATCGACTTCGGAAACGGGTTTGGCTTCTGAAACACCATGCCGACTTGCGCGCGCAGGGCGACGACATCAACGGCGGGGTTGTACACCTCCTGCCCTGCAATCTTCAGTGAGCCGTCGAAACGACAGATCGGGATCAGATCGTTCATGCGGTTAATGGCCCGCAGAAACGTGGACTTGCCACAGCCGGACGGACCGATCAGCGCTGTGACCATATTGGCCTCAAAGTCCAGATCAACACCGAACAACGCTTGTTTTTCACCGTAGAAGATGTCTACGCCACGGGCAGAGATGAAAGCTTCATCCATCGTCAAAATCTCTTCTCAAGTTTTCGGCGCAGCAGGATTGCGATCAGGTTCATGGCGATCAGGAATGTCAGCAGCACGATGATTGCGGCGGCGGTTTTTTCGGTAAAGGCGCGTTCAGGGCTGTCCGCCCACAGGAAAATCTGCACCGGCAGGGCGGTTGCTGGTTCAAGGATTGATTCAGGGGCATCTACGATAAACGCGACCATACCAATCATCAAAAGCGGGGCTGTTTCACCCAGTGCCTGCGCCATGCCGACAATCGCACCGGTCAACATTCCGGGCATCGCGACGGGCAGAACATGGTGAAACACCGCCTGAACCGGCGTTGCGCCAAGGGCAAGCGCTGCCTGTTTGAACGACGGAGGCACAGCACGCAATAAAGCGCGTGATGCGATGATGATCGTCGGCAACGTCATTAACGCCAACACCATGCCACCAACCAACGGCGATGACCGGGGCATGCCCAGATAGCCCAGAAAGATAGCAAGGCCCAAAAGGCCGAATACGATAGAAGGGACAGCGGCAAGGTTATTGATGTTCACTTCGATCAAGTCAGAGAATCGGTTCTTCTTCGCGAATTCTTCCAGATAAATCGCCGCCGCGATACCGATTGGAAAGGACAGTACGAAACAGACAATCAGTGTTAGCAAAGAGCCGACAAATGCGCTGAAGATACCAGCAATCTCTGGTTCCCGGCTGTCGCCACCAGTTAGGAAACCCCAGTTGATAACCTGCCTGATTTGCCCCGTTGATTGCAGATCATCAACCCACGCAATCTCGGCATCAGACACACGACGACGTTTTTCCGGCAGAGTCGTATCCACATGGCCGCGCACCAACAGGTCGAGATCGTCAGAGGCGGTTAACCAAATGGTCTGAACCGACCCGATTAGTGACGGCGTTTCAGCCACAATATCCTCAAGCTCAAACACGCCTTCGGGACTAACTAGGTTATACAGCTTTTTCTTTTGCTTACGTTTCTTCACATCAGCGAAACGGTCGCGCAGGCCGGATTTGATGATTTTGCCATAGCTGGCACCATCCGGATCAGCCGCATCAACCATTTCGGGGCCGAGGTCGACTGCAACGGCAATTTGGGTGCGCCAAACAGCTCCGCCCGCATCTTTAAAGATAGTGATGAACATCAGCGCCAGAAAGGACAACGACAGGATAATCGCCAGCCGACCGGACCACTGAAACCGTTTTTCAGCCCGGTGGCGTTTGCGCAGGTTGAAGCCCGCCTTTTGGGTAAAATCAATCATATTGTTCACGGGACTTTTTGACGATGCGCAGGGAGATGACATTTAGGATTAGCGTCAGAACGAACAGCAGCAGACCCAGCGCAAAGGCGGACAGGGTTTTGGCGCTGTCAAATTCCTGATCACCGGTCAGCAGTGTTACGATCTGAGTCGTGATTGTTGTAACTGCTTCCAATGGGTTCAGGGTCAACTGTGCGGCTAGGCCAGCAGCACCTTCACCCTCATCCCGTACCGTAATACAAATCGCAGGTTTTTTCAGGGGATTGTCTTTTCTCACTGCATTTGCAGTCAGGTAAACTGAACCATTATCGCTGCTATAGTTCAGCGCATTCTCAAGCAGATTGATGAATACCCGCACAAGATCGTCGATTTTACCCAAGATTGGCGGCAGTTCATATTCGATGTCTAGGTCAAGACGTTTTCCGCGCCGGTCAACTAGTACCGAGACGGCCTCATTTGCTTGCTCAAGCACCTGCGCCACATTGACTGAGTTTGTCAGTACGCGAGATTCTTTCACCTCAACATTCAAAAGAGACAATAAGTCTGAAACGAGGTTTTTCATCCGCTCTGTTTCTTTGGCCATTAATCCCAGAAACAAATCGCGAGTATCTTCATCTATGCCTTCGGAATCCTGAAGAGATTCAACAAATCCGGAAAGTGCCGTCAGCGGTGAGCGAATTTCATGAGAGACGTTGGCAACAAAATCACTGCGCATGGATTTTGCTGCACCTAATGTCGTCAGGTCTTCAAATGTTAAAGAAACAAGATCAGGATCGCCCCTTTTTTACAGGCTTAAGTCGGCTGACTGTAACTGAATATTGGGCATGCACCCCTGCCCGCACAGTCGATTTAACTAATCGTTTCGAACCACTTCGAAAGGCTTTTTTTTGTTGATTTCTTGAGGCCTGCACTCTTTTTGAACTGATCTGCAATGTCCGCTCCGGCCTGAGCACGGGTAAAGTCCGCTGAGGCCTTGCGATTGGCAAAAACAATCTCACGAGACTGATTAACAACGACCACTGGAATAGCGACGCTGTTAGCAAGACCTCTAAAATCGACCATTTAGGCCTCAGGGATAGTAAAACGAAGTTTGTGAGATCATCCGCTACGGACACCCGTAAGAGATATTGTATCCACTAGTTTAGCAACCAATTTTGATAAGAACGATAGTTGATTTAAGAACCGCATCTTTGGTGACTGCAAAGATGGGGCAGCCGCCCAACAACGGCAATGCATTGTCGTCCTGCCCGGACATCGGTAGGCTGATATAAAACCGAACAGCAAAACATCTAACTTTGCGAACAGAGCGGAGACGGTAAAGTGGAAGCCTCAACAACTAAAGCAACATGGCAAGAACGCCTGCCGGCCGAGTTCCGCGAATTTGCAAACGCGCGTCGAATTGATGAGGTGGAGTGCATTATCCCAGACCTTGCCGGCACGTCCCGGGGCAAAGCGATGCCCTGTCACAAATTTGATCCTAGTGAGACGCTATTTCTGCCAATTTCACTATTCTACCAAACCATATCTGGCGAATACGTGGATATGGAGATTGAAAACCAGTGGATGGAGAAAGATGTTCTTCTCTCGCCCGATATGAGCAGCGCCACCGCGGTTCCTTGGGCTGATGATCTTACAATTCAGGTGATTTGCGATATGCAGGTAAGGGAAGGTGGCTCTCTGCCGATCGCACCGCGCAACATTTTGCGAAATGTCGTCAAATTATACGATGAAAAAGGTTGGCGAGCAGTCGTAGCTCCAGAACTGGAGTTTTACCTCACCAAGCCGAACCATGACCCGAACGAACCGATTGAACCACCGCTTGGTCGAACAGGACGTAAAGGTGCCAGCCGACAGGTCTATTCTATGTCTGCTGTAGATGAGTACGGCCCGGTAATTGATACAATTTACGACTATGCCGAGGCGCAAGGGCTCCCCATCGATACCGTTATTCAAGAGGGCGGTGCCGGGCAAATCGAGATTAACATGATGCATGGCGATCCGCTAAAATTGGCAGATCAAGTATTTCTGTTCAAACGGACAATCCGCGAAGCAGCTTTAAAGCACAACGTATTCGCGACCTTTATGGCCAAGCCAATCCGGGATGAACCGGGCAGCGCGATGCATTTGCACCAGAGTATTGTAGAAAAGGGGGCAGGAAAGAACATCTTTTCAACTGAAGAAGGCGATGAGTCCGACCTGTTCCGGTGGTTTATTGGCGGATCTCAACACTATCTAGGGCAGGTCGTCCCATTGCTTGCACCCTATGTGAACTCTTATCGGCGTATCACGGTCGAGGGGCAAAGTGCGCCTGCTAATTTGGAGTGGGCTGCAGATAACCGTACCACCGGCCTACGTGTCCCGCATTCTTCGCCTGCTGCGCGACGACTGGAAAACCGCGTCATTGGAATGGACTGCAATCCTTACATCGCCATCGCGGCATCACTTGCCTGCGGATATTTGGGCATGAAAAACCAAACGGAGCCTCGCCCAGCTGCAATCGAGGAAGTCTGGGAAACCAAGGAAGCCTTACCAACCTCATTAGCACAGGCACTCGCAAGATTTGAACGCGCCACCGAAATTCGCGAAGTATTGGGCGAAGAGTTCTGCAAGCTATATGAAGATATTAAGCGCGCGGAGAACGAAGAATATCAGCGCGAAATTTCTCCATGGGAACGCCAACATTTGCTGTTAAATGTGTGATTAGGCGTTGTTGAAGGCATTGGTGTCCAAGGCATTTTCAACTGGGTGATACTGTCATGTATGGGCCGGCTCGGATTGCGCAAAGGTTTATGAGTTGATGTTGATTGTTGCAGGATCCGGCCATGTGCCCGGCCTTTGTGCTCAGTACATATAACCGCTGGCTCTGATAAAACCCGAATGCCAGGTTCCAATCAGACTAACGAGCTTAACGGACCTGTCCCGGTTCGTCCGGGTTACTGGAAAACAATGCGATCTTGTTCCCTTGCGGGTCGCGAAGATAGCTCACGTAAAAATTGGGACCGTAGGAGGCGCGAAAGCCCGGTTGACCTTCGTCGGTCCCACCAGCGATCAGGGCGGCTGCGTGAAGGTTACGGACTTGGGCTTGGCTGTCGGCCTCAAATGCGATCATGACGCCATTGCCGGATGTGGCCGGTTGCCCGTTGAATGTTGGTTTGACGTAAAAATCCGGTAGCACAGGTTTCTGCCCCTCTGGTACGGGCAAGGCGTAGCTTAAACCCTCTGGTCCCTCTCTTAACCCGTAGTTTAGGGCTGGCAGGAATGCCGAGTAGAACCGTTTCGCAAGGGTGATGTCATCGGCACCGACGGTGACATAGGCAATCATGCTGCGTGTTCCTCATATGCCTTGAATTTGCGTACGCCCCCATTGCGCTGCGAGGTTTAGGAAGTGACGTAGCTCATTTCGGTCAATTGGTTTTGGTATGCAGGGCAAGTCCACTGCCTCGCATTCATCTTGCAAACTTGCGCTGCGGTTGGCGGAGATTAATCTGGCTGGAATTGGGCCGTAGATGTCTTTGATCATCGCAAAAAGCTCTGTCCCCACCATGTCATCATCGAGGTGGTAGTCGAGTAAAAGCGCATCAGGTTTAAGGTCGATTTCAGATAAAAGCTGAAGCGCCTCTGTCCCCGTTCTGGCGTGGATAACGTGCCCGCCCCATTGTTCGATGGCCATCGTCATGGCGTTGGCCAATTGTAGATCGTTTTCGACGAGAAACACGATCTGCCCTTGCTGAACCAGTTGATCATCTTCGGTTTTATCACGGGGCGGCAACACCCGCACCTCATGGCCGACCTTGATGGGTAGCTCTACGGAAAACCGGCTGCCCTGGCCAAATTTTGAGCATAGCTCCAGCTTATGATCCAGCCGGTTACATGCCCGCTCTACAATGGCCAGACCGAGGCCGAGGCCGGTGTCTGAGGTGGTTTTGTCGATGCGTTTGAATTCCTGAAAGATATTCTCTTGGTCTTCTTTCGCGATGCCCCGGCCGGTATCCCAAATCTCTACCCTCACCATCGGCCCATTGCGACGCACACCGACCAGCACCCTGCCCTGATCGGTGTAGCGGATGGCGTTGGAAACGAGGTTTTGGATAATGCGCCTTAGATACCCGGGATCGCTGAACACATTTAGGCTGCTGTCCAATATCTGAAAACCCAACCCCTTTGCCTCTGCGACCGGGGTTAGCTCATCCCGTAGCGGAGCCAAAATTGCAGACAGGCTCACGGGTCTTACGTCCAGTTCCGGGGTTGGCGAATCCAGTTTTGAAATGTCGAGCAACGCCTCAATAATCTGTTCTACGCTGGCCAAGGCGGTTTCCGCTTTGTCGATAACGGCGGTCAGATTGGGTTGGCTGATTTGGTCTGAGAGAGATGAGACAAACAGTTTGGCAGCAGATAACGGTTGTAACAGATCATGACTCGCGGCGGCGACGAAACGGGATTTGGAGGCATTGGCACGCTCTGCCTCTGACAAGGCAACACCAAGTTCCTTGGTGCGGGCATCTACGCGACGCTCCAACATCTCATTCACTTGGTTGAGCGCCGTTGCGGCCTCTCTTTCCGCTGTTACATCTGTGAAGCTGATCACAAAGCCGAGGTCTGGCATTTCTTGTGCAAACACGCTGAGGGTTTGGGTGCTGTCGCGCGTAACCTCGACTGTGATGGCTGGTCGACCGCTACTTCGCTCGGCCCAGCGGCGCAGCATATTTGCATCTGTTGTGCCGGAGAATTTTAGCTGCCCTTCGAGTTGTTCCAGTAAGGACAGGAAGTTTTCGCCCATCGCATCCTGCCGCGATGGCAGGTCCAGAAGCTGGTTCATTTGCTTGTTCCAGCCGATCAGTTCCCTGTCGCTGTTAAAAATGCAGACGCCTTGGTTGAGGTGATCCAGTGTCGCCCGCAGTACCCGCGCCTGTTGATCGCGCATCCTGTCGCGTTCCTGACGTTCAAGTCTGATGATGTTAGTGACATCGGTTTGCAGGATCACTGTGCCACGCTGAGCGGTACGATGTTCACTGACCTGAAGCCAGCGGTCCTTGGTGAGGCTGACATTGAACACAACGCGGTCTTCGCGATGCTGATGGGTGCGTTTCAGGGCCCATTCAAAGGGGGTCACGCCCTCTGGCAATTCCAGATAAATACTTTTGGCGACGAGTTGCACATATTCGGCGAATGCCAGACCTTCGAACTGATCACGTGGGATATCACGAAGGTCACGGCAAAAACGGCTATTAAAAAGGACGAGCTTATCATCCGGGTCAAACAGCGCGAAGCCTTCGCTGATTGTTTCAATCGCTTCGGTCAGGTTGGCGCGGGCGGTTTCTGTTTCAAGGTTCGCGGTTTCAAGCTGCGCGTTCGAATCCTGAAGCAAGTCCAGCGTGCGGGCCAGATCTTTAGTCCGTTCCTGAACCTGAGCCTCCAGCAATGCAGCGCGCTCAAATTGTGCGTATGCAATCCCGGACTGTTCGTTTTTCTGCTCTACTTTCCGCATCAATGCGCGGGTAATGGTCAGCAGTTTTTCATTTTGGCGTTCAAGCGAGTCTTCGGGGTTAATCAAGGACACAGTATTAAACTTCCTCTGCGTCGTTGCGTGCGTAGATGGCCACACCGGTCATCGTATGATTGACGTGAAGGGGGCCGATTTGCTCGCCATAGGTAGAGAAGCCTACGACCTTATGATCCGCTAAAATCTCTGACAGTCTATGGGTAATTTGGACCTGTTCAGCTTCTATCCGGCGCAATATGCAATCACAGCCAAGAATGTCAGTCAGGTCGCCAGCCTCAGAAAACTCATCCAATTGTTCTTTCAAATGCGCGGCAATTTCCTGAGGTTTGGCAACGGTTAGTACCATGCCCTCATCAATCGCGGCGAAGAACACAAGTTCCCCTTCCTCGTTCACCTGCTGAATGGCGCGTACGTGGTGGGTGCCGCCGATGCGAACGACTACGGGATGAGAAGCGAAAGTGAACTGGTCCAGCTCATCAGGGTTTTTGCCCACCAATCGGGCATATTCCTGAGCAGCCGGCTCTGCGTTGATTGATCTGACCACGCGGCGGGCCGGGTCGGCCTCCGTCACTACCATCTGGTTTTCGGTCGGTGTCAGATGGTCAATGCTGAATACGTGGGTCTGGTGATCTGTGCGGATCAAGGTGAGAATGGCGGCGTCTTTGCAGACCTTGCCGTTCAGGGCGACCATCGTTTCGCCGAACGTAGTTCCATCACCAGCGGAGCCGCCGAATAAGGGCATATCCCTGAGGGCGGGTGCGAGGGCGGCGGTCAGTGTATCCTCATTCAATGAAAGACCATCGACGAGGAGAAAAGCGAACCCTTCTCGCTTATCTCCGTTCGCTTCCTTTAAGGCCACCCGATCAATTGCCACCCGATCCACCGTCGGCTGAAAGTCATGATCCGTCAGGTTTTCAATAAGGATCGATTTGCTGATGAAATGACCTGAGGGAAAGCCGACGGCGACAATCAGGTCATCCTCGTACCCTCGGGTGCCGATTTCACCAGCCGTCGTGCAGGCGACGACATCAATGTCAGGGAAGTGGAATTCAGCCTCTGCGACTACAGTGGCAAATTCCGCTGTTGGAGAGACGAATAACGCGATGAAGGCCAACGGTTGGTCAGAAAGTTGGTCCTTTATCGTTTGGATTGGGTTTTCTTGTCGGCAGCAGGCTTGCGCACGTAACAGCGCATGTTTTTTGTCGGCCTGTGATGTTGGTTTTGGCATATTTGGTGGCGTCTCCCCCTCGGACGGTAAACGCTACACCTTTTTTGCCGCAATGTTGAAGAATTTTGCGTCATGCGCAGCCAATACCGCTTGGGTACGGCTTTGCACATTCAGCTTGCGCATAATGGCAGTCACATGCGCCTTTACCGTGGTTTCCGCGATGGAGAGGTCGAAGGCGATTTGCTTGTTGAGCTTGCCTTCGCAAATCAGCTCCAGAATACGAGACTGCTGATTGGTGAGGGAAGCAAGACGAGTGAATGCTTCGTCGTTGGCCGCTTCGTCCTCCCCGTCATGAACAAATCCTGTTGGCGTGTAGACACCACCCGCTTTGATCTTGTCGATAGCCTCGCGAAACACGGATCGGTGGCTGTGTTTTGGGACATAGCCAGCAGCACCAGCGGCGATGGCACCGGTGATGATGGAGTTATCGGTCATCGATGAAACAACAATGATGTGAGAAGCGGGGCTTTTCCGTTTTAACCGCATCAGCCCATCCAAGCCGGAGACATCAGGAAGGTTGAGGTCCAGCAAAATCAGGTCCGGTTGTGGATCACCATCCAACAGGGTCAGCGCACTTTCGAGGCAATCTGCCGTGCTGACCGTAGAATATTCGACCAGCGAACGAAGCGTAAGCTCTAGCGCGTCACAAAATAAGGGATGATCATCAACAACAAGCGCCAAGCCTGAGGAATGTTCGGTCATTGTATCAGTGTCTATGATTGAACTAGCCAATGTCATGCAAGCAGAATAATCAAACCAAACGGGATTGTCTGCTGTCAAAAAGTCTTAGATCGCATTTCAAATTTGTGTCGTCTCTATTTCGGTAAAGGCAGATTCCAGTGGCAAGCGGAATACGCAGTGCAAGCCCACAGACATTGGGGCGTCGCCATTTACGCAGACTATGGTCTAAGTTTCCAACAACCGGAACGCTGATAGGCCTAGGTGAGGTTAGCCACAATCGTGGCCCGTTCCAACTTGGTATAGTCCATTAGTCGGATATGGGCAGCTGTTTCATGCGGCTAACGTGATGAGCAAGAAAAAGAGGCTTCTATGAACCTGAGTGATTCGAAGACAATTAACGCCGGGCGCGAAGCTGTTTTTGCAGCTTTGCTTAACCCTGAGATTCTTTCAGCCTGTGTTCCAGGCTGCAAGGAAATGACGGGTTCACCCGAGGAAGGGTTTGAAGCTGTTGTTGTACAAAAGGTCGGGCCGGTTAAGGCGACCTTCAAAGGGGCTGTTTCCATCTCTGACCGTGTTGAGCTGGAAAGCCTGACAATCTCGGGCGAAGGTAAGGGCGGTGCAGCCGGTTTTGCCAAGGGTGGTGCCAGTGTGCGGTTGGAGGCCGATGGCAACCAAACGATCCTGCATTACGAAGTAGAGGCGAAAGTTGGCGGCAAGCTGGCCCAATTAGGTAGCCGTATCATCGCCGGTTTTGCAAAAAAAATGGCCGATCAGTTTTTTGCCAATTTTCAGGAGGCCGTGGGTGCACCTGAGGAAGAAGCCAGCGCAGAAGGCGAGACTGAAACCGCAGAAACAGTTGACGGCGGCGAGACAAAGAAAAAAGGTTGGTTCAAGCGACTCGTTTCAGGTTGATGCAACCCAATCGAATTAATTGACAAAAAGGGAGGATGGTCATGACCAAAGTGACAATGACGATCAATGGGAAAACAATATCGAAGGATGTCGAGGGGCAGACACTGTTGTCGTCTTTCCTGCGCGAAGATTTGCGCATGACGGGCACGCACATTGGCTGTGACACGTCACAGTGCGGTGCCTGTGTGGTTCATGTTGATGGTGCATCGGTAAAATCCTGCGCGATGTTCGCGGTGGAGGCTCATGGTGCTGACGTGACAACCATCGAAGGCATGGCTAACGAAGATGGTTCTTTGGGTGTCATTCAGGCGGCCTTTCAGGAACATCATGGTTTGCAGTGCGGTTTCTGTACCCCCGGTATGGTGATGACCGCCGCCAACCTGCTGAAGGATAATCCGAAGCCAACCGAAAGCGAAGTTCGTGAATATCTGGAGGGCAATATCTGCCGCTGCACCGGGTACCACAACATCGTGAAATCAATCATGGCCGCTTCGGGTCAGGACGTCAGCGCGATTGCTGCTGAATAATCGCCAATAAACGGGGCCAGTCGCAGCGCCATGGGCGCAGCCGGCCGCTAAGACATTTAAGGGAGAGATCCAATGCCAAAAGATGATGGGATCGGCGCAGCAACGCAACGCCGCGAAGACGTTCGTTTTCTTAAAGGAAAAGGCAAGTATACAGACGACATTGCAAACTACGGTCAGGCCGTGGCTGTATTTGCGCGGTCAGTTGTTGCCCATGGTGTAATCAAGTCCATTGATACCTCGGTCGCTGAGGGAATGCCGGGTGTTCTGGCAATTTTCACCGGCGAAGATTTTGTTGAAGTTGGTGGCAACCCGGCGGGTTGGTTAATCAACAGCCGCGATGGCGAACCGATGAAAGAGCCAAAGCGCCCGGTTTTGGCCCATGGCAAAGTCCGCCATGTTG
>JBMYPG010000094.1:0-237 GCA_049600095.1 Pikeienuella sp. | reverse complement strand
TACGCTGCGGTGATTGCAGAATCTGAGCGCGAAGCCCGCGACGCGGTTGAAGCCATCGAGGCCGATATTGAAGAGCTGCCAGCCGTCATCAATATGAAAGACGCGCTGGCCGGTGACAATTTCGTCCATGATGAAATCGCCACCAACCAGTGTTTCGACTGGGGTTGGATCGAGGATAATCGCGCCGCAACAGATGCCGCCATTCAGGGTGCTGCGCATGTCACGACGCTGGAGCTG
>JBMYPG010000093.1:0-12804 GCA_049600095.1 Pikeienuella sp. | reverse complement strand
ACGAACACCACCCGCTTTCCCGGGGCTGACCCCTTTGCCCGGCAGGCATTCGTTTTCGAATGTCGAGAGGGGGATATGGAAGTTGTGGAACGAAACACGTCGAGGCCCCGGCTCAAGGCCGGGGTGACGACAAAAAAAGGGATGACACATGACCATGAAACTCTATTGCTTTGGCGAAAGTGGGAACAGCTATAAGGCGGCGCTGCCTTTGCACCTGTCTGGTCTCGACCATGAAATGATCGAGGTGCAATTCTTCGCCGGTGAAACCCGTAGCCCTGAATACCGTGCCGATGTTAACGCCATGGGTGAGGCCCCGGCGCTGATCGACGGTGATGTGAAAATCTCTCAATCTGGCGTGATCCAATCCTATATCACCGAAAAATCCGGCAAGTTTGGTGGAGACAGTGCCGCCGAGCGACGAGAGGTTCTGCGATGGGTGTTATGGGACAATCACAAACTGTCTTCGCAAGCTGGCATGACCCGGTTTCTGATCAATTTCTTGCCTGAAGATAAACAGCCAAAAGAAGTTATCCTGTTTTCTCAGGGCCGCCTAAAGGCTGCCTATGGAACTCTTGACAGCGTGCTGGCTGGCCGCGATTGGGTTGCAAACGGCGCTGGCCCAACCAACGCTGACTTTTCCTGCTGCGGCTACTTATTCTACCCTGAGCCATTCGGCTTTGACCGTGCCGATTGGCCAAACATCGACGCATGGCTAGGCCGTATCGAAAACCTACCCGGCTACAAAGCCCCTTATGACCTGATGCCCGGACGGACGTTCGGATGACCCTATTCACCCTCTGAAGACCGGAGCGAAACAAATGACCGAAGCCTATATCTATGATGCCGTGCGTTCCCCGCGCGGCAAGGGCAAGAAAGACGGAAGCCTGCACGAGGTGACATCCGTGCGCATGGCCGCCAACGCCCTGAATGCCCTGAAAGAACGCAATGACCTCGACACCGCGCTGGTTGAGGATGTGATCCTCGGCAACGTGACTGGTGTGGGTGAGCAGGGCGCATGCCTTGCCCGCTCCGCCGTGCTTTACGCCGGTTGGGACAATTCCACGCCCGGCCTGCACATCAACCGTTTCTGCGCTAGCGGGATGGAGGCGGTGAACCTCGCCGCCAATCAGGTGCGCGGCGGCGCTGGCGATATCTACGTCGCAGGCGGGGTCGAGATGATGAGCCGCGTGCCCATGGGGTCAGACGGTGGCGCGCTGGCAGTTGATCCGCATCTGGCGATGAAAACCTATTTCGCACCGCAGGGTATCTCTGCCGACCTGATTGCCACCAAACACGGTTTCAGCCGCGATGACGCCGACGCCTATGCGGTCGAAAGCCAGAAACGCGCGGCAAAAGCGTGGGAGGAAGGCCGGTTCGCCAAATCTGTCTTCGCCGTCAAAGACCAGAACGATATCACCATTCTGGACCATGACGAATTCATCCGCCCCGGCACCGACATGCAAAGCCTCGGTGCCCTGAAACCCAGTTTTCAGGCGATGGGCGAGGTTATGCCTGGTTTCGATAACGTGGTGAAACTGCGCTATCCAGAGGTAGAGCGCGTGAACCATGTCCACCACGCTGGCAACTCTTCAGGCATTGTCGACGGCTCGACTGCACTGCTGATCGGATCAAAAGAAGCAGGCGAAAAGCTGGGCCTGAAACCCCGCGCCCGCATCCGTGCCACCGCCAAGGTCGGCTCAGAACCCGCCATCATGCTGACCGGGCCAGTGCCAGTGACCGAGAAGATTCTGGCCGATTATGGCATGGCGATTTCTGACATTGACGTTTTTGAGGTGAACGAAGCCTTCGCCGCCGTGCCATTGTTGTTCATGCAGCATTTCGACGTGGACCCTGCTGTGGTGAACCCCAATGGCGGCTCCATCGCCATGGGCCACCCGCTGGGCGCAACCGGTGCGATGATCATCGGAACAGCACTGGATGAGCTGGAGCGTTCAGACAAAGAAGTCGGCCTCGCTACCCTCTGCGTTGCAGGCGGCATGGGCGCAGCAACGATTATTGAGCGCGTGTAAGGAATATTGAAAATGACCATCTTTCACTATGACGTAGACGCAGACGGCGTCGCCACCATCGCCTGGGACCTGCCCGGCGCGAATATGAACGTGATGAACACCGAGGGCGCGGAGGAGTTGAACACCCTGATCGACCGCGCTCATGGCGATGACGCTGTAAAGGGCATCGTGCTGACATCGGCCAAGAAAGACTTTGCCGGCGGCATGGACCTGAACGTGCTGGGCCGTGCGCGGGCAGAGGCTGAGGCGGCGGGCGGCAACCCCGCCGAGGCCGTGTTCAATATGGTCATGTCCATGCACCAGATGATGCGCAAGCTGGAACTCGGCGGCATGGATTTCAAAACCAAAAAGGGCGGCAAGCCAACAGCATGGGCCTGCCCCGGCACGGCTGCGGGCATCGGGCTGGAACTTGGCCTTTGTTGCCATCGCCGGTTTGTTGCTGACAATCCGAAGGCCAAAATTGGCCTGCCAGAGATCATGGTAGGCATCTTCCCCGGCGCGGGCGGCACCACCCGCCTGATCCGCATGCTGGGCGTCATGGGGGCCTCGCCTTTCCTGATGGAGGGCAAGATGATGGCCCCTGCCAAAGTGAAGGCCAACGGTGTGGTCGACGAAGTTGTTCCGGCTGATGAACTGTTGGACCGCGCCAAAGCATGGGTCCGCGAAGCCAAAGAGGCCGACTGCGTACAGCCATGGGACGCGAAGGGCTACAAAATGCCCGGCGGCGCACCTTACCATCCCGCTGGTTTCCAGACCATGGCGGGCGGCATCGCCATGATCCACGGTAAAACGCAGGGTGCCTTCCCAGCCCACAAAGCGTTGATGAGCGCTATCTATGAGGGCGGTTGCGTTGATTTTGATACAGCTATTCGTATCGAGGCGCGCTGGATGACCAACATCATGATGAACCCCTCGTCAGGTGCCATGATCCGCAGTCTGTTCCTGAACAAGGAAGCACTGGAGAAAGGCGCCGTTCGCCCCAAAGATGTGCCTGATATGCGCGTCAAAAAGGTCGGCGTTTTGGGCGCTGGCTTGATGGGCGCCGGCATCGGCTTTGTCTCGGCCAAGGCAGGCATCGAAGTTGTGTTGATGGATCGTGATCAGGAAGCTGCCGACAAAGGCCTTGCCACCATCGAAGGCATTCTGGACGAAGGTGTTTCCAAGCGGAAAGTGACGGCAGAACAGAAAGCCGCGATCATGGCCCGTGTCACTGCGACGCCGGACTACAGCGCACTTGCTGGTGCCGACCTGATTGTCGAGGCGGTGTTTGAGGATGTGGGCGTCAAAGGTGCCGTGACGAAACTGGCAGAGGCGGAAATTCCCGCCGACGCGATCTTCGCCACCAACACCTCCACCCTACCGATCACCCAGCTTGCTGGTGCCAGCCGCGATGATACCCGTTTTATCGGCATTCATTTCTTTAGCCCGGTTCACAAGATGAACTTGGTTGAGATTATCAAGGGTCAGAACACTGGACCTGAGGCTGTCGCCAAAGCGCTGGATTTTGTCCGGCAGATCAAGAAAACACCGATCGTCGTTAATGACGCCCGGTTCTTCTACGCTAACCGCTGCATCATCCCCTATGGCGGTGAAGCACAGCGGATGATCGCCGAGGGTATTGAGCCCGCATTGATTGAGAATGCAGCCAAACAGCTCGGCTTCCCACTCGGTCCGCTTCAGTTGGGTGATGAAACCGCGATTGATCTGGCCGAGAAAATCATGCGCGCCACCAAAGAGGCGATGGGCGCTGATTACCCGGAAAGTCCGGGTGATGACGTGATCCAGACCCTGTTCGACCTTGGTCGTCTTGGCCGCAAAACCAATGCGGGCATGTTTGAGTACAACGACAAGGGCAAACGTACCGGTATCTGGCGCGGCATTCATGACCACTTCCCACTGGCTGAGGACCAGCCCGATGTAACCGAAGTGCAGCACCGGCTGATGTTGGCGCAGGCTTTGGAAGCGGTCAAAGCGCTGGAGGAAGGCGTACTGGAAGACATCCGCGAAGGCGATGTCGGCGCCATCCTCGGCTGGGGCTTCGCGCCATGGTCTGGCGGCCCGTTTAGTTGGCTCGACATCATCGGTGCGGGCGAAGCGGTGCGTATTTGTGACGGACTAGCCCAAAAACACGGCCCCCGCTTCAACGCGCCCGCCCTGCTGCGCGACATGGCCGACAAGGGCGAAAGCTTCTATGGCCGGTTTGCACCTGCTGCGGCTGCCTAAATGCTGTAAATAGCTCAGGGCGGCGGGTCACCCGCCACCCTGCTTGTTTCTATCGCCAAAGCAGCCCATCTTTGACCGTCACAAAAGGGGTTCGAGATGAGCGAAACAGTTACTTTGGCGACCGACACCATTCACAGCCCACATGACCCACGTCATTTTATGGCACTAAAGCCGGTGAAACGGCTGGTGCGTATTTGCCGTGGCGACCGTTTGATCGCCGATACGCGCGATGCGTTGCGGTTGATTGAGGTTGGGCGCGGGGTTTATGAACCGACGCTCTATATTCCAAAAACCGATGTACAAGCGCTGCTACGCAAAACCGACAAAACAACCCGCTGCCCGCTGAAGGGCGACGCCTGCTATTTTGACTTAATGGATGAGGCTGACGAGGTTGAAGCCGCAGAGATCGCTTGGGCCTATGATCAGCCGTTTGATTTCGCATCCGATCTTGCGGGCCGCATCGCTTTCTATACTGTCGGGCTGACTGTCACCGAAGCACCGTTTTGAATTGATAAGGCGTGTTTTCGCCCTTGCGTTCAAGCGCGTGGGTACTTGGTGACCAAAAATGTACGGGGAGTGAACCATGTCGACGGCGTTTTACTTTGATGAGAAGTGCTTTTGGCATTTTGGCGGGAATTACGCTTCGGTCGCACCAGTTGGTGGGTTAGTCCAGCCCGCAGTAGCAAGCGGTTTGCCTGAAAACCCGGAAACCAAACGGCGGCTGAAAAACCTGATGGATGTGACTGGCTTGTCTGCTGATTTGGATTGCCGATCGGCACCGGCAGCCAGTCGTGAAGATGTGGAGCGTGTACATTCCGCCTCTTACCTTGATGCCTTCAAAAAAATGTCCGATGCAAATGGAGGAGAGATCGGGTTGCGCACGCCTTTTGGGCCAGGCGGATACGAGATAGCAGCGCAATCGGCGGGTTTGGCGGTTGCGGCACTCGCGTCGGTATTATCCGGTAAGCACAAAAATGCCTATTCGCTATCGCGCCCACCGGGCCATCATTGCCTGCCTGATTATCCGATGGGGTTCTGCTTGATGAACAACATTGGTATCGCAATCCGCGCGGCACAGGCGGCCCAACCGGACTTGCGATTTGCGGTTGTGGATTGGGATGTGCATCACGGTAACGGAACCGAGGCCGTGTTTTATGATGACCCTTCTGTCCTAACAATTTCGATACATCAAGACCGGAACTTCCCGTGGGATAAGGGCGCGGCTGAGGATCGCGGCGAGGGCGCCGGTGCAGGGTTCAACATGAACATTCCGATGGTCGCCGGGGCGGGGCATGACACTTATTTGTATGCCTATGACCAAATCGTGCACCCGGCACTACACGACTTTAAGCCGGATGCGATTATTGTTGCCTGTGGGTACGATGCATCGTGCCTCGACCCACTTAGCCGAATGATTGCTGGTTCAAACACCTTTGCCGATTTGACTGATCGGGTGATGGCCGATGCAGATGCACTGTGCGGTGGCAAGTTGATGATGACCCACGAAGGCGGTTATTCAGAAGTGCACGTCCCTTTCTGTGGTCATGCGGTTTTGGAGCGGATGTCAGGCTCTCCTATCCATGCGGATGATCCATTTGATCCACGCACAAACTCTCAACAACCGGATGCAGAAGCCGAGGCATATTTCCGAAAACGCATAGATAGCGTTGCAGCAACTTTGAGGTCCTAAACAGCGCAGAGGAGGAATGCGGGTGCCGTAACTTCAGCAGAGTATTCGCTGTGAATGGCGCTCAACGGATACTGTGGGCGTGCCTGATAAGGCTATCAGAATAGAAATCGAGATACACGGCGCCGCATTCATGTGCTATCATCGCCTTCATAAGTTTCAGGGCGATTTCTTGGTCGCCCAGGTCAAGGATTTGATCCTTGGTGAAACTTGTATTTTGGCAGACGCTTTGCACATACGGGCCAACTTGATTCTCGCTCTTCGGTGCCCAAATCGCTATGATCTTTTGAATCGTATTTTTGGGTTCGGATTTCTTGGTGTAGTTTTCGAGTAATCTTGCCATGGCCCGCAATCCCCACTTGGCCTCGGCAAACACACAGAAACCACCATCGTCCTGAGGTGGATTCGCAAGCCCGTTCCAATTGTTGCTCACGTAATGTTTGATATTGCCGGGATTGTGATTTCGGATTCCACGTGGCGCGCCGGACGGAATTATGGTGGGGGCGGCCGGAGATACTCCCGCATTCTCTGAGAGATCAAGCGCTTCTAGAAACAGCGGGCGTGATCCTCCCATACAACTGAGTTCTACGTTTAAACCGATATCAGAGCTCGTCGTCACACTTGGTGTGAGCTGGCAACCATGATGGTCCAAGTAATGCGCTAGTTCCTGAATGAATGTGCCCAACAACGCCTGTCTCCACAGTTCCGTATCCTCACCACCGCCAACTTTTTTTGCCAGATCGGAGGCAATGAGAATACTAAATGGTTTGGTCTGATCGAATATCGCGATCGGGTCAGTCTCTAGCGGGTTGAGCGCAGACTCAAATTGGACTTCCGGATTGGACCCAGCCGTCAGAGCTTGTGTTCGTAGCCCGTCCTTATCGCTGACGCATGCTGCAAATTTCGCGTGAATGTCTTTGTATCTTTCATCCTCAGGATTCTCGCAAAAATCATATAATAGTGCCGCCCCTGCCGAAAGATTAGGGTTTGATCGAATGATTTGATTGATCCACATAACCGATTCTCCTTTGGAAAATAAGCAATTCAGGGTAGTCTTAATCGGCGATTCATTCAATGTATGAGAATGTCATTGGACTTATTGTACGAAGATTTGTGAGGGGGCTCAATTATGAAGACGGGCAGAAAATTTTTCCGAGGTGCGTCGCTTTTGGTCGCGGCCGCGATCTCATTGGCTGCTTGCAGCGGGCCGTTACAACAATCTGAGTTACGTGGGCAAGGCTATGCTGACGATGTAAACACTGACATTAAATCTGCAATGCGTTATGCGCGAAACACGCGACAAGCCTACCGAGGGCGGATTAGCAACCAGATTTTATTGCGCCAGGGTGTTAGTTTTGGCGCTCTGGCGGCGCTTTCATCCATTGGGTACCTGACGGCTTTTGGAGGGTCGGAAAAGAATATATTTGCACTTGGCGCGACGACTGGCGCAGGCGTGGCCGTCACACAGCTTTTTACGTCTGACAGACATCAATTTCTGTATGCGGCAGCCAGTCTTGCAATCGGTTGCACGATGGATGCGGCATCCCCTGTCGTTGTCGCGTCAGCTTATATTGATGATCTTGAAGAGTTCATAGTACCTAAGGCTCCGGAAGAGGTAGTCGCAAAAGCCGCGCAAAACGCAGCGGTGAAAGCGACGCAAGTTGCTATTGCCAGACAAGGGTATGATGCCGCAATTGCAGCAAGGCGTAATGCGTCGGAATTGGCGGAAATGGCCGATCTGGCACTAAATTCAGCGACAGCCGAAACCAGATCGAATCTTGAGACGAAACGAGATCGGGCAGTTGCAGACGTCCAGAAAGCTAAGGCGACTGAAAGGGCACGGAAATCAGAATATGATTCTGCAGTCGCACGAGCGGAAGTTGCGAATGAAGAATTGGTCGCCGCTGGTAGAGATACAAAAGGGTCGATCGCGGCACTGATTGATGAAGTTGAGCGGTTGGCATCAATAACTGTGGGTAGTAATCTGGTTGAGGTGGCCAAAGCGCGCGGTGTCGCCGCAGAGGCTCGGAGCAATCTGGCACGAGCACGTATCGCCTTTGTGCAATTGAAAACGGCAGGTGCCAAATTAAGGCAGTCTGTTGATAAAATTCAGGATCAGGTCACCAGAGAGCTGGTCGCAAGCCAGATTGATGTTGCACTGTTTGTTAATTCTCTACCCGGTTCTATCACGAAATTCGCCCCCCTGCCGCCGAAAAAGACAGCACCCGCAGTGACAGGAAAGGACAGCAGCGCCACGCGTCTGACCCCAGAAGCAGACAAGCTGCGCGCCGAGAATGCTAGATTGGCAGCATTGGTCGACCTGATCGAAACCGCTTTTGCCGCTGTCCCGAATGACGCATGTTCATTTGACTCGTCTGCAATTGGTGGTGGACTAGCTCTGAACCCATCTGCCGCGATTACCGTCGCTGCAACCGATGCTGAACAAACAGTCGCTCTGTCAATTTCCGGGGGGAGGGCACCATACCGATTTGACTGGCAGGGTTTGCAGCCGCCACAAGGTACCGGCAAATTTGAGACAGACCTAGAAACTGGATTGGGTCAATTGACCATCACAATTCCCAAGGATGCGACAGCGCAGAACTATGGCTTTAGGGTTGGTGATGCGGCCGGCGCTGAGGTGTTCAGTCAATTGATTATTCAAGGCAAACCAGCGGCGAGCCCAGATGGGCCCAATGGTGGCAACGGCGGGAATGGGGAAGCATGTGACAGGAACGGAGACACGCCGACCCTAAACGCGCAGCGTGATATAGGGAAACTCAGCGCCGATAATAACTTCGCTAGCCTGAATATCAAAAAAGTCTGTATTGACGGCGACTTGGGCCCGGCGACCTATGCTGAAATGCGCAAATTTGTTATGGCTTCTGTTGGGACGAACGGCGAAACAAACCACCTAATTCCGACGACCGGTGCTAGCGGAGCCGATTTGACGAAAAGGTACAAGGATACGGATATAACTGCCAAGCATCCGAATGCGACGCCTACAAAGGATCAGCTCACTCAAGAGCAAAAAGACTTAATGCTGGATTTGTACGGTTGTTATCGTGACATCGGCATTGACCGCCCGACTTTGTGTAGGGCTGCTGCTGATGGATTGTAGTGAATGGCGGATGAGACCCTCACGGTTTTCCGAGAAATATGAAATCATCAGAGTTCACCGCACATGCGGTGAACTCTATGTCCATGCCAGTTGGAAACTCTTTTGATGAAGTGTTGGCTGCGGCCTCTTCTTACCCACCCAGGAACAGCCGCCCAACCTCTGGGTCCGCCAGCAGTTCATCCCCGGATCCGGCTTTGGCAAGTTGGCCGTTAACCAATACATAACCGAGGTCAGCGAATTCGAGTCCCTTTTTGGCGTTTTGCTCGACCATGATTATGGTTTTGCCGTCGACCCGTTGTAGGTCATCCAGAATTTCAAACACCATGTCGATGAACCGAGGTTCCAAGCCGATGCTGGGTTCATCGACCAATAGCACCTCTGGCCCCATGACCAGAGCGCGAGAGATTTCAAGCAACCGGCGCTCACCACCAGACAGCACCCGCGCGGGCTGGTTTCGGCGGGCCGCGAGGCGGTCGTACTTCTGGAACACCTGCTCTGCCGCTTCTTTAGCTTGATCTGGTTTGTCCTTCAGATACCCGCCCATCAACAGGTTTTCTTCGACTGTCATGTCGGGGAACACTGAATTGTCCTGCAAGATATAGGCAATGCCCGCGTTCTTTAGCTTTTCATTTGGTTTCAGGCTGGTGACATCTGCGCCACCTGCCGTGATTTTCCCACCAAAGATATTGGTAAAGCCAAAGATCGAATGCAGTACTGTCGATTTACCCGCGCCGTTCGGCCCAATCAGGCACAACGACTGCCCCGCACCAACGGCCATCGAAAACTCATGCAGAATTTCCATCCGCCCATATCCCGCCCGTAGGTTAGAAATGGTAAGAAACGGGTCTCCACCAGCCATTGCGTGCAGTTCAGCCTCACCCGGTGCCTCGGCCGCGATTTTGGCCGCTTCTTTTGCGACTGCGTCAACCGACATGACGACATCAACGCCACCCATGTGATAACCGCTGGCCTTTTTGTCGGGTCCGCTATTCTCTGTTTCGTCGGTCATCAGTGCGCCCCCAAATAGGCATCCAGCACACGCTGGTCGCTTTGCACTTCGTCAGGCGAACCTTCGGCCAACATCTCTCCATGCGCGAGGCAATAGATCCGGTCGGCAAGGTTCATGATCACCCGCATGTTATGCTCAATAACGAACAGGGTGATGCCCAGTTCTTCGTTAGCGCGCTTCAGCCGGTCAATCAGGCCGTTGATCAGCGTTGGGTTAATGCCTGCCGTTGGCTCATCCAGCATCAAAACTGTCGGATCGTTCATCAGCGCCATGCCAAATTCCAAAAGTTTCTGCTGACCAAAACTCAGATCACCGCCCATCAATAGACGTTTCTCATACAGACCAACGAAATCTAATAGATGCTCCGCCTTTTCCCGGTCTGATGCAGCGTGAGAGGCGAAAAACTCGCTAAACTTTGCCTTGCGATGCGGGATAGAGATCAGCATGTTATCCACGCAATTCATCTGCGCATAAATCCGCGTCTGCTGGAAGGTCCGCAGCAACCCCAGCCGGGCAATCTGCGGCACTCGCATTGTGGAAATTTCCTGACCCTCAAATTTAATGGAGCCGCTGTCGATTGGGTGAAAACCGACGATCGAGTTGAAGATCGTGGTTTTGCCAGAACCATTCGGCCCGATCAGTCCAGTGATCGATCCTTTTTCAACTTTTAACGAAACATCCTTATTAGCCACGACACCGCCGAATGTTTTTGTGACAGCAGAGACATCAATAATGGTGCTCATGATGATGCCTCCTTTTCTTCGATTCGGATGCCAAACCATTCGGGCCGTTTTCGTTGTAACCAGCCCATGATCCCTTCCTGGAAGTAGACAATAATGATCACGATCAACGCACCCAAAGTCACCCATTGCCAGCCGAGGAACAGGGTCCAGGTTACTTCTTTGAAGGTGTGGAAAACGATGGCACCGACGACAGGTCCCCATAGGGTACCCTTACCGCCCAATAGTGTTGCCACCACCATGAAGATGCCGAGATAGATAGTTTGGAATGCCACTTCCAACGGCTCAATGAACCCCTGCGTATTGCCATAGATCGAACCGATGATGCCGATAAAAAACGCAGCAATGGCCCAGTTGATCTGCTTGATGCGCAGTGTCGGCAGGCCCATGCCTTCGGCCTTTTGCTCATCATCGCGGATTGCATTCATGGCCATTCCAAATTTGGTGGAATACAGCCAAGCGCAAGTGACGAAGGTCGCCACGCCCACAATCAGGTGCATCATATAGAGCGTATATTTCGCAGTGTCAGGATCGCCGGGGAACGGAGGCATTGAAATGCCCTGACCACCGCCAACCCATTCCCATGTACCGAATAACTCGCCCGCCGCGATTGATACTGCGAGTGTACCGATGGCGAAGTAAGGACCTCGAAGGCCAAACAACAGCCAGCCGAGGGGGAACGCAACAAGGGCACAAACAAGGCCCGCAGCAATAATCCCCAAAGCCAGCCCAGTGAAATACTGAGAGTCGGTGAAGCTGAAGATATTAACGCCACCAGCGTAAGTATATTCACCCAAATCATGCGCGATGGATACCTGAACAATGGCACTGACATACATGCCAAAGCCAAAGAAAAAGATGTTGCCGAGCGAGTTATAACCCATCTGCCCGCCCTGCATGTCCCATGTCAGGGCCAGAATAATCAGCACCCAAAGAGCCGAAAATTGCTGCGTATAGGCGGGTAAAACCAGTGGTGCGCCAATCGCAACCACAAGTATGGCGATATAGAGAAGCGTCTTGTTCATACCACTGCCTGCCTTTTACGCGATTGCTGCCACAACCGGATGGCCAACACCAACAGCAGCATGCCAACAACCAGGGCCTGCTGATATTCGGCACCAAGGATAAAGCCGCCAAATTGCTCCAGACTGCCCATACCAAGGCCCGCTGTGATGACGCCTGGCAGATTACCGAGGCCAGCGGCAGTTACGATGACAAAGGCGCGGATCGAGTAGGTGATGCCATAGAACGGCTGAATCACCCAGATCATCGCAACCAAGGCACCGGCAGCACCGCAGATGGCACCGTTCAGGCAGAAGGTGAACGAATAAACCTTGTCAGTATCAATGCCCATCACGCGGGCGGCGCGGGCGTTTTGTGCCGTTGCCCGGATGGCCTGTCCCATACGGCTGCGTTTCATGAACACGACCAGCACGATGGCCAATATACAAGCGATAACAAACGCGAGGATTTTTTGACCTGCAAGCAAAACCGCCCCATCAAACAGCGAAACCGAAGCCCAGCCGAGGTTGATGGTTTGCGTGTCCTGCGTGAAAATCAGGCTCAGCGATTGTTCCAGTACATATGCCATGCCGAAGGTTGCGAGCAGAGAGACGAACATGTCCTGCTCAAGCACCTTTGAGACGATGAATTTGAATGTCACCCAGCTAAGCAGCCACAAAACGATGATAGAGCCAAAGATGCCGATCAGCGGGTGAATGCCAAGGGTGGCGAGATACCAGCAAACATAGCCGCCGGTGATCACAAATGGTCCTTGGGCGAGGTTTTTGACGTTCATCACGCCCCAAACCAATGCGAGGCCATAGGCGACGAGCGCGAATACAGCGCCGATCAGCAGGCCTTCTAACAATAGCCCTACGGCAAATTGCGGCGCGATCAGCAGAATTTCGATATTGGCCCACATGGGCGCGACCCTCCCTCATTATCAGTTTTTTAGGGGTCAAAAGCATGTCAGGGGCCAGTCAAACGACCGGCCC
>JBMYPG010000092.1:0-12960 GCA_049600095.1 Pikeienuella sp. | reverse complement strand
TCCGCCTTGCAGATATTCAACACCCACGGCGCGACCACCTTCCAACAACACCCGCTGGGTCATCGCATGGGTTTCTAACCGCAGGTTGGCCCGCCCCATGGCAGGCCGCAAATGCGCCACCGCCGCACTACATCGCCGACCGTTTCGCTTGGTGGCATCCAACAGCGCCACACCCTCTGGCTGAAACCCATTCAGGTCTTGGCTACGACCCTGACCAGCCTGCGCACCAGCCTCAACAAATGCGTCATACAGCGGGCTGGCTGCACCACCTTTGGTCACGCCCAACGGCCCATCAGCCCCGCGCCAATCATCCCCACCCCGGTCGCTCGCCTCACCGGCTTTGAAATACGGCAGGCAATCAGCATACCGCCATCGCGACAGGCCCAATTCACTGGCCCAACCATCATAATCCAGCGGATGCCCCCGCATATAAACCATGGAGTTGATGGAGGATGACCCCCCAACCACCTTGCCCCGCGGCGTTTCCACCTGCCGACCAGACAGGTTCACTTGCGGTTCTGCCAGATAGTTCCAGTTCAGCTTCGGGTTCTTATAGACGTTATAGACCCCAGCCGGGACATGGATCAGCAAGTTCCGATCCATCGGCCCTGCCTCCAGCACCAACACTTCATCAGCACCCGCCGACAACTTGTTGGCAAGAACACAGCCAGCGGACCCCGCACCAATGATAATATAATCGTGTTCGGTTTTCATGGACGCAGCTTGGCCATGGGCAACGACACAAACAAGCAAAATCAGTTCATTGCTAGCCACGGGTATTCAGGCAGGATAGAATCTACACAAGACAACCCAATGCGGAAATTATAGGCATTGTGGTTAAACAAACCGAATTTAGAGAGCTCAATTTTGAAACATTCATTACTCGTCTTTCTTTTGGCAGGCTGCGCAACAGTTCCCCAATCAACAGAATTTGGTGCCACGGGGCGCTCAGTCACCTATGCATTTGGCGACAAGACACCCGGTCTTCAACGACAGCCAGAAACATTCGGCTTTGTTTCTGGAACGTTCAATTACCACGTTGGTATGGACATCATCGCACCAGCAGGAACACCGGTTTACGCCGCCTCGGATGGCGAAGTCAGGTCACCCGGCCCGTCGACCCAAAAAGCAGCGACGGAAATCGTGATCGTAACGTCAGTCGTTTCAGGGAATACTCTCATGTCCTATGAATTTGTCGGGGATATAAAAGTCAAAACAGGCGACCGCGTAAAAACAGGGCAATTGTTGGGCTATGTAACTGAAACAGAGGCAGAGATCGGGAAGCCACACCTCCATTTTGGTTTAGCCGATCTAAAGGCGCGGAAACTGGTAGACCCAACGCCGTTGTTGCTGGGGCCAGACGGGCGCGCCGAATGTGTCGACCCAGCCCGAGTAGATTTACTTGAGCGAAATCGTGGCTATGAGCGAAACCGCGCAATTCGCGTCCGCAACGGCAGTCTCAATGCGTCTGCACTGCTTTTTCCGGTGGGCTGTTGATTACGTGTAAGCAGGATCACGGACTGGCCGCCCAACCTCAACCGCGATATGGTGCCTGCAAACAAACAACAGGCAGCGCACGGCCATGGACAACGCAATCTACCAAACCACCCGCAGCGTAGAGGCAAAGGACAAACTCCTGCGCAATCTTTCCATCGCGGGCATGGCCTTCATGGCGCTATGGATGGCGCCCCGCCTGCTCGGCCCGGAATACCTGCCACCAATTGTGCAAAACCTGCTCGCTGCTGTTGCCTTCCTTACCTTGTTCAAACAGGGCCTGACGCTGCTGTACACCCGCAATCCGCTGATCATTCACAATAACCACATTATCATCGCAGGCTTTCGCAAAGTCCGGCTGGAACACGCCCATATCACCGGACTAGGCACTTACGAAAAAACCGGGCAGCCCTGTCTGGAATACAATGATGAGGCCAAAAAGCACAAAGGTCAGATTAAACTGCCATGGGAACTGATTGCAGAACCACAGGATGAGGTGGTTGATGCGCTAAAGACGGCATTAGCATCCAAATAAATAAAGTGCGCGGTTATCGATGATAACAGCGCACTCTATAGAATTTGTTGTAAGTGGCGGATGCAGCGAATTACTCGGCCGCCACGCTCCGTGTCCGCACTGCCAGCGTGCCATCGACATCGCGGTAAGCGCCCTCAGATGCCGAAGTCGCGAATGCCGCAAACACTTTCAGCGCAGGCGTCACTTTACGCGTCCGCACTTCCACTGGCTTCCACGCATCAGCTCCGCGTGTTTCCATCGCTTTGCGCCGCGCTGCCAACACGCCGGGTTCGACCTTCAGGTGGATTGACCGGTCAGCGATGGAAATATCAATCCCGTCGCCATCCTCAATCAACCCGATCGAACCGCCCAGCGCTGCCTCTGGCGACACATGACCAATCGACAAACCAGACGAGCCACCCGAGAAGCGCCCATCAGTGATCAGCGCGCATTTCTTGCCCAAGCCAACAGCTTTCAAATAGCTGGTCGGATACAGCATTTCCTGCATGCCCGGCCCACCACGGGGGCCTTCGTAGCGGATGATGACCACGTCACCCTCTTTAACCTTCTTGCCCAAAATGCCTTTGACGGCACTATCCTGGCTCTCAAAAATCCGAGCAACACCGCTGAACGTCAAACATTCCTCAGGCACACCAGCCGTCTTAACGATGCAGCCATCTTCGGCGATGTTGCCATAAAGAACCGCCAAACCACCATCCTGGCTATAGGCATGCTCTCCGCTATGGACACAGCCATCTATCTGATCGCGGTCCAGCTCTTTCCACATATTCGACTGGCTAAAGGCGTGAACCGTGCGCACGCCGCCGGGCGCTGCGCGGTAAAACTCTTCAACCTCGGGCGATACATCGCCCATAATGTCCCACTTCGCCAGCGCCTCGGCATAGGTCGCCGAATGCACGGTGGGGCGGTCGGTGTGGATCAGGCCCAAACGGTCCAGTTCCCCCATCAACCGCATGATGCCACCGGCGCGGTGCACATCCTCCATATGGAACCGTGATGTGGACGGGCTGAGTTTGCTCAGATGCGGCACCTTGCGGCTCAAACGGTCAATATCATCCATCGTGAACGGCACTTCGCCCTCACGCGCCATCGCCAGCAAATGCAGAATGGTATTGGTCGAACCGCCCATCGCAATGTCCAGCGTCATCGCGTTTTCAAAAGCGTCAAAGGTGGCAATCCCGCGCGGCGTCGCCGTCACGTCGCCATCCTCATAATACCGCTTCGCCAGATCAACGATGGTCCGCGCCGCTTCCAGGAACAGCCCCTTGCGGCCGGAATGTGTGGCCAACATCGAACCATTGCCCGGCAACGCCAGACCCAGCGCCTCTGCCAGACAGTTCATGGAGTTTGCGGTGAACATGCCGGAACAAGACCCGCAAGTCGGACAAGCGCTGCGCTCGGTCGCTTCGCTGTTGGCTTCGCTGACTTCGGGGTTCACGGCGTTCATCATCGCATCGACCAGATCGACACGTTTTTCTTCGCCATCGAGGATGACCTTGCCAGCCTCCATCGGGCCGCCAGAGACAAAAATGGCGGGAATGTTCAGCCGCATCGCCGCCATCAACATGCCGGGGGTGATCTTGTCACAGTTAGAGATACAGATGACCGCATCCGCGCAATGGGCGTTGCACATGTACTCAACACTATCGGCGATCAACTCACGGCTCGGCAGGCTGTACAGCATCCCATCATGGCCCATGGCGATGCCGTCATCGACCGCAATGGTGTTGAATTCCTTGGCAACACCGCCCGCTTTTTCAATCTCAGCAGCAACCAACTGGCCCATGTCTTTCAGATGAACATGGCCGGGCACAAACTGGGTAAAGCTGTTCGCCACTGCAATAATCGGCTTACCAAACTGCCCATCCGTCATACCAGTGGCACGCCAAAGCGCACGAGCGCCGGCCATATTGCGACCATGGGTGGTGGTGCGTGAACGATATTCGGGCATAACGGCCTCCGGCAAAGTCTATATCTGGTTGATCAGCGGATTATCATAGCACGGGCGGATTGGAAATGGATTCTGTTGTGGTGTGTAGGTTTGGTGTGGGCGACCAAGAAAAGGTTTTGCTATTCCTTTAGCTCCCAATTCCGTCGAAGATAATCGTCGAACATTGGAACAGTGAAATCTATGTCGCCATACTGGGGGCTGTAAATCATACCCTTTGCGATAATCTGTGCTCGACGAGGACCCAGTTTACTTGGGGGCTCGCCCAGCCGCTCAGCTACCTCTGAGGAACGGTACGGGCCCTTACCAAGCTCGGCCATCGCGACTACATAATCACGTTCCTTCGGCGTTAACCTATCAAAACGGACTTGGAAAAAACCATCGTCCAACCTGCTGAGGGCGTCTTCCGTTGCGCTTTCAATATCACTTACATCAATCGGAGATTTGTCAGCAGTATTCCACGATTGAAACCCCCATTCTTGCAAAAAATATGGGTAACCTTCAGTAATTTCGCGAATTTTGCTTAGGGCGCGGGATGTTATTTCTTGCCCCTCGTCATTTATCGGTCCCTTGACCGCCCGCAGCGCAGATTCTTCGTCCAGCGCACCAATTCTCGGGTAAGAGAAGAGCCGTTCTGCATATGATTTGGCATCTCCTGAAAGACCAGCCAACTGTGGTAGGCCCGCGCCGAAAAATATGATTGGAAGCTGTTTTTGGCCAATTTTGTGAATAGCCACGATAAGCGCCGCAAGCTCTTTTTCGTTTAGGTATTGCACCTCATCAATCAAGAGGCACCAACCCTTACCTGCTGCCTTCGCCGCAGTACCAATTGCAACGAACATGTCAGGCAGATCATATTCCAGATATCCACTATCTGCCACACCCGGCTCCGGATCGACAGAAACCGATAGGTCACCGATCTGAACTTTGAATACGCTTGCAAAGCTTCTCAGCGCTTTCATAGCATCGTGCGTTTTTGTTTTAGCAGACTCAATGAATGAGAGTTTTCGGAGCACTTGTTGCATTTTTGGGTACAAAAGTTCCGCCAGAGGTTTCCCTTCGGGAGCTTCAATAACTGAGGTCAAATAGCCATTATCTTCGGCCTCGTTTTCAATCTTGTTTAATAAGACCGTCTTACCAGTCCCACGTAGCCCCAACAGCATTTGCGATCTTGCATGCCGGCCAATCTTTGTTCTTTTCAAAGCGGTGATGGCATCATCAATTATCTCATCTCGACCGGCAAGTTCCGGCGGCTGAGAGCCTGCTCCGGGTGCGAATGGGTTTCTGACAGGGTCCATAGTTCTACACACCTCTAACTAGTTATATCTTATTTTCCATATAACCCTATAGAAGTCCATATAATCGACATAAAACCCCTCAACTCAAACCACCCTAAATCCGCATACGAGGCACATCATTCGGGTCCAACCGCAAATCAATCAGCACAGGCCCGGACCGCTCCTCCAGTGCTGCCAGCGCCACTTCCAATTCTTCGGCCGAACTAACCTCAATCCCCGTCCCACCCAGCGACGTGGCCACCTCAGCAAATGATGGCCAATCGAACTGGGTCAAACTTGGGTCCATCTGCCGGTCCAGAAACTGGATATGCTCTGCGCCATAGGCCGAGTCATTGGCGACAATCACGATCAGGTCCAGCCCCAACCGCACCGCAGTGTTGAACTCATTGATGCCGCCCATCATGAACCCGCCATCGCCGCTGAACAGCACAACCGGGCGGTCGGGCGCGGCTACGCCAGCACCGATTGCCTGCTGCAAACCCTGCCCGATGGCACCGAAGTTGGCCGTCACGACATTGCTTTGCGGGTTAGGCACCGAAATCCGGCACCAAACTTCTGTCATGAACCGCCCACCATCGGTGACAATGACACGATCCTCCGGCAATGCCTCCTCAAACCGTTTCAGTGAATGCACATAGTTTACATAACCATCAGCGGTTTTATCCGCCGCCGCAGGGTGTGCCGTCAGTGCTTCAATGTCCAAATCGCTGGTAAACTGGCTCGACGGAATTTCCGCTTCATCCAACCAATACAAGATCGTTTCAGCCGTCAGCCCTGCATCCGCAACCAGCGCCGCATCAGGGTGCAGGCCGCCGCCAATGGCCGTCGGTTCAACATCGACCTGAACAATCCGCTTGTTCTTCATCAGCTTGCCACGATCCGTGGTGAAATCATGCATCCCCGTTCCGAAACAAACGATACAATCTGATTGCGCGATCAGGTCATAGGCAGCAGGGGTTGAAAGCGTGCCGAAAATATCGATGTTATAGGGGTGATCCTTGAACAACCCCTTGGCCTTTAGCGTCGTTGCCAGCGGTGCTTCCAGCCGGTCCGCCAGTTTGATCAACTGATCCCGCGCATCAATCGCCCCGGCCCCGGCCAGGATCATCGGGCGGCGGGCCGATGCGATCATCCCAATCGCCTCGTCCAGAATATCGCCCTGCGCCACACCACCCGGCGCGGTAAACACATCCAGCACCTGAACCTCATGCGCTGCCGTTTCCCACATGAAATCGGCTGGCATGTTCAACACAACCGGGCGCCGCTCTACCTGAGCGCGGTAGAATGCGCGCGCAACATCCTTGCTAACGGTGTCAGGCGAACGCACCTGCTCAAACCCAGCCCCCGTCGCTTTGACCAGCTCTCGCTGATCAATGCCCTGCAAATGCCGTGGGTTTGATACAGGCGTGTCGCCAGCCAACAGTACCATCGGCGTATGCCCTCGCACCCCTTCGGTCAGCGCCGTGGCGCAATTGGTCAACGCCGGGCCATGGGTCACGGTTGCAACGCCAACCTTTCCCGCCACATGCGCATAGGCCAAAGCCATCAGGACAGAGCTTCCCTCATGCGCCGCCGGCACAAACCGCCCTCCGCTGTCGCGCACAAAACTATCAACCATGAACAGGTTAGCATCCCCCATCAGGCCAAACATCGTATCAACGCCATGGTCGCTAACGGCGCGGGCGAGGGACTGATAGACATTCATAGTGCTGCTCATGACGGGCTTCCTGTTCGATGATTGTCGGTGGGCTTTCATAAATGGCACAAGTTCAATTGAAAACCGTTGCATTGCCAATGAATTCAAAAAAGTGATGCAGACCACGGACAAATTACGCTATTTCGACAAATCCAACCTATCCCCTTGACCCACCCGGTGCCCGGCCCATTCTGTGCTCATGCAGAATCCAAACCCAAAATCGACCCCGGTCAAAGCCACCCTCATTGCCTGCGCCCGTGACGAAGGGCCGTTTCTGGCCGAATGGGTCGCCTATCACCGGCTGATCGGATTCACGAATATTTTGGTCTATTCCAATGACTGTCATGATAGGTCTGACGACCTGCTAACCGCCTTGGCAAACCAAGGCGAACTTCTCCACACACGTTTAGTGCTCGCCCCCGGAATCTCTCCTCAGAAAGAAGCGTTAAAGCACGCCATGACCTGCCCGGAATATACCGGTGCCGATTGGATCATGACGCTAGATATTGACGAACATCTCAACATTCGCTGCGGAAATGGCCTTCTGACTGATCTGATTACCGCCACTCGGGCAGATGCGATTTCTGTTTCAGAACTCTTTTTCCAACCCGAAAACCTAACAGACCTGCGCGACCTGACGATTGAACGTCATAAGAACCGAGAGCCACTTCAACAACGCACCCCGGAAAAACGAGGCGTAAAAACGCTTTTCCGGCCGGCACAGGGCATGGTCATCGGCGTTCACCGCCCGCGCGTCGGGCCAACACCACCTCGCCACTGGGTAGACGGGTCTGGCGCACCGGTTAGCGAAGATTTCGTAAAAACCGTTCGGCATGGTTTTGTTGCAAAGGATACGCACCGATTAGCCTCCATCAATCACTACGCCCTCCGCTCACCCGGCGCATTCCTTGTCAAACAGGCACGCGGCGATGCATGGCATCCAAATGCCAACCGTTTTACAGGCAGATATTGGCGCGAACGCGCATTAAGCGGCGCGACAGAGCAAACAATCCAGCGTTTCGCCCCAAAGATAAGCGCAAAACTGGCCGAATGGCGCACCAATGATACCTTTGCAACGGCCGAGGCAGACAGCCAAACTGCTTGGAGCAAGCGTGCTGCCGCTTTGGTCCGCAGCCGTAAGGGCCTGGCCCTTGCCTCCATCGTTCGCCGCCAAACCGCCCCTGTTGTCCGTCTTGTGACCTGCATCAAAAACGAGGCTCCATTTCTGATCGAATGGGTCGCTTGGCACCTGTGGTTGGGTGTTACAGATTTCCTTGTCTACACCAATGACTGCGATGACGGCACAGATGAAATCCTTGCCAGACTGGGCGAAATGGGCCTTGCGATCCGCATGGCCAACGGCGCACCGCGTGATGGCAACATGCAATATCCAGCGCTGGCCCACGCCCTAAAATCCGGGCTGCTGGATAGCGCAGATTGGGTAATCAGCCTCGATGTTGATGAGTTCCTCCGTGTCAAATCCGGAAACGGGCAGTTAACTGATCTATTCGCAGCAACGCCCAACGCCAGTTACATCTCAATCTGCGAGGTGCTCTTTGGCGATTCTGCCCGTGATACCTATGAACCGGGTAAAGTCACCCAGCAATTCACCCGCCGCCAATCCATGCGGCCGGGAAAATGGAAGGCAAGACGCGGCGTCAAAACCCTGTTCCGACCCGGCGCAGACATTGCCGTATTCCACACCCATCGCCCAATTCTGACCGATGGGGCCTCGCCCACGTGGCTGGACGGTTCCGGCATCCCTGTTCCACCGGGATTTGCAACCGGCGACGAAAACGGCATCGACTGCCGGGGCCGGAGCAACTTGGCGGTCATCCATCACTACACCATCAAATCATCCGAGGATTTTGTGGCCAAAGCCGCGCGCGGCGACGTCGTATTCCCCGAACGCCGCCTTGGTGCCCGATACCTGAGACAACGCAATGCAAATGGAGAGGATGACCATAGCCTGACCGAATGGCCCGAAGGTGCGCTGGATATTTATAATCAACTCATAACCGACCCGACGCTATCGCAGCTTCACAACGCAGCATGCGCGTTTTATCAAAACCGCATAACTACCCTTCGCGATGACCCGAATTATGCCGATCTTTGGCAACTGACCGATGGTGAAACACCCTAGGGCGTTTTATCCCCGCGACGGGTTTGCCCAACCAACAGTGCCAAATTTCCGGCAAGGATCAACCCGGCCCCCGCCATTCGCGCCGGGGTCCACTCGAATGCCTCCCAAACGCTGGAAATCACCAGCGCAACAGCAGGAAACGCTACAAAAGCATAGGCCGCACGCGCCGCACCAATACGCCCCAGCAATGTCAGATAGGCCCAAAATGCGATAATCGTGGAAAACACAATCAACACCGCCAAAGACGCCCACCATTCCGCCCCCCAACTGATGGTAAAAGGCTGGGTAGACATCGCGCTGTAAATCAGCAATCCAATCGCCGCATAAGCCATCGCCCAAGCGTTGGATGTGGTGACTGCCACCCCTTCACCCTGCAACCGGCGGGAACACATGTTGCCCAGCGACGCGCAATAAACCGCCAAAACGCACAGCAACAACGGCGTAGCCGCGACCAAGCTCAGATGAGTCATTTCATCCGCAAACAAGGTCACAATACCGGCCAGCCCCAACAGGGCCGCAAAGGCCAGACCCAGCGTAGGAACCTCTCGATAGAATATCGCGTTATTGATGGCGTTCATGACAATCAACAGCGAAAAAATGACCGCTGCCAGACCGGTCGTCAAACCCATGCCAATGGCGGTATAAACCATCACATAATTGACCCCAAACATCAGCCCGCCCATTGCCGCGGCTGTGACATGCTGCGAACGCGTCAAAACATGCGCCCGCCGCGCTGTAACAAAAGCCAACAAAATCACGGCTGCCAAAGTATAACGATACAAAACGCCATGCACTGGCAACACTTCACCAACCTGATAAGTGATGCCAATCCAGCTCGCGCCCCAGATAAATACAGTTGCGACATATAGTAGTGAGTTATACATACACCCCATTTCCCATTGATTACTTGCCGAATTAACCGCTAGACTGGCCTCAGGGGAAATCTACGAGAGGTACGTCTGTGCGCTTCATGCTTGCACTCGCGCTGCTGCTTGCGCCTTTTTGGGCCGCAGCGCAATCAGTAAGCGCGCCAAAGGGGCAATCTGCACCAAGATTTCAGCAAGCGATAGAGGCATGGTTAACCGACAATGACGCCACCGCCCTCGCCCTGCTTTCAAACCTTGCCTTCAACGAAAACACAGCGGCGCAAGTGATGCTCGGCCTGATCGCGGACCGCCCCAAAAGCCCGTGGTTAAACAGCCTGCCGCGCGCCTCTCAGAACGCGCTGCTGTTGGTGCCAAATGATCAAACCGGAGAGGTTATTCAGCAGTCATGGCTGGATGTCGCCGCCCTTTCCGGCGATCAACTGGCCACCCTCCTGTCTCAGATCAAAGGGAACAGACGCAACGAGGCAACCGTCAGGCATCTTGCCGCCATCGGCGAACAAACCGCCGCCAACCGTTTGGTCCACACAATATCACGCAGTTCCCCGACTGTTGGGCTGGCGCATTTGGGCCGTGAAAAAGTGCTGAGTTATGACGCCGCCTATTGCGGTTGGTTGGACGGGATAAAGCATAAGGACCTGTCCAAACAGGACAGGGCACTGCTCAACATCGCCTACTTAAACAACGACCCCGGGGCCCATTTTGTCGCCTCAATTTTGGATGACGGCGACAGCCCGTACTGGCGCGCCTATCGCTATTTCTTCCAAACCGGCTTGCCAGATTTCAAAAACTGGGCAGCCCATCGCGCTCAGATGGAACGGGTCGGAGAGGTCTTTGCAAATGCACCAGCAGATAATCGCCCCTTGGCCAGTCTCCGCCGTTTTTGCGCCGCGTCCTGCGCTGATGACATCCCACGCTGCATGGCACTCGGCGTCGGCCTCGCCGGGGGGTATGAGGCGCTGCGAACCCTCAGTTCACCATCCGAAACCCTGATCCCCTTCGAAACCTATACCAACAGCCCCCGCGCCATCGCCGACCTTACCCGCCATTTCCGCGACTTAGGAAATTCATGGCCCAGCGGCACGGCGGCATCGGCCAAAGGCACGGTCGCCTGTGTGGCACGGGCATTGCGTAGCGCTGATTAATCTGGGCAGATTAGCGCCTACAATGCCTTAACTCTCTTATTCCGGGCCCAACGAAACCTTGACAGCCAATCAAAACGCCGAACTGCTCTCCGAACTCATCCAATGTGAAACCGCAGTATGGGACGCATTGGTCAAAGGCGATCAACAAGCTGATCAGGCCGCCCTTCACGACAGCTTTCTCGGCGTTTACCCCGACGGCTTTGCCGCCAAGGCAAGCCATGTCGAACAGCTCAACAATGGCCCGACTATACGGTCATATAATCTCAGCCAGCAAACAGCCCGCGCCCTAGGCTCAGATCACGCAATCCTATCATACCGGGCCGATTTCCAACGCGTCAGCCGTGACCAAGCAGAGGTTATGTACGTAAGTTCCATCTGGCAACGTGAAGGGATCGGATGGATCAACATTTTCAGCCAAGACACTCCGGCAGCCTAACCTCCACAACCACCAGCTACCCAGAAAAGCAACCGGCAAAGTTGCACCAATCCCCCGGAATGCTTACCTATAGGTGATCATTACGGAGCCAATTCATGCGCATCCTATTCGCCCTAGTCCTACTTCTAACGCCCCTTTTTGCCACAGCCCAACCAGCAGACCACGACGACCCACGCCTGCAAACTGCAATCCAGGCATGGCTGGCAGACGACGATCAAACCGCCCTTCCCGCCCTTGCAAAACTAGCGGCAGAGGGGAACACATCGGCCCAAATCCTATTAGGCCGCCTAACAAACCGCCCTATGAGCCGCTGGCTAGCTGACATGAACCGCAAAGACCGTAACAAGCTACTGCGGGCCCCGGGTGGACTATCAGGCAAATCGTGGTTGAAGGTGGCGGCGGAGGGCGGAAGCAACCTCGCCAGCGCTTTTGTTGAAAGTGATAATCCAAGAGCGGGCGAGGCCGACATCATCGCCTTAGCAGAAGCGGGTGAACTGTCAGCTGCAAATTACTTACTCGAAAGAGTGCGCGGCATGACAGGAGACTTCTTAGGTTGGGGTGTCGTCGTCACCAATGCAGAGAACCAAGGTGCCATCTACTTTCCAGCACACGCGGTCATGAACAAAGAGATTCTAACCACGAAAGGAACCTACCGCCTCAAATCCGCGATCAATCAGTTGGACCCCGACTTTACGCCATCCGCACTTTACTCAGTACACAAACACTACGACTTGAAAGACGAGCCCAAGTTGCTGACAGCAGATGAATTACAAAAGCTGCTTAGTCGCGACCGGCTAATGAAACAACAGCCACGTATGTCCATTACACTAATCGGAACCGATGGCAAAAACGCCCCGGCAACACCGCTTAGTAACAGAGCTACCTATTCATTGATCAAGTTATGCACCAGCGAATGTAGCGGCGAAATCCGCGCCTGCGTTGAAACCGGCGTCAAAATCGCGGGCGGTGAAAGAGCGTTGGCGCGCCTGTCGTCGCCCATTGAAACACTGATTCCCGTTGACGCCTACGCCAATAGCCCCCGCGCCATCGCTGACCTTCGCCGCTGGGTCAGAACCAGCACGACATATCACCCGACGCGATTTCGCCCAACCCTCTCCTGCTTCGACGCCGCCTTCCCGGTCGCCGATTAGCCCCCGGCACCGCATCTTTGTCGCAAAAATACTCGCGCCGCTGGCCGCCGCGCATTAGCGCGGCCCAATAGGGCGAGGCTTATACAAATCCTTGCCCCCCGCCCCAACCCGGCGTATATCGCCCCTCATGATGCATCGGCCCACAAAAACTCGGCGGATTGAAATGGATGATCGGTCGCGGCTGCCTGCGCGGTTTTTCGCCGCTCGGCTGGCATTGCTTGCGCTATCAA
>JBMYPG010000091.1:0-13160 GCA_049600095.1 Pikeienuella sp. | reverse complement strand
AATACCGATAAGTATACCATCGTTGTAATTGACCGTCCATTTTTGGCAACAAATTAACTGCTACAAAACCTTGAGCGAAATCAATCTGCCAGGTTCTAGTTTCGGCTCTTAGGGCGCGTTCATATCCGCCGACAAGGCATAAATTACGCAACTTTACCGGTAGGTTACATTTAGGTTCTGAAGAATATGTGTCAAATCAATAATTGAGTTTATTTATATCATTAACTGAATAATTATTCTCAAAAGGCCATTATGACTGAAAGAAGACCAACTGGCTGTGCCGCCGACAAATCTCTGTCAGAGGCACCGCCAGTTGGTCTTTTTGCTAAATATGGCCGTTGAAAAACAAGCCAAAAACAGCCTCAAACTACCCCTGTAATCCGCTCAAATGTCTTTTTGACCCTGCTGCGCGGTCTTTTCAGCGCGTAACTACAATTTAAGTGTTAGTGGTAGAGTATGGACGAACTTCGGTGCCACACCCTCAGATTACATTGCCACGGCAGATGACTTTGTCGCTCTCGGCCTTTAGCGGACCTTGGCTTAGAACCCTGAGTTTTGCGCCCGAGTTCCCGAAAGCCGACGTTCGTTCGATCCGCAGCATTTAAAGGGTGCTAAGGTCTGCGGTGCGGGCATTGCGGACAGCCTCAGCAATGTCGGCGTCGTCCGCTTTTAGGCTAGGTCACTTCCCCTGCCATACGCCTACTGGCAGCCCTAGCAACCGATCTCTAAGCCAATGCGCCGCTACGCCGAGGGCTTTTTGCTCCGTCCAAACGACATCGACACCTTCAAGAATATCACTCTGCTGAAAGGAATACTGTAATGCTGACAGTCGATCTTCTGCGATCAATCCGGATACGGTCGACGCTGGCAATTCCGCCCAACCAAATCCCGTCGCCACAAATTCAAGTATGATGTCGAGGCTTTCAACATACCAAACTGATGTTCCTTTGCGTTCGGCAAGGTGACCAGTCTGCGATCGGGAACGACTGCTCGGGATCAACTGTCGGTGCTTGCGCAAATCGTGAAAACCAACTTGTGCCAGGTCCGCTAAGGGATGGGCGGGTGCGCACACGGGGATAAGTTTCGAATGGCCGACGCCGCGAAACTGAAAGCCCATCGGATAGTTTTCCCGCTCCGTCATCAGGCCAAGATCGGCGCGGCCTTCTCTGAGCAGGGTCGCGGTATCGTGGGGCCCGGGCCTGAGGATTTCCAGCTCCAGATCAGCGAATTTGACGCTGAACTGGGCGATCAAATCCATCAGAGGTTTGACGCTGATGCTCTGTTCGATTGCGAAACAAAGCGCCGCCTCAGCGCCTTCCGCCATCGAACTGGCTTTCGAAAAGAACTCCTGATTGCCGAGCAAAATGCCTCTTGCGTGGGGAAGCAGCGCTTCGCCTACTTTTGTCAGAACGGGGTTGCGGGCCGAACGGTCGAAAAGGCCGACGCCGGCGTCGATCTCAAGATTAGCGATTGCAGTGGAAACGGCTGATTGCGCCTTTCCCATTTGGCGCGCCGCCGCCGAGAATGAGCCGAGTTCCGCTGCAAGCGCGAACGCTTGAAACTGGTCAGGGTTAGCCATCTTGATCCATCTTTTTTTCAGATACTATCCAACTTTAATATACTAATTTTTCCGATATGAGGAGGCGAACAAATGCAGGAGACAGATCATGAAGGCTCCAGTCGCTTTTCGGATGACAAGAGATCGCTTGCGCTACAGCTTCACGTTTGAGCTGTCTTTGATGGCATTTCTGATCCTGGCGGGTGTCTTGTTCTTTAACAAGTCCTACCCGGAAATCGGCTTTCTGTGTGTTTTGCTGTCGCTCAAGGCGCTGCTTGTCAGCCTTCTTTTCAACTGGATCTTTGACAGGTTTGAGGCCCGTCGCGGTCGCGTATCTTCTTTTTTCTCGCTGGGCTACAATCGGCTGTTTCCCCTCATCTTAAAAAACTCCGCCGTGGTGGCCTGAGCAAGCCACGCACAGCGCATTGGAGGACGCAATGAACCAGGCATGTTGGACACCTTCGCCGAACACCGGCTTTCTGATGGCACCTGACCCGATCGAGGACCTGAGCGCGATTGACCATCCGCTCGACGCTGGCGCTGTGGCTGAGCTCTTGGACAAGGCGCGCAGTTTGCCCGCACTTATCGAAGCGGGCGCGATCCGCTATGACCTGCAAGCCATGCCGGTGTTCGACATGGCGTCAATCGCAGAAGTGACGGACCTGCGTATTACGGAACGTCTTTTCCAGATCTACGCTCATTTCGCCAATGCGTTCGTGTGGTGCGATCAGAAAGACCCGGCCGCTTTCATTCCCAAGTCCGTCGCCGCGCCGCTGGTGCAGCTTTCGAAATTCGTCGAGCGTCCACCGATTGTGCCTTACGCTAGCACCGCGCTGTCCAATTTTCAGCGGCTGGACCCGAACGGGCGGCATGAATTGGGCAATCTCCGCTGCATCCAGAAGATGGTCGATATTCAAGACGAAAGCTGGTTTCACCTCATCCATGTTGAAATTGAGGCTCACGCCGGTGAAGCGATTTTTGCGCTGCTGGACGCCGCCCAAAAGGCGGAGAAAGATGACATTGCTGGTGTTGAAGCGGGTCTTTCGAAGGTGCCGCCTGTATTCGGTGAGATGATCGCCAGCTTCCGTCGCATCACAGAGCAATGCGATACGAATGTCTACTATCATACGCTTCGCCCATACCTTTTTGGTTTTGACGCCATTGTCTACGAAGGAGTTGAAGAGTTTCGTGGAAGGCCGATGAAGTTCACCGGCGAAACCGGAGCCCAGAGTTCCGTCATTCCGACGATCAAGGCGTTGATTGGACTGGCGCATTCACATGGCGGACTGACCGAAGACCTGGAATCGATGAAAGCCTACATGCCAAAGCCGCACCGTGCTCTGCTGGCCGAAATAGACCCAAAGGCGATCCGCAGTTTTGTTGAGCGGTCAGGCACCCCGAATTTGCGGGAGGTCTACAACCTGTGCCTCGAAAGCATAGTGGATTTCCGCAGCCTGCATTTGAAGATGGCTCATGCGTTCATCGCTCAAAAAGTCAAAGATCCGCGCGGCACCGGCGGCACAGACTTCATGAAATGGCTGTCGCTGTTGCGCGATGAAGCCGCTGAACAGATGATCACGGCCTGAGAGGAATTGGCATGAAACCGATGATAGTGGCTCATGGCGGCGCTTGGGACTGGGGTGATGATCTGGATGCGGACAAACGCGCAGGCGTCGAGCGCGCAATCCATGCTGGCAAGCAAGTCCTCGATCAGGGCGGAGCCGCTCTCGATGCGGTGGAACAGACTGTTTTGGCGCTGGAAGATGATCCGACTTTTGATGCAGGCACTGGTGGATTCCTGAACCGTGACGGCGAGGTGCAGTTGGATGCGCTCATCATTGACGGAGCGACGGTGGACTTTGGGGCGATTGCAGGCGTGCGCCGGATCAGGAATCCGATCACCCTCGCCCGCGCGGTGATGGAACAAACAGAGCAGGTCATGTTTGTCGGCGAAGACGCTGACCGTATTGCCACGACACTTGGCGTCGATTTGGGTCGAAAACGAAACGCTGGTCGTTCCCGCTATGCGGGCCTTCTACGAGGCGCAGAAAACCGATGGTCCCAACGACACTGTTGGCGCGATCGCCATGGACAGGGACGGCAATTTCGCCGCCGCCACTTCGACGAGCTGCACCCCGTTCAAACCAGCGGGCCGTGTCGGCGACAGCCCATTTTTTGGCGCTGGCGGCTATGCCGAGAACGGCGTCGGCGCTGCTGGGGCGACAGGCCAGGGCGAGCAAATCATGCGCACGCTGCTGTCCAAGGTTTTGTGCGATCAAATGGCGGCCGGCCTAAGCGCGCAGGAGGCGGCAGATGCTGCAACTGCTCATTTCGACAAACGCTTTGCAAACTCGATGTCCGGCGTCATCGCGATAGATCCGCAAGGTGGGGTGGGCATGGCTCAGAGCGCGCCCAAAATGACATGCGCTTGGGTGTCCTCAAGCGGCGAGATTGCGTCGCGCGTGAAAGGATGACGATCGTCCCTCGGTTCCGAACATTCTTCGCCTGTATCTAAAAGGAGATATTGGGCTCAGAGCGGTCATGCCGTGTTGCAGCGTCACCCATGATCCGGGCCAGACCTGAGCGTCAGGGCCGGCCCATTGCGGACTTTCATCGACCACCTCGGATATTTCACCCGCGTTCCCGTTTTCTGCCGTTCGTCGCGAGTGCCCAATGAGATATCGTGGTTTAGAGCCGAATTTGAAAGCGAAACGCAAATACAAGTGCTCTTCTGCGAACCGGCGAGGCTCTTAACTGGACTTGTCACGGTTTAGTTCCAGTTTCATTCGAGCAATGTTTGCTATGAAGGAGACAAGATATGGCAACACAATATACCGACGAGTTTCAACGTGATGCGGTTCTCGTTGCAATCACCAGTGGGCTTACGAGGCCCAAGGTAGACGAATGGGAACGCTTCTACAACTTTGCTAGACCTCACGGCGCACACAACCACCAGACCCCTTACGAAGCTCTCAGAGACAGGCTACAGTAGAAGTGCAAGTGTCCTTTCGGTCTGTCCAGTTTACACAAAACCCATCATTCCGCCACCACGCTGACGCCGATTACGGTCTATCGTATGCACCCGCTGGAGGGTGTGCTTTATGCCCTGCGCAGTGTAGCGGCGCAGGGTCTCACCATCGCCGTATTTTTCTTCCTGTTTGGCGGCAAGGTGGACCTATACACGATAATTGGCGTGAATGTGCTTGCCTTCCTGTTTCATGTCACGGGATCAAACCTGCGCCATTCGCACATCAATATCAGCTATTGGCCGTGGCTGGAGAGGGTGCGGATTTCCCCCGCGCAGCATCAGATTCATCATTCGCTGGCCGAAGAACATTATGATAAAAACTTTGGCGCGGCGCTGGCGGTATGGGACTGGCTGTTCGGCTCACTGCATTTGTCTGAACCAGAGCGGGAGCTTTCGTTCGGGCTCGAAGAATCCGAGATGTCACATCCCTCGAACCTGCTGTTCATTTATCTTCAACCGATGAAAGAGATTGCAGTCGCCGTGAGGACGTCCGCCCGAAAGCTTTTTTCAAAGCACAGCCGTCTTTGAACAATCACATTAGTTTCTCGAAAACCTAAAAAATAATACCCGACTAAAATAATCAAATTGATATACCTGAGTAAAACACTAAGAAATAAATCAGCCACCTGATAAAGCGATTCAGGAAGCCGGAAACGCAAATTGAGCCTCATGTGAGTAGATGGCGATACGTCCGCCAGTCCGCTTCTCAGTGAGCGTTCGCCGGAAGGAAAAGATATGAAAGTTGAGATACTTAAGTTTGATGATGTTGAAGATAGCCGCGCGTCCAACGCCCCACCAGTTTACCAAGCGCAGCGTTTGATGTTGGATGGGCACCTAGCGCATATCAGTCTCAATGAACAGACTTACACCCTGCGGATTACCCGCCAAGGCAAGCTTTTGTTGACCAAATGAAAGGGCATCGTGGCGGAGCTCCAGTCGGTTATCTGGAAGAATTATCGATTGTTGAGGCAATGGCAGTGTCATCCTTGCGGATGTGGTTATCCGGCCAAGAAACTCGTGAGGCGCTTGAGGCGGATTTCGGGTCTTTCTTGCCGGGTGATGAAGCCGACGACGCATTGCGTGCGCTCGCTGTAGTTTGCGATCTAATAGCCCGCAACGGACGCCGCCCGATGATGAGGCACGGTATTGAATGTAAGTGCCTGGGCGGAGATGAGGCAGTGTTCGCCAATCTTGTCGCTGCATCCGCCGCTAATGAACATGCTGACGCCGCTGCATTTGGTGTCTTGCTTGTAAAGCCAGATTTCGCAGCACCTCTAACACACCATGCGGGCAATTTTGGCCGCGCTTTAATGCGCGCAAATGGAATGCCGACCCCTTCAAGAATTAGCATCTCGCCTACAAACGTGACGCCAACAACTCTACACTAAGGACAGAGAGTATGATGAAGCCCCTAAAGATCGCCATGATGGCGACCGCTTTGACAACCACAGCGGCGCTTGCAGCGGACAAAGCCGCTGTGGTGGCCGGATACGCCAATATTGCTCATGCGGGTTATGAAGACAGTCTGACAACAGCCAAAACACTACACGGCGCAGTCGGCGCACTGATCGCCAACCCAACGGCGGAGGCGCTGACTACTGCACGCGATGCTTGGCTGGCCAGTCGCGTTCCCTATTAACAGACAGAGGTTTTCCGGTTTGGCAACGCCATTGTCGATGATTGGGAAGGCAAGGTAAACGCATGGCTGCTGGATGAAGGCCTGATCGACTATGTGGACGCCTCTTATGGCGGTCCCACGGATGAGAATGAACTTGCTGCTCTGAACGTCGTCGCAAATGCCAAACTGACGATTGGCGGCAAGATGATCGACGCGACCGAGATTACGCCTAGCCTTCTGGAAGGTGCGTTGCATGAGGCTGACGGCGTAGAGGCAAATGTTGCCACCGGCTATCACGCGATTGAATTCCTGTTGTGGGGGCAGGACCTGAACGGCCATGGCGCCGGCGCGGGCGAACGCCCTTGGACTGATTATGGCCTCGGCGATGATTGCACCAATGGCGACTGCAACCGCCGTGCCGCCTATCTGCGCGCTGCGACTGATCTATTGGTCTCGGATCTTGAATGGATCACAGTACAATGGGCTGAGGGCGGCGCAGCGCGCCTTTCCGTCACGGACAACCCTGACGCAGGCATTGTCGCCATGCTGACGGGCATGGGTAGCCTGTCTTACGGTGAGCAGGCAGGCGAACGCATGCGGCTTGGCCTGATGTTGAACGACCCCGAAGAAGAGCACGACTGCTTTAGTGACAATACCCATAACAGTCATTTCTATGACGGGCTTGGTGTGCGCAATGTCTATACAGGCGAATACGTCCGCGTTGATGGCCGACTTATCTCGGAACCGTCGCTTGCCGATTTGGTTCATGCAGCAGATGCTGGCTTGAATGCAGAACTGACCAGTAAACTGAACGCCAGTGTTCTGGCGCTCGGACGCATCAAAACTGCTGCTGAGGCAGGGTTTTCCTATGACCAGATGCTGGAGCGTGGGAATGATGCGGGCGAAGCCCTGATTATGGGCGGCGTGAATGCACTGATTGATCAGACGACCTCAATCGAAAAAGCGGTCACAGCACTGGGCCTGGAGACCATCGCATTCGAAGGCTCGGACAGCCTCGACGACCCGAACGCGGTTTTCCAGTAAAGCCGCTCTCTTTCACCTGAACACCCATAGGAGGGGCTTCCACCCCGTCGCCCCTCCCAGTAGCCAGCCAAGACCTCCGGCAAGCCAATCTGACTATCTGGTCCAATTCTCTCGAAAAACAACTTGAAACACGTTATGACATAACATAACAAAATAGGCACTGAACGTGACGTCAAATGCCAATAACCGAGTGTTGGCGAACATAAATATCTTCTCTGAATCGAAAGACTCATCATGACCAAGACCTGGCTAACGGCTGGCACCATTGTTGCGGCCCTTGTTAATCCTGCAATGGCTCAGGAAAACGAACTGCCATTCACTGTTGATTTTTCAGTTGAACTGGAAAGCGACTTAACATTCGAAGCCGATGACCCGGCGGCAGAGATCAGCGATACATTCGCAACGGTGGAAGCCGCATTTGCGATGGAATTGGCTGAGGGGTTAACGCTCAATTCAACGGCGTTAATTGAAGCTGTTCAAGACCCGGTGGATGATCGGTTTCTTGAGGATCATGGCCTGTTCATTGAGGAATTGTTGTTAGGCTACGAATATGGCGGATTGGAAATTATAGCGGGTAAGTTCAACCCGGCCTTTGGTATGGCATGGGATGCGGCACCGGGCGTATTCGGCACTGCATTTGCTGAGGATTATGAGCTGACTGAAAGATGGGGCGGAAGTGTTGGATTTGCATTGGATGACACGCACAGCCTAACGGTTTCGTCCTTTATGGCAGACCGGACATTCCTGAGCGACAGCTTGGGTGGTGATCGCGGTAATACAGACCTATCTGACGGCGGTGTTTCAAACACTCGCGCACCCGAATCCTTTATCATCAGCTTCAATGGCGAAAGCGATGGCATGGCCTATACGCTTGCGGCGCAGCGCCAGGCCGCCGGCCAGGGCGATGCAGAGGATCAGATCGGCTTTGTCGGCGGCGTCACGCGGTCGTTCGGAGAAATCGAGATTGTCGCCGAAGCAGCCTATTTCCTGAACTTCGATGGGGCGGATGACAGCGCCTTTGTCGGCACACTGGGCGCCGCCAAAGCCTTTGGCCCGGTCACGCTATCCGCAGTTTACGCTCTGCGCGACGTACGGAACGCTACGACGGACCAACTGGCGACGGTCTCAGCCGAAATGGAAATCGCAGAGGGTCTGACCGGTGCCGTCGGCTAAGCCTTCGCTCATGAAGGTGGCGAAGACGCCCATACCCTGGGCGTGCTGATCGCCTATGAGTTCTGACAAAGGATAACAAGAATGATCATTTGCTCCTGCGCTCGCATATCATCCTCTGACGTTCAGCGCGCCATCCACTGGATGCGCGCCTCGGACCCAAGGGCGGTTGTGACGCCGGGCAAAGTCTACCGGGCGCTGGGAAAGCGCCCGGATTGCGGCGGCTGTATGCGCCTGTTTGTCAATAATATGCGCCCGCAGCTTCAGGCCGCTTCACCAATCGACCCACCTATTGAATTGCAAAACCTACGCACAGGAAGGAAGGTTTCCCATGAAAAGCGATGACAAAGCCATCGACTATCTCAATCGCGCCCTGAAGCATGAGCTGACGGCGGTCAATCAGTACTGGTTGCACTACCGGCTTCAGAATGACTGGGGGCTGACAAAGCTGGCCAAAAAATCGCGTGAAGAAAGCATCGAAGAGATGCACCACGCGGACAAGCTGATCGACCGCATCATCTTCTTGGAGGGGCATCCGAATCTGCAACAGCTTGATCCCCTACGCATCGGTGAGACAGTGCGCGAATGCCTGGAATGCGACCTGGCGGCGGAACAAGACGCGCGTGCGCTGTATCTGGAGGCGGCGCAATATTGCCGTTCAGTTGGCGACATTCCGTCATCAAACCTGTTCGAGCAGTTGATGGCCGATGAAGAGGGTCACATCGACTTCCTCGAAACCCAGATCGACCTGATGAATACGATCGGCGAACAGAACTATGCCCAGCTTAATGCTGAATCCGCTGAAACCGCCGAAGGCTAGCCGCCTAGGCCTCGCCATCGCATTGGTCGCCAGCGCGGCCAATGCTGAGGCGCACCTGCACATCCTGGACCGTTTGGCGGCGGAAACCGCGCGGGTCAGTGCAGTAACCGCGCCAACGAGCGACTTTTCCAAAGCTGAAGCATATGAGATGCTGAGCGCGGGCGCTGCTACGGTTCGAGTGCGGCGCACGCGGGACGCATTCTCTCAACCTTCGGCCAATCTCTCATTCAGTGAGGAACTGGACTTCAAGGTTGGCAACGGGCTGTTCCGCAAACTTTGGGTGTCATCCCCCGCCTCGACCCGCGCGTCCGATGGGTTGGGCCCGCTTTATAACGCCCGGTCCTGCCAGCGCTGCCACCTGAAAGACGGGCGTGGTCATACACCTGAGGGGTCGAAAGACAGCGCCGTTTCGATTTTCTTACGCGTGTCTGTGCCGGGCGAAGCAGATGATCTAGCGAAAAAGATCAAGGGCTATATCGCCACGCGCCCCGAACCGACTTATGGCAAACAACTACAGGACTTTGCGCTGCCCGGTCATGCCCCTGAATACGAATTTCAGGTTGAATATCAGGAACGCGCCATCGCCCTGTCGGATGGTGAGATCGCCTCCTTGCGTGTTCCCGCCTATACAACCGCCAATCTTGGATATGGTCCGCTACATCCGCAGGCCATGTTGTCGCCGCGCATCGCCCCACAGATGATCGGACTTGGTCTGCTGGAGGCTATTCCCGCCGCTGATATTCTGGCGGGCGCCGACCCAGATGATGCGGATGGCGACGGCGTTTCGGGCCGAGCCAATATCGTCTGGTCCCGCGAACATCATCTTCCGATGCTTGGTCGGTTCGGGCTGAAAGCGGGTGCCCCTACAGTGCGTCTGCAAAGCGCGAGCGCCTTTGCCTGTGATCTCGGCTTTCCAACCCGTTGTTCCCGGACGCCTGGGGTGAATGCACGGCGAATCAGGCCGCATGTCGCGACGCGCGCCACGGCGATGATGCTGCGGATGACGGGTTTGAAATCAGCGAAGAGGGGCTTTCTCTGGTCACGTTCTACAGCCGCAATCTGTGCGTGCCGAAACGCCGCCGGGCGGATGATCCTGTGGTGCTGCGGGGCAAGCAGGTGCTCTATGACACCGGCTGTATCGCCTGTCACCGACCCAAATTTGTCACCCAACGCTTTGCCAAAGGCGGCGCGCAGAGCTTTCAGTTGATCTGGCCCTACACCGATATGTTGCTGCACGACATGGGCGAGGGGTTGGCCGATCATCGGCCAGAGGCGCGCGCAAATGGCTACGAATGGCGCACGCCGCCCTTATGGGGTGTGGGTCTGACCGCGCAGGTCAGCGGTCATACTCAGTTTCTTCATGATGGTCGCGCCCGTAATTTGCTGGAGGCGATCCTATGGCATGGCGGCGAAGCGGCGGCGCAACAACAGGCTGTCGTCGACATGCCGAAAGCGGATCGTGACGCCCTGCTAAGATTTCTGGAAAGTCTGTAATGCGTATACTTTTGCTGGCGCTGTTTCTGTTCGCTCCTGTTTTCGCCTTAGGCGCCGACGCCCGGTCAAAAGCGTTGCGCGACCATATCCAACCGGCCTTTGACCGGCTATCAGTCAGTACCGTGTTACTCGCGCAAGCTGCTGAGCATAACTGCGATCCGGACAACGCCCCACTGCGTGCTGCATGGGGCACCGCCTTTGATGACTGGATCGCCGCCAGCCATTTGCGTTTTGGCCCGACAGAGGTGGACAATCGCGGCTTCGCCATGGAGTTCTGGCCTGACCGGCGCGGCAAAACCCAAAAGGCGCTGCGCCGGATGATTCTGGCCGAAGATCAGGCAGTTGCGGAACTGAAAGCGTTCGCAGCCGTCAGCATCGCCGCCAGAGGGTTCTATGCGCTTGAACGCTTGTTGTTCGATCTAACTTTGAGTGGTGTTGGCTCAGCCGAGTATCGCTGCAAGCTGATACGCGCGGTCGCCGATGACCTTGCAGCGAATGCCGCGCGGCTGCACTCGGAATGGCGTGGTCGTGCGGCGGAATCGTTTGAGTCGCAAGACCAGAGCGTCGCTATGCGCACTCTGTTCAAATCGCTCTCTACCGGCCTGCAATTCCTGTCCGAAGCCCGCCTTGGCGCGCCACTCGGAACACTTGACCGACCCCGCCCGAAACGGGCCGAGGCGCGGCTGTCGGGCCGGTCCTTGCGTCATGTGCAGATTAGTCTCGACAGTCTCTCTTCTCGCGGTGATCCTCGCGGCAGATCACCCGGTCATCGCTGAACGCCTGTCAGTGGCGTTTCAGGCGGCGTCAGTGAGAGCGGCCAAACTGGGTGACCCGGATTTTTCGGGCGTATCGGCAAAGCAAGGTCGGTTCCGGGTTGAGCTACTGCAACAGGATGTGGAAACCATTCGTCGCCTGACCGTGCAGCAACTGGGGCCGAAGCTGGGCGTCGTCGCAGGGTTTAATTCACTGGACGGAGACTGAGATGCCCTCGCGCCGCCGGTTCATCGCCGTATGCGCCGTTATGGCGGCGGCGTCGCATGTCAGCTGGGCCGGTGCGGGCGGCCCGGCATGGTTATCAGCGGCGCGCCGCCCGGATGGTGGCTATGGCCTGTATGGCTTGTCGCCGGACCTGCGTATCAGCTTCGAAGTCCCGTTACCGGGGCGCGGCCACGCCGCCGCGGCGCATCCCTTTCGCCCCATTGCCGTGGCTTTCGCCCGCAGGCCTGGTGTAATTGCGCTGGTGATCGATTGCGCATCCGGCCAAGTCACTGCCCAGCTCACCGCACCGGAAGGGCGGCATTTCTATGGCCACGGCGTATTTTCTGCCGATGGTCGCCGCCTCTATACAATCGAAAACGACTTTGAAAACGGCGCAGGGATTGTCGGCGTCTGGTCAGTCGAGGGCGGATATCGGCGCCTCGGCGAATTCAGCTCTGGCGGCGTAGGCCCGCATGACATCAGGCGCGGCCCCGACGGTCTGCTAGTCATCGCCAATGGCGGTATCGACACCCACCCAGATAGTGGGCGGGCCAAACTGAACTTGCCGACAATGCAATCCAACATCGCCGTTTTGACGAGCGAGGGTGCAGTGCGTACGACCCGTACTATGCCGGCTAAATACCGGCTCAATTCAATCCGTCATCTGTCTGTGAACGGCGCGGGCCATGTCGCCTTCGCCTGCCAATGGCAGGTCGACCCCGTCATGTCGCCTCCGCTGATTGGCATGTTTGATATGGCGATCGGCACAATGAAAGTGTTTGAACAAGCGGCCCATTTGGCCACACCGATGGAGGGCTACGCAGGCAGTATCGCTTTTGCCAATGACGGCGCATCCATCGCCACGACCTCGCCGCGCGGCGGCATTTCCGCAATCTTTGGCGCCGAAGGACGATTGTTGAGAACGAAGAGCGCGCCGGACTTATGCGGCGTCGCACCATATGGCCCGGATGGCTTTATCATGACGACAGGCGACGGACGGGTGTTCAGCAAGCACAGCCAGGTGAGCTATCCTCTAGCGTGGGATAATCACCTCATCGCGGTCTGACTGTTGAGATCGGAAGCGCTGTAGAAATTGGACGTGTCGCGGTTTGATGCGGCTCCTTTGATAGCATTTACTGTAACAAAGGAGACGGACTATGCGCTGCACGGCAGGGTCATGCGTAGCATGATCCCGAAAGTGGGAGTGAAACGGACGGACGAATTCCGCCAGGATGCGGTTCGGATCGTGCTGACTAGCGGGCTTACGCGAAAGCAAGTTGCTGGTGATCTTGGCGTCGGAATGTCGACGCTCAATAAGTGGGTCACTGCGCACCGAGATACAGATGAGATGTTGAAAGGGGATTTAGGCCTTGCCTGGGAGAATGACCGACTTCGGCGCGAAGTCCGCATCCTCAAGGAGGAGCGGGACATCCTAAAAAACCGTCCCGGG
>JBMYPG010000090.1:0-13212 GCA_049600095.1 Pikeienuella sp. | reverse complement strand
GTCCTTCGGCAAGGGCGTGACAGGCGACCTGCGCCTCTGCATCAAAATCAGAGCGACCAAATTGCGCGGAGAAGCGGTAGAACCGCAGAATGCGAAGGTAGTCTTCGATGATCCGTGTCGAGGCATCGCCGATGAACCGCAGCCGTTTTGCGGTTAGGTCAGCAACCCCCCGCCCGTTTGGATCAAGCACTTTGCCATCAGGGCGAGCGTAGAGCGCATTGACCGTGAAATCACGCCGCTGCGCGTCCTCTGCGATATCATCGGTAAAGGCGACGACGGCACGGCGGCCATCGGTTTCCACATCGCGGCGGAGGGTGGCGACCTCTATGGTTTGATCGTCAACCAAAGCCGCAACCACACCATGTTCCATCCCGATAGGCAGGGCGCGGAGGCCGGCTTTTTCCAATAGCGCCATGACGTGTTGTGGCTCAACGGGCACAGCGATGTCGATGTCATGCGCTTCGCGACCCATCAAGGCATCACGAACACAGCCGCCGACGAATAGCGGATCAACGGTTGAAAGCGCGGCAATCACCTTTTGCGTTGGCGCGGCGGTCAGCCAGTGCGGGTGAATCCGGGTCATAATCCCAACGCCGCGAGGCGGTCAGACAGGCTTTTTAACATGCCTGCTGTTGCGCCCCAGATGAACCGTTCTTGCCATGGGATTGCATAATATTTTCGTTCCGACCCACCCCAAACGCCAGTCATCAAGCGACGATTTGCAGGGGCCATGAGGAAGTCCAATGGTGCCTCAAACGCCTCGGCGACCTCACGGGGGTCCGGTCTGGCAACGAAACCGGGGTCGATCAGCGCCACCACCGGGGCGACGCGAAACCCGGTGCCGGTTTCATAGTGGTCGAGGGGGCCGAGGATTTCAGCCTCTTCCCGGCGCAGGCCGATTTCTTCCTCTGCTTCGCGAAGTGCGGCGGAGGTTGCGTCTTTATCACCATTGTCAATTTTACCGCCGGGAAAGGCGATTTGCCCGGCATGCTCTCGCATCGTTTCCGGCCGCTGGGTTAGAATGACAGAGAAACCTTCCTCGCGTTCAACCAAGCCGCAAAGAACAGCCGCCGGACGCAAAGACCGCCCAGCATTGAGGCGGTTTTTGACCTCTGGGTTGAGGTCATAATCCGATCTGCGGTCGCCCTTTAACTTAAGGGCGGCCTCGATTGCATATCTGTCAATTCTGTCAATTCGGGAAGCCATCCCAATCAAATGGACCGATATGAGACGATTGGCAAGATTAGCGGGGTAAATTGGCCTTTTGGCTAAGCGGGCATTTAGGCCCGCTTTCCTTTCGTTTGCACTGAGAAGAACCCGACGGCTCATTGCCTGCTCGGTGTGGAAGCTGCCCGGAAACATTGCATTAAACGCCTCAATCTGAACCGCTTAAACTGCGACCGACGCGGCATGACATCCAGGTTAGGATCTCTGAAACTTCAGGATTGCGGGCAGTTGTGGCGCGCACCAGAGCAAGTGTGCGCGTTTAGAGGTCAAATTTGCAGTCTATGGTGCTGTATTGTGCGGCCAAACACGCGCACCGACGGCGACATGGCCGGGCGCAATAACCTCTGCCGTCCAGCCGCCGTGGCCGCGCATAGCATTGTAGCCGCCAAAGCCAATCAGTTTTTCCATCCGTGAACAGGGCGCGCAGGGGCCGGTGATACGGATGACAGCCGTACCAATCGTTACGGCGTTTTTGCGCAGGGCATTCAGGTTGAGGCCGGATACCACGATATTGCGGCGCAGAAGCTCTGGCACAATCTGATCGTGACCGGAAAGGGCGGCAATAACCGGCAGGTGTTCGGCCTGTATCATCGTGACAGCGCGTTTTCCGGGTGAGGGGTGGCGATCACCGATCAGGCCAGCGGCATCAACTTCGGCGCTGTCCACGATTTGGACCGCGCCTTTTCGTTCGGTCCGAAGGCCGATCCAGTCAATGCGGCCGGCTTGAGCGTGGCGTTCCATCAGGCCGGACAGAGCGTAGGTCAGAGGTCAAGCTCCGCCGCTGGGATGAAGGGGAAGAAGATGCCGCCGGAGCGAACGCCGAACATGCGTTCACTGTCAACCATATCGACTTCGCCCACATCAACGAGGCGGTAATAGGATTTGCGGTCAATCAACGCCTCAAGATTGCGGCGAATCAGAATGTAGGGCGATGGCTCACCTGTTTCGGGATCGCGTTCGACACGGATGGGGTGATCTGGGCCTGCCGGAGCTTCATCCTCTACATTTGTGACGAATGTCAGGATTTGGTCGAGACCGGGGTTTTCAACCTCAAAATCCACGGCAACAAAGGGCGCGTCGTCGACGGTGATGCCGATTTTTTCAACCGGGGTGACGAGGAAATAGTCGTCGCCATCCTTGCGCAGCACGCTGGCAAAAAGCTTTACCAGTGGCATTCGGCCTATGGGCGTACCCAGATAATACCAAAGCCCATTGCGGGCGATGCGAATATCAAGGTCGCCGCAAAAAGGCGGATTCCATAAATGAACGGGTGGTGGCCCCTTTTTGGTCGCTGATACCAGCGTTTTGGCCAAATCGTCGGGATTGGGTGTAACTTTATCGACACTCATGCTCACGGGTCCGTGAATCGCTTTGCTTTCCTGCTTATATAGTCTCACCATAACAACGAATGAAATGGCCGGAGGCGGATTGATGGCGGGTGATGCGGATATTGTGACCGAGATTGAAGAGCTGGGAGCCAGATTAACCAAGGCACGGTTGGAAATTTCAAAGCGGGTTATCGGGCAGAATCAAGTCGTTAACCTGACGATGAATGCGATTCTGTCTGGTGGTCACGCGCTGTTGGTTGGTGCACCGGGGTTGGCCAAAACACGGCTGGTTGAAACACTTGGCGTTGTTATGGGCTTGGATGCAAAGCGTATTCAGTTCACGCCTGATCTGATGCCTGCCGATATTCTGGGTGCTGAGGTGTTGGAGCAGGCCGAAAATGGCGAGCGGTCATTCCGGTTTATTCAGGGGCCGATATTCTGTCAGCTATTGATGGCGGATGAGATTAACCGCGCCAGCCCCCGCACGCAGTCTGCTTTGTTGCAGGCGATGCAGGAACATCATGTGACGATTGCCGGGCGCAGGCGTGACCTGAGCCCGCCGTTTCATGTGCTGGCCACGCAGAACCCGATTGAGCAGGAGGGCACCTATCCGCTGCCTGAGGCGCAGTTAGACCGGTTTTTGTTGCAGGTGGATGTGAAATATCCGGGGCCGGAGGCAGAGCGGGATATTCTGATCGCCACAACCAGCGCCGATGATGTTGATGTTGAGCCCATTCTGACGGCTGAGGAGTTGATCGCGGCCCAGCGGTTGGTGCGCCGGATGCCGGTTGGTGAAAGTGTGGTGAGTGCCATTCTGAACTTGGTCCGCGCGGCGCGACCGGGTGAGGATGAAGCCTATGATTTCGTGAACAGGTCAGTGAATTGGGGGCCGGGGCCGCGAGCGGCGCAGGCTTTGATGCTGGCGGTTCGAGCGCGGGCGTTGTTGGATGGTCGTTTGGCCCCTGATGTGGATGATGTGATCGCGCTGGCGCGGCCTGCGCTTCAGCACCGTATGGCGCTGACCTTTGCAGCGCGGGCTGAGGGCGACAGTGTGGAGCGGGTGATTGATGCGCTGACCACGCGGACATTAAGCGCCGAGGCTGACGCGGCATGATGGATGCATCCGCGTGAGCGGCCCAGCTATTAAACGGACGGGTGAAGCCTGGCTTCGCCGTGATGCGGAACGTGTTTCCGGCGCGCTGCCCCCGCTGTTGGCGGAGGCTGAGAGGCTGGCTGCTTCTGTCGCGCCCGGTGTGCATGGGCGCAAACAGGCCGGGTCTGGCGAGACGTTTTGGCAATTTAGGGCGGCGCAACCCGGTGATCCGCATCAATCGGTTGATTGGCGGCGGTCAGCCCGGTCTGACCAGATGTTTGTGCGCGAAATGGAATGGGAGGCGGCGCAAACAGTCTCTATCTGGCGCGACGACGCGCTGGCGATGGATTTTCAGTCTGAGAAGGCCGTGCGGTCCAAGGCTGATCGTGCTGCGCTATTGGCCATGGCGTTATCTGTTTTGCTGATCCGGGGTGGAGAGCGGGTGAGCCTGTTGGATTCTGACGCGGCGCGCCCTTCGTCGGGCGAAGCTCAACTGGCCCGGATGGGTGCGGAGCTGACAACACAGCGAGAGAACAGGCCCGATTATGGTGCCCCGCCACGGGCGGAACTGGCCAGAGGTGGGCGGGCGGTGTTCCTGTCTGATTTCATGGGGCCACGGGATGAGATTTTTCCGGCCCTGACCCATGCGGCTGAGGCCGGGGTTTCGGGTGTTTATGTTCAGGTGATTGACCGGGCCGAGGAAAATTTCCCCTTTGATGGCCGGTTGGTGTTCGAAAGCATGGCGCGCGAGGTTTCGTTTGAAACAGATCGCGCGCGCGGATTGCGGGAAAAATACCAACAACGGCTGGCAGAACGTCGACGCGATTTGGAGCTGACCGCCCGCCGCTGCGGTTGGCGTTGTTTGGTTCATCGCACGGATGAGAACCCGCGCAAGGCGTTGTTGTGGTTGTTCTCTGCCATTGGTGGAAATATCGGCACTGGCGGGCCGCGCTGATGTTTCAGATAGGCTCCCTAGCATTTCTGAACCCTTGGCTGCTGGCTGTTTTGCTGGCGTTGCCACTGCTGTGGTTGTTGCTACGGGCAACCCCGCCTAGCCCAGCGCGCATTACCTTTCCCGGTGTGCGGTTGCTGTTGGGGTTGGATGACCCCGAAAAAACACCTCAACGGACGCCGTGGTGGTTGCTGCTGTTACGCACGTTGATTGTTTTGGCGATTGTTCTGGCCTTTGCCAAACCGGTGTTGAATCCCAAGACCGGCGTGGCCGGGAATGGCCCGCTGGTATTGGTGATGGATGGCGGCTGGGCCAGCGCCCCTGATTGGGAGGCGCGGCGCGCTGCTGCGCTAACCGCGCTGGATCAGGCCGAACGCACGGAACGGGCGGTTTCGCTGCATGTTTTGGCCACGCCGGTTGCGCCTGATTTCAAGCTGGATTTGAGACCCGCCGCAGAATGGCGGGGCGCGATTGAGGCGTTAGAGCCTGCACCATGGGCACCGCTGCGGGCTGATTACACTGCCGCCTTTGATACTATTGAGGCACCGGCAGGCACTGGTGTTTTCTGGGTCGCAGATGGGTTGCTGCATGATGGTGGGGAACTTGCTGATGCTTTGGGCAACCTAGGTGCCCTGAAAATCGCAATGCCATTAAGACCCGCAACGGCCCTGTCGGCGGCGCGCATTGACGAAGGTGTCATGACAATCTCTGCCATGCGGGCAGATGAATATGGGCAGGCCGATGAGACCGCCCGCATCGCCGTATTTGGCCGTGCGCCAAATGGCGGGGAACGTCGGCTGGCGACGTTGGAGGCACCTTTTATCGAAGGGGCGCAGACCTCTGCCATCGAAATTGATCTGCCGCTGGAACTGCGCAATCAGATCACCCGTTTTGCGCTTGTCGGCAACGATAGTGCAGGCGCGGTGGTTTTGACCGATGAGAGCCTGCGATTGAAACGCGTTGGGTTGAGCACCGGCGGGTCAGAGGAATCTGCGCTGCGGCTGCTGTCTAATCTGCACTATCTGCGATCAGCCCTGTCTGTTTCGGCTGATCTGGTGGAGGGTGATGTTGCCAGCATTTTGGCGGCCAATCCCGATGCGATTTTCCTGGCTGATATTGGTCGGTTGAGTAAAAGCGAGCAGTCGGCGCTGTCAGAATTTGTTGAATCTGGCGGGCTGTTGGTCCGTTTTGCCGGGCCGCGCATGGCAAAGGGGGCTGATTTAGCCTCTGGTCGTCGGGCGGGCACCGATGGTGATGAATTGCTGCCCGTTCCCCTGCGCAGTGGCGGGCGGACGGTTGGAGGCGCGATGGCATGGGCGACGCCACAGGCGATCAAGCCCTTTGACCGGGAAAGCCCGTTTTTTGGCATTGAAACCCCGCATGATGTTTCGGTGTCACGGCAAATTCTGGCGCGGTTAGGGCCGGATGTTGCCAATGCCACCTGGGCCGCGCTGGCCGATGGCACGCCCTTGGTTACGGCCAGCCCGCGTGGGGCCGGGCGGATTGTGTTGTTTCATGTGACCGCAAATGCGGAATGGTCAAACCTGCCCCTGTCTGGCCTGTTCGTTGAGATGTTGGGCCGGTTGATTGCCGGGTCTGGCGTAGGTGGCGGCGGTATCGCGCCAGAGGACGATGCCCAATTGCAGGCGATGGCCACGATTGATGGGTTTGGCCGGGTGAGCCCCGCTGCGCCGGATTTGGGCGTAATTACCGGTGCACGGCTGAAGGCCGCACCGGGTGCTGATGCGCCACCGGGATTATATGGCGGAGAGACGAGCCGCGTTTCCTATAACCTGTTCCCCGACGAAAACATGGGGCCAGCATTGGCCGCGCCTGCGCCATTGAGCGCGGTGGTGGAGACCTTAGGTGAGGTGAGGGAAAGATCTTTGGCCTCCTTCCTTTTAATCATCGCCTTTGGTCTGTTGTGTTTGGATTTACTGTTGGCGCTGTGGCTATCCGGGCGGCGGTTTGGGTTGACGCAGATGATTGGCGCGATGGCTTTGGTTGTTGTTTCAGCGCCGCAGGCCGATGCGCAGTCAACCGATATTGACCGTTTGATGCAGGCGGCGAACAATACGGTTCTGGCCTATGTTGTTACCGGTGACAGTCAGGTTGATCGCATTGCGCAGGCCGGGATGCGTGGCCTGTCGAATGTGTTGTTTGCGCGTACAGCGATTGAGCCTGCGGAACCGATGGCGGTGGATTTGGAACGCGATGACCTGAGCCTGTTTCCGCTGTTGTATTGGCCGATAACTGAGCAGCAGCCGTCGCTGTCAGATCAGGCCATTGCCCGCGTAAATACCTATATGCGCAGCGGTGGGATGATCATTTTTGATACGCGTGACGCTCATCTGGCAACGCCGGGCAGACCGGGGCCGAACACAGCGGAATTGCGCAGACTGGCAACGGGGCTGGACCTGCCGCCGTTAACGCCGGTGCCAGAGGGACATGTTCTGACGCGCACATTCTTTTTGCTGGACCGTTTTCCGGGGCGCTGGACGGGTGGGCAGCTGTGGTTGGAAGCAACTGCACCGCCAGATGAGGAAGTGGCCGACAGCCTGATCGCCGACCCGAATGATGGTGTTAGCCCGGTTCTGATCGGTTCGGCAGATTGGGCCGCAGCCTGGGCGATTAATGAAAATGGTGAGTTGATGGTGCCGGTTGGGCGGGTCAATGGATATCGCCAGCGCGAAATGGCGTTCCGTTTTGGTGTTAATGCAGCGATGTATGCGCTGACCGGCAATTACAAATCAGATCAGGTGCATGTGCCTGCACTGTTGGACAGGTTGGGACAATGAGCTCTTCTATCGTCTTTGACCCCATCGCGCCGATCTGGATGCTGGCTGCACTTGGTGCGCTTGGTCTGTGCCTGTGCATCATGGCCGGGTGGTTGCGCGCGCCGTCCTGGGCGTTGCGAGCGTTGGGATTTGGGGCGCTGATTTTGGCGCTGGCCAATCCTGCGCTGGTGCGGGAACTTCGCGACCCGCTAAGCGATATTGTTTTTGTCGTGATTGATGAAACGCGCAGCCAGACCATCAAGGACCGCGAAAAGCAAACCGCCGATATGGCAGCAGCGATTGATGCGCGGTTAACCGCCATGGGCGCGAAGGACGGTGATGCGCCGTTGGATGTGAGGACCGTTCGGGTTAGTGATGCTGGTGGACCGGAAGATCGCGATGGCACTTTGTTGTTGAGCGCACTTTCTGCTGCCGCAGCGGATGCGCCGAAGGACAGAATTGCGGGGGCCATTCTGGTCACGGATGGGCAGGCCCATGATGTGGATGCTTTGGCGGATTTCCCCGGCCCTGTACATGTGTTGGTCACGGGCGAGGCAGGCGAGGTTGATCGGCGCCTGTCAGTCGTAAAGGCCCCTGGTTTTGGTGTTGTGGGTGAGGAGATGGACTTCACGCTCCGCACTTATGGGGAAGCTGGCCCGGCGTTTTTGGATGTGTTTGTCGATGGCGATCCATTGATGCGCAAACCCGTGCAAATGGGCAGTGAGGTTCAGGTCAAAGCCCCCTTGACCCATGGTGGGTTGAATGTTGTTGAGTTTGCGCTGAGCGCTGCCCCGAACGAATTGACCCTGCGCAACAACCGGGCCGCCGTCACGGTGAATGGTGTGCGGGATAGGTTGCGGGTTTTGCTGATTTCCGGTGAGCCGCATGCAGGTGAGCGGACGTGGCGTAATTTGCTAAAGGCTGACCCTTCGGTTGATCTGGTGCATTTCACCATCCTGCGCCCACCATCAAAGCAGGATGGCACGCCGGTCTATGAGCTGAGCCTGATCGCCTTTCCCACCCGCGAGTTGTTTTTGGAAAAGGTTGATGGGTTCGATCTGATCATCTTTGACCGTTACCGGCGGCGGGGGGTTTTGCCCGCGCCTTATATTGCCAACATCAGCCGCTATGTGCGCGATGGTGGGGCGGTTTTGCTGGCGACCGGGCCACATTTTGCGGGGATAGAAAGCCTGTATCGCACGCCTTTGTCTGATGTGCTGCCGGTATCGCCGACCGCCAGTATATTTGAAACGCCTTATACGCCTACGGTTACGGAACTGGGCGACCGGCACCCGGTGACGGCTGGCTTGCAGGATGCTGCTGGTGAAGAGCCGGGTTGGGGCCGGTGGATGCGTCAGATTGAGGTGAATGCGCGGCAGGGCGATGTGTTGATGAGTGGGGCTGACAATAGCCCGCTGTTGGTGCTGGACCGTGTTGGCAAGGGTCGTGTTGCCGTGCTTGCGTCTGATCAGGCGTGGTTGTGGTCGCGTGGTTTTGAGGGTGGAGGGCCACAGGCCGAATTGCTGCGCCGTCTGGCCCATTGGTTGATGAAGGAACCCGAGCTGGAGGAAGAGGCGCTGATTGCGGCGGCGGAGGGGGCTTTGCTGTCCATTGAGCGCCGGTCGGTTCGCGCCGCGCCAGAGACGGTGGAAATCACCGCGCCGTCGGGTGCCAAACATGTTGTGCCCCTAGTGCCTGATGGGCCAGGGCGTTGGCTAGCCGGGTTTGAGGCGGATGAACAGGGATTGCATCGGTTGTCGGACGGAGAGGCAACGACCGTTGCCGCGATTGGCCCCCCTGCCCCGATTGAATTTGAGAACCCACTATCAACGGTGGACGTGCTGGCACCGCTGGCAGAGGCTACCGGTGGTGCGGTTGTGCGGCTGGCGGATGGCGCGCCGGATATTCGGCGTATCCGCGACGGGCGCCGTGCTGCTGGGCGCGGGTGGGTCGGTCTGCCCCGACGCGAAGCCTATAATGTCACGGACATTCAGCTAACGCCGCTGGCCCCGGCATGGGCGATGATGTTGTTGACGGGATTGTTGCTAATTGGCGCCTGGCGGGTAGAGGGGCGGTAACCCGCCCCGTTTCGCCAGACGCCAACCCAGGGAGACTGGGTTTGTCGATGCTGTAAAAACGCTCAGAACCTCAGAGCGATTTGAGATATTCCAGCAACTGATCTTTTTCCGTTGCACTAAGGCTGGTTCCAAATTCATGTCCGCAGCGGCTGTTGCCAGAGTTAGGTGCAGAGCAATCCGTGGTCTTCAGCGTATAGTCGAACATTGTCTGCTCAGCTGCCAAACCGACCTCTTCGATGTCGTAATTCGGACCCAGTTTAAACGATGCTGCCCGCTCTGCCGCTGGTTTGAGGAGGTCGGCAAGAGACTTGACCGAACCATTATGTAAATAAGGCGCGGTGGCCCAGATGCCCTGCAATACTCGCCCTTCGTATTTACATGTTCCCTGAGCCTCTGGCGACGCTGTCCGCTTTAGACCCTCATCCAGGGGAATTGGGTTAAAGGCGAGCGATAAATGCTGCATCTGAGAGGGTAGGTCATCAGGGGACCTGACCGCCGCATTCTCTTTCGCTGTAATGGGAAGGGCGTTTTGGATGATTGCGCCCAGCACCGAAACCGTCAGGGTGTTAAAAGCCGTATCCGTTGGTTTCAGGGTCTTTCCGGTTAGAGGAATGGAGGCTCCTGACAGAATGCCCGTGTCAACGGTTCTGGCGAGAACGCCACATTCGCGGGTATCTGTGCCTGTGTCCACAATCGTGGTTTTCCACGTCTTGTGAAAAATTGACCGGAACGCACCCTTACGAATGCCATGGCAATCGGTGCAGCCGCCTTCCTCGGTTGATCTGTTATAGATGGCCTTGCCCAGTTTTGCCTTGGCCGTATCCAAAGCCCACGGCCATTTGGGTGGGCCGATTTTCTTGATGTAGTCTTCCAAGTCATGCAGGCCGCTAAAGTTTGCAGAGTTATTCGAGATGTAATCCCGGTCCAGTTTCAGGATACCGCTTTGTTTGGTGGGGTGGAATTCACCGAATACGCCATAGACCTCACCCAAATTCCGGGCCAGTGCCAGCAGGTCATCGCCATTGGCCGCAAATCCGGGCCATTGGGTAAAGTCCTGACGGGATGCATTCCAGAGGAACGGATAACGTGTGGGCGCATCGGCAATGTCGATATTATCTGGAATGAGGTAAGAGGGCGGCTTGCCAATATCGAGGCCTGCCAAACGGTTGAAGATCATCGAAACCGCATCCAACCGCCCCGGTCCCCAACCGTCTGAAGGCAAAGACCGTTCAATCAAAGTGTGGAACCGCAGGCTCCATACATCGAGAGCGATTTTAAGCTCTTTCTTATCAGTTTCGCTGGTGCCTGAACCCAAAACACTGTCAGCAAAATCATCAAAGGCCTTCGAGCTGGCCAGAACATTCAGGACCGATTGATCCAAGTCAGCCAGAAACCCCTGAAAATCAACAATCGCGGGGCCACCATCCAAACGATAGGCCGTGCCATCGACTGTAATCTGACGTGTGTGACAGGCCGCGCAGGTCATACCAACGGCTGTTTCACCGCCATAGTCATTGGTGGTAAAGCCAACCGGCAGGCCTTTGGTCGGGTTCTTGTCGTTGGCCAGATAGCCATAGCGTTGAAGGCTATTGCCCACAAAGGGGTCACCATTGCCTTGCTTGAGCGCATTGAACCAAGAGATTGGCATGATCCGCGCGCCCTGATCCTGACTATAGAAACCAAGGCGGCGGTCATCTGTCCATTTTTTGCCCTGATCGGCATAAACAACCGGGCCAGCCGATACGCAGACAGCACTAAAAAACACCATCAGAACGGCGACTGCTAAAGCATGACAACGGCGCATCGAAACCTCCTGTAAGTGAAAAGATGATTACACTTATAGTTGATTTTCGAATTTATTTCGCGATTTATTGGAGGTGATATGCAATCTATAGTGTAGTCTTACACAGATCTAAACCAGATGCGATAAGATCAACGCATCAACGCGTGGGCCATTGGATCGTTTATAATAGGCTTTACGGCGACCGATCTCCTCAAAACCAAATTTAGCATAAAGAGCAAGTGCGGACGTGTTATCTGCGGCAACCTCCAGGAACATCTTGCGCACGCCCTGTTTGCAGGCCGCTGCTATTGTTTTGGTTAATAGAACCTGTCCGTGCCCCTTGCCCTGAACCGATGGGGAAATGGCGATGGTTAGAAGCTCTGCTTCGTCGCCTACCGCGGAAAACAGGGCGAAACCGTTGGTTTCCTCTGCCAGTACCAAGTGAGCAGTGTCGGAAAGCGATGTGATCTCTTCCGCTGACCATGGGCGTGAATGGGGGTGGAAGGCAGCCCCATGGATGGCGCTTAGCTGGGCCGCGAGGTCTGCGGAAATGGCCATCAAAGAATTGTTGGCGGGGGCATTGATGGCGGCGCGGCATTGGCGGGTGCCAAGTAGCGCGGGGCCGGTCGTGGTGCGTCGCCTGATTGCAGCCGGTCTGCGCCGACTTTGGCCAGCGCGTCCAGATCAGTTGCCTCGGCCTGCTGGACCGGAAAACCGTTTGCGAAGGTTTCCAGATCATCTGCAGTGATTGTCTGGGCATCCCCGGCCAAGGTGCCATCGTTGAAACAAGCGGCATGGACGGATTTACCACGGCCGGGCAGGACAACACATGCTTTGCCGGATGTAGGTGCCGCAGCCTCAAACCGATCCACGCCAACAGCAGGGATGGAGAGTGACAGCGCCAAGCCACGGGCGGCGGCGACGCCAATGCGGGCGCCGGTGAAATTGCCGGGGCCGGTGCATACGGCGATGCCGGTTAGGGCTGAATATTCCGCACCGACGGAGGCCAAAAGTTCCTCTACCATCGGGAAAAGGCGTTCGGCGTGGCCCTTGTCCATCACCTCTGCCATCAGCGCGACCTGCTGGGCAGACCCGTCTGGCGCAATATCATACAGCCCGGCGGTACAGACGCCCGCCGTTGCATCCAAAGCCAATAACATGGGGATTTAGACCGCTACGGGGCGGACCTCTGACACTTCGGGAACGTAGTGTTTGAGCAGGTTCTCAATACCCATTTTCAGGGTCATTGTAGAGCTTGGGCAACCAGCGCAGGCACCACGCATGTGGAGGTATACGATACCGGATTCAAAGCCGTGGAATGTGATGTCACCACCATCCTGCGCAACGGCAGGACGGACACGGGTGTCCAGCAATTCTTTGATCTGGTCTACGATTTCAGCATCTGGGCCAGCATGATCGGCGTGACCGGCGCGGGCTTCGGTCTGCATAACCGGCTGACCGGAGGCGAAATGTTCCATAATCACGCCAAGGATGGCGGGTTTCAGATGCGCCCAATCCTGATCGCCCTTGGTCACGGTGATGAAGTCAGGGCCAAAGAAAACACCCTCTACCCCATCAACGCGAAACAGACGCGCGGCCAATGGCGAAACATCGGCACTGTCAGCGGTCGGGAAATCAGCCGAGCCTGTCTGCAACACGGTCTGGCCGGGCAGGAATTTCAGTGTCACCGGGTTCGGCGTGGATTCGGTCTGAATAAACATCGGGAGCCTCCGCAAGGTCGACCGTAGATGTGGACCTTTCAGGGGTGAAAATCAAGAATGATTCTAAACTAAAGCGCCCCCTACAAAACTACTACTTACGTAAGGTGCGTAAAATTAGTTCTGGTGTTACCTCAATTGGACCAGCGTTATAGAGGTTAGAAATGTCTGCTAAGACTTCACACGCTTCATCATCGAACTCAATTTCCACGGAAAAGTTCTCTCTGAGTTTCTCTTGGCAGCACTTGCCCCAATC
>JBMYPG010000089.1:0-13448 GCA_049600095.1 Pikeienuella sp. | reverse complement strand
GCCGCCCCCGGCGTTTCTGCGAGACGGGGGGGTGTTGGGCCAATGGGATCGAGTTTTTAGAAAAAATTCGGTTCTCCATGCGTGCAAGTCGCCACCCTTAGGAGCTCAATTACATATTAAGGCATTGAAAAAAAATAGCATATCTTGGAAGCGCTTAGGCTTTGTCTTTCAGGCGCGGTTTTCAGCAACTCCGTCAGGAAGTCCCACCGGGAACCCTGTGCGACCTGTCCTTACTGACGTTGCTCGCAAAAACCTGTCCAGCAGAAGCTTCCATGACCAAAAATGAATCATTGACAACTTCCGATGTCCTGATGCTACAAATGAAATGCCGTTTCACCCAGCGAAATATACTGGGGGTAGGCCAGTGGTCTCAAACAATTATCGGTCACTAAGAGAAAGAGTGGTCCAAGGAGAAACCCGACATGAAAAAAGCAGATAGAAAACTCACGCTCGCTGCCGGTCTTGTGGCCTGCAGCCTCGCCATCACAGGACCAGCCTTCGCAGAGGGTGAAGTTGTGTTTGCATCCTGGGGCGGCTCGTTTCAGGACGCCCTCCGTTCAGCCATGCTGGAGCCTGCTTCTGGCGCTCTAGGCGTCACGGTTAAAGAAGACACCACCAATGGCATTCAGGACGTTCGCGCCCAGATTACAGCCAACGCGGTCGCGTGGGACGTAACCGAGCAGGATCTTCCAACCTGCGAAACGCTGAGCCGCGAAGGCAGCCTTGAGCCCATCGACTACTCGATCGTCGATACCACCGGCATTCCGGCGGAATTGGTTAAGGAAAACTACATCGGTTTCATCAACTTCACCAAAGTAATTGCCTATCGCAAGGACGTCTTCGGCGACAACGGACCCTCCAACTGGGCCGAGTTCTGGGATCTTGAGAACTTCCCCGGGAAGCGCGGTATGCACGGGAAAGTAAACTACAACCTGGAAGCCGCGCTGATGGCTGATGGCGTTGCTATGGCCGATGTCTACGATACCCTTGGCACCAAGCAAGGCCTCAAGCGCGCGTGGAACAAGCTCGGTGAAATCGCACCGGAAGTGACAGTTTGGTATCGCGGTGGTTCCCAGTCTGCACAACTGCTGCGTGACGGTGAAGTCGACGTGATCCACATGGGTCACAACCGCGTCGAAAGCGTCATCGCTTCTGGCATCGACGTGGCCTACGCCTTTGATGGCGGTACCATGGACATTGACTGTCTGCTGGTCCCGAAGGGCGCACCAAACAAAGAAAATGCAATGCGTCTCATCAATGAGCTGTTGAGTGCGGAAGCGCAAGCAAGGTTGGCGACGACCATGCCTCTGGGGCCGGTCAACACCGGTGCCTTTGATACGGGGATCATCTCTGATGAAGCAGCTTTGCTCATCAACACGCACCCGGCCAACTACGACAAGCAGCTGCTGGTCGATCCAAACTTCTACATTGGTCAATTGGGTGAGTTGACCGAAGAGTTTGATACGCTGATCCAACAATAACCCATTAAGAAGCAGTGCATTTTTGTGGCGCAGTACAGGTTGTGCTGCGCCCTCTTTGCCCAAACAGGACACCCCGATGTCATCTGCAGCTCAATCGCTTCCCATATCAATTTCTGGTCTGTGCAAGGCTTACGGATCGGTCAAAGCGCTCGATAACGTATCGCTGAATATTGCTGCCGGTGAGTTCCTGACCCTGCTGGGGCCCTCCGGTTCAGGCAAGACGACCCTGCTGATGGCCCTCGCAGGTTTTGTCCGTCCTGACAGTGGGTCTATTCTGTTTGGCGAGCGCGAAATGGTTGCGATACCGCCGCACCAACGTGGCCTGGGGATGGTGTTTCAGAGCTATGCCCTATTCCCCTTTATGACGACCGCAGAGAATGTGGCCTATCCGCTCAAGATCCGAGGACTTCCCAAGGCGGAGCAAAGGGCGCGCGCTGAGAAGGCGCTCGAAACTGTTGAGTTGGGCGGCTATGGCGATCGTCGGATTAGCCAGCTCTCTGGTGGGCAAAGACAGCGTGTAGCCCTGGCCCGAGCCATGGTCTTTGAACCACAGATTATCCTTATGGATGAGCCTCTCTCCGCGCTCGACAAAAAGCTGCGCGAGCACATGCAAATCGAATTGAAGGCGCTCCATCAAAAACTGGATGCGACTATTGTTTACGTGACCCACGACCAGCGTGAGGCCTTGACCATGTCCGACCGGATTGCGGTCGTCAATCAAGGTCAGATCGAGCAGGTTGAGATACCCGAACGGCTCTACAGACAGCCACATAGCTTTTTTGTTGCGGACTTTATCGGGGAGTCGGTTTCCCTCCCGGTCACAATCGCAGACCAACAGGCCACGCTGAACGGCCGGAAGTTGCTTTCCGATTTGCCTCTTGCCGCTGGGCAGGGGGGGCATCGACTGGTCATTCGGCCTGAGCTGCTTGAAGTGACCCCTGGTCCGGTGCCTGACACCTCAAACGACCTGTCCGGTGTTGTTAGCGATATCATTTATCAGGGCGATAGCATTCTGGTCATCGTGAAACACGAAAGCGCAGGCCTCATCAACGTTCGAGTTCCGGCCAACCGGGCTGGGCAGGTCGGACTTCCTTCGCAAGGGGAGCGCATTGGCCTTGCCCTGCACCCCGGAGATACGATCATCGTACCGGAACACCGGTCATGAGTGCCGCTAGCAAAAATCAAGAGGGGCAGGCCCTCCTGAACGCAGCTGTTCTAAAGTCCGAAGAATACCGCGAGCGTTTAACCCTTTTCGGGCTATCCATGCCCGCATTGATTGCGATCCTTGTGGTCGTGTTCCTGCCAATTTTCTGGCTATCGTCGCTGTCTTTTTTCGGTGCTTCAGGCGCTTTAAGCTTCGAAAATTACGATCGAATTTTCAGCAGCGCGCTGTATCGGAAGACCTTTGTTGTCACCTTTCAGATCAGCGTCTCTGTAACGGTGATTTGCGTCATTTTGGGCTATCCGCTGTGTTACTGGCTCAACAAATTGCCGAACCAGACGGCTGGGATCCTCATGATCTTCGTCTTGGTTCCGTTTTGGACATCGGTTCTGGTTCGGACCTATGCTTGGCTGGTGTTGCTGCAGCGGAAGGGCATCATCAACGAAACGCTGCTTGGGCTGGGCATTATCCAAGAACCGCTGCAACTGGCGCACAATTTGACGGGTTCCATCATTGGAATGGTGCATATCATGCTGCCTTTCCTGGTCCTGCCGCTGTACGCGACTATGCGAGGTATCGATACCGATCTGGTTCGTGCAGCCGTGGGGCTTGGCGCCAGTCCGCGCTCGGCCTTCTGGCACGTGTTCTTCCCCATGTCACTTCCGGGCCTTTCGGCGGGAATTGTGCTCGTCTTCATCCTGTCACTGGGGTTCTACGTAACGCCGGCGCTGCTTGGCGGTGGCCGTGTACAGATGCTGGCTCAGCGGATCGAAAGCACCATTACCGTCTACTCAAATTGGGGAGCAGCCTCGGCCCTTGGCGTGGTTCTACTGCTGCTAGCGATCTTGATGATTTGGCTGATGAACCGTGTCTTCGGCCTCGACAAGTTGTTCATGCGTTGAGGTGGTGATCATGGAGCATGTTGGACAACGCAAAATCGACGGTTTGTGGCTAACAGTAGTTGGCATTGCCGTTCTCTTTTTTCTCATCCTGCCCACGCTGATCGTGATCCCGATGTCGTTCTCCGGGGCTTCCTATCTAGAATTCCCACCGACCTCGTTTTCGTTGCGTTGGTATGCAGCCTATTTCGGGTCTTCGGAATGGATGAGCGCAACAAGAACCTCTCTGATCGCTGCGTTCCTCACTTCGGCCATCGCGACACCTCTGGGATCACTCTGTGCCTATGGTCTGCACTGCTCCACACCGCGGATCAGAGCCAGTGCGCAGTTCCTCGTCATCCTGCCCATTGTGGTACCGGTCATCCTGATCGGCGTGGGTGTCTTTAGCCTCTATGCCAAGCTGGGGCTGAACTACACCATGACTGGAATCGTTTTGGCACACACCACAATGGCCCTGCCGTTTGTGATTGTGACGGTGATGTCCGGACTGAAGAACTATGATTTCGATCAGGAATTGGCCGCGCGGAGCCTAGGAGCCTCGCGTGCTGTGGCGCTATGGACCATCACAGTGCCGCAGGTGAAGTTTTCAATCCAGACGGGCGCTTTCCTGGCCTTTATCACGTCCCTCGATGAGGTCGTGATTTCTATGCTGATCTCCGGGGGGGATAAGGCGACAATTACCCGACGCATGTTCAATTCCTTGCGCGACCAGCTTGATCCAACCATTGCCGCTATTTCCACCTGCCTGATCCTTGTATCGGTTGCGGCGCTGATCGGCGTTCAGTTGATTGGCCTCAAAAAGAATACCGACCAATGAAGCATGCCTTAAATATCGCCGAGACCGGTTCTGATATGTCGGACGGCTTCAAGAACGGCTGCGCGGTAGGTTTCCACTGTGTCTTCCGTGAAGCGGACCCGCAAACCCGACAGACTGACCGCGCCAAGCAATTCGCCCTCGAGGCCCAGCACCGGGACGGACAAGCCGGCCACATCGGGATCTCGTTCCCCAAGGCTGAGATAATATCCGGTCGCCCGAATGTCGTCTGCCCGCTTGCCCTGTTGAATGGAAAAAGCGTCCAGAACTTGCCCCGAAGAGCCGATGCTGAGCGGGATAATTTCGCCCTCTTCAACGTGATCCCGGGCCAGTCGATGCGAATTTACGCGGTAGAGGCAGACACCAGAGTTACCGCGTTGGACATAAAACGACGCACTTTCGCCTGTGACCTTGACCAAATCAGCCAAGACAGGACGCACAATCGGACCCATGCGCAGGTTCTGACGAAACACCGATCCCAAGCGCCAAAGCGAGGGTCCAAGGTGAAACAGCCCATCAGCGTCACGGGTGACGTGGCCAAACTTTTCCAGCGAAACGCACAGCCGAAGGATCGTGGCTTTATTGACGCCGCTCCGGTCCGAGACCTGCTTCAGGCTCAGCCCCGTATCGCCCGGCACAAATACGTCAAGAACCCGCAGAGCACGTTCGACTGCTTCAACACCGCCGGTTGTGTCCGCGGGTTGGGACTTGTCGGACATGGGCTGACCTCTCGACACTTACTGTTGAACTTACATAGCGAGATTAGACGTATTTGGAAGCTGTTTTCAAACGGGGAATGTGCTCATGAGTAGCAATCAAAAAGCATCGATGATCACAGGTTACGGTGGTTTGCCATTTGGTGAGTTTTCACAGCTGACCGAGGGTGATGTAGGCGTCCTCGGGGTACCAACCGAGATGAACCACGGCCCGCGTTTTGGAACGTCGCTGGCACCAGATGCTTTGCGCAAGGTGACCCATCAGCTTGACCTTACTTTACCGGTCAAGGGGTGTGATCTTGGTAATCTGAGCCTGGCTGGCGACTGGTCCGCGACGCTCGCACAAACGCTGCCCGGCATTCTGATCAAGGGAACAATGCCGGTCGTACTCGGTGGGGCGACGGACGTTGCTCTGGCGGTCTTGAAGGCATTGCCGGACGCACCAGTTGTCGCGGCCCTGCCCCAGGCGCGGTCGGAACTGACGGCGCGGGCAGCGCCGACGACTTGGTTGGGATTGAATGGCGAACAAGCAATCGACATCTGGTGCCAGCTCGATCAGCGCGGCATGGAGTGGCGTACGGCGCGACAGTTAGATGAAGGATCATCGCCCCATCTGGTTGGACCTGAGCAGGCTGTGCTTTGGATTGACATGTCGGTCATAGACCTCGGCCACGCAGCAGGGGTAATCGGGCTCAACCCCGGAGGGATGAAGCCACAAACCCTAGTCTCTGTGGTCGAGCGCCTAGCCTGCCGTTGGCAATCGTTGGTTGTTACGGGGATGGCGCCAAACCTAGACACACGGGGCATGACAGAACTGGTCGCGATCGAGACCATCAATGCGGCGTTGCATGATGGTTGAGGGCGTGCGGATTCAGTTTGAGGCGATACCCAGTTTTCTGGGATTACCGGTAGGGGATCTAGAGGATCTCAGTCCCGGTAACATCGCAATATCCGGTTACTTTTGTGACAACCTGGACCGACCCGACCCCGGGCAACGATACCTGGCTCGGCAAATGCGCTATTTCTCGCGTCGCAGCCCGTCCATGCGCCTGCCAGTAACTGAGGCCTTGGACCTTGGCGATGTGAATGTCTTTCCCCTTGAGCCGGATAAGCACCTCGACGCGATCTTGTTGCAGTGCCAAAGGGTCTTGAAAACCGGTGCGCGCCTTGTCCTTGTAGGTGGGGATGCGAGTGGACTGCAGGCGCTTCAAGCAGCAGCACAAGCGCACCTGGGGACGGATGTACCGATCGCGCCTGTTACCAACAACGTCCAAGCTGAGGCCTTTTCACCCGATCAACCCGTGGTTCTATCGGTCGACCTGCAAGCGCTGAGCCCGCTCCTGCTTTCCCGGCCGAAAAGGCTTATGGGGCATACACCGTCGGAGCTGATTGCGCGGATCAAGGCGGCTTCGGGAGAGGCGGTTGCGGCTGCCGTATTCGGCTTGGCTCCGGCCCTGGATGGACGCGGTAGACGCGAGGTTGAGGCTGCGCAGGCTGTGCTTCAGGCGGTCGTTGAACGCCTCCAGACGGGGGGAGGCGCGACCTAATGCCCCTACGCTCAGCACCCCTGCCACGTATGGCTGGACATTTGTCTTTCATGCGCGCTCAGACAAAGCCGATCGAGGCTCTTGGAGCCGGTGATCTCGCGGTTCTGGGTGTCCCCTTTGAGGATACCAGCGCGCCTCACGCGGGCCAATCGCTGGCCGCGAGGGCGCTGCGAGAGACGTCCGTGTATTTCGGCTGGCATGCCAACCCGCAGTTCAGTCACCCCATTGATATTGATGCACGGCAAGACATCCAAACAGATGGTTTGCATGAGCACCTGTGTGACCTAGGCGATTTGTCTGCTCCAACCAACGAACGAGACAGCCTCTCGTCGCTCCTGGCGGTCGCTGTAAAGCAGATCGCAGACAGGGGTGCCTGCAGTGTCATTCTTGGAGGCTCTGATCCTTTGTTTGACGCCGTACAGGCAAGCTTTACGGCTGCTCAACGAGTACAGCTGGGTGGACGGTACAAAGAAGCCCCAGCCCGGTTTCATATTGCTCCTTTGAGCCTCGGAAAGAGTACCCCGGAGACACCTGATTTGCCGGCTCAGCTTGAGGCTTTTGCCTGTTGGCGGAAGGATGAGAGGCCATTGCTTGTCCAATTTGATCTTTCCGCCTTTGAAACCTCGCTAAGCGGGCTGTGCGATCAGCCAAGGTTGGGGGGGTGCGACCTGAAGACTGTTGCCCAGTGGCTCAGCACCATTGGCCAGCACCCCGTGAGCGCCATCATGCTGACCGGACTTAATCCCAATCGGCCCGGCATGGGCGTGGTGAAGGTTGGTCAGCGTCTCATGGTCACGGCGTTGCTTGCCTTCATCTACGCGCGTCTGGGGTTTGTGATGGATCCTCAGGGCAACCCAAGCAGCAAGGACTTAGCATTGACATGACCGAAGCTATGGCGACGTTTCGCCCCCCTCTGGCTCGACCTGGCCACATGCTCTTTGATGGACCTTTGCAAGATGTCAGCACGGTCGGTCAGGCCCAGGTTGGTGTTGTTGGTATGCCTAGTGACTGGACGCATTCGAGCCGTCTCGGCACACGATTTGGACCGGAAGCGCTGCGCAAGGCGACAAGCCTGCTGCAGTCCTTACGTCCTGAAGCGGGCAGCTTCGACCCTGATACAGGGCGCTATACCCAGCCAGTCGCCGACTGGTTAATCGACTGCGGTGATGCCGAGGTCACCCCGCATGACGTAGACCGCACCACGCAGGCCATTGCAGCGATGACCGAAGTCCTGACGCTGAAGGGCGCGGTTCCTCTGGCCTTGGGTGGTGATCACTACAACAGTTTCCCGGCCTGCCTCGGTTACTCGCGTGGTCTGGCCAAAAGGGCGCCCGAGGCGCGCTTTGGCTACATACAAATCGATGGTCACCTCGATTTTTCCGACCGTCTGGGCGCTTGGGGCACTCATAACCATGCAACCAATGCGCGGCGTATTTCCGAACTGCCCAACGTCGAAGTTTCCAACATGGTCTGGATCGGCATCACGGGTTGGGTTGACGGCGGTGATTTGGATCTGATCGAGCAACAGGGCGGACGCGTGTTCTCATCTGCTGACGTTCATGAACTTGGTGCCGCCGAGACGGTCCGACAGGCGCTAGCCCATGCTATGAAAGGCTGCGACGAGCTGTATCTGTCCATTGATATTGATGCGATGGATGCCGGCTATCTGCCCGGTACTGGCTCCATTGTTCACAGCGGAATCACGCCGCGCCAGTATTACGATCTGCTTGACGGTCTGGCCGAAGCGCCGTTGGGTGGTCTCGACATTGTTGAGGTTTCGCCGCCGCTTGATCCTTCCGAGCGAACGGAGTTTCTTGCCGCAGAAATGCTGTTCCGCGTGCTACGCCAGTTTCGCACTCAGACCGTTGCAGCACCATGATCGACTACATCGGAACGCAGCAATTAGGTAGTTTATCTTATGGCGGAAGGATCCTCGCCCCCGCAACGCGCCCCTGGATCACTGACCTCTCTGCCCTCTGTCCCTATGAGGGACTGGAGCCCGGCAACATCCCTGAGTTTGAACCGGATCCCGACTGGGACAAATGGACTCTGACCGATACGCCGAAAGACCTATCCAAGAGCCTGACTTGGCACGTGTTTGAGCAAAGCGGCAGTCGATACCTTGTAGCCGATCGTGTGCTGATGACACGCGTAAGCTGGCAGGATCTGGACGAGGCCGGCTATGTCTATGGCAGGGATTTGGTGATCGATGGACGACACTTTTCCTGCCGGCTACTGACCGGGGGCGATACACCGGCGGATGACCCCTATCAGGGTGCCACAGAGGCCAATGAGTGGGATACGCTGGTTGGAGGAACCCCTCACAATGCGCCTAAACCAGAGGTCTGGGATAACCAGAGCCCGCTAAGCCCTGACCATCTGAACGCTGCCCACAACCGTCTTTGGAACTGGTTTGGTGCCGTAAGCTGGACCGCTGAACCGGTTGCCAGTCGAGCCGACGGTCGTGTCTGCCGCGGCTATCACGGACCGACGTACTTCTATGTCAACACTGTGGATCATCGACACGAAGATATCGGCTGGCGGCCGCTCCTGGAAGAAGCTCTATGAAGACTGAAGCACGTCCCAATTACATTGCCGGCGCCTGGGTTGCAGGGGCTGAGGCTACGCCCAACATCAACCCTTCAGACCTTGGCGACACCATCGACCATTATGCTGCTGCTTCCGCCAGCGATGTATCACTGGCCATCGCAGCAGCGCGTCAGGCCTTACGCAGTTGGTCCCGTTCCACCTCTCTCGTGCGGGCCGAGGCTTTGGATGCCATAGGCTCGGAAATCATCACCAGAAAAGATGAATTGGGAGACATGCTGGCGCGTGAAGAAGGCAAGACCCTGCGAGAAGCAACGGCCGAGGCGCATCGAGCCGGCAGTCTGTTCAAGTATTTCGCTTCAGAAGCCTACCGTGAGACCGTGTCTGGGTTTCGGTCGGTCCGGGATGAGGTTGAACTCGAAGTCCGCCGCGAGCCGATAGGCGTCGTCGGCATCATCACCCCATGGAACTTTCCCCTGGCGATCCCGGCTTGGAAAATCGCGCCTGCGCTGGCCTATGGTAATACGGTGGTGTTCAAGCCCGCGGAACTGGTGCCCGGCTCAGCCTGGTTGCTCGCCGATATCATCTCGCGATCGGGGTTGCCCGAGGGTGTCTTCAACCTTGTCATGGGGCAGGGCCGAGAGGTTGGTCAGGCCATCGTGGATCACCCTGATGTGGCAGGGGTCAGCTTCACCGGGTCAACGGCCGTTGGTCGTCAGATCGGCGCAAGGCTTTTCCAGCGCGGTGCTCGGATGCAATTGGAAATGGGGGGGAAAAACCCTCTGATCGTTCTCGATGATGCCGATCTCGAGCTTGCTGTCGACTGTGCGGTTCAGGGGGCCTTTTTCTCAGCGGGACAGCGCTGCACCGCTTCCTCTCGCCTGATCGCAACAGCAGGCATACATGATGCCTTTGTAGAGGCCATGATTGCACGCTTGGCGGCGATCCGGGTCGGTGATGCGCGTGATCCAAAGACACAGATGGGGCCGGTTGTCAGCGCTCAGCAGCTGGCGGTTGATGAGCGCTACATTGCGCTTGGCCGTGATGAAGGTGCGATCTTGGTCCATGGCGGTGGCCGCCCAGACAAGGTGCCAAAGGGCTACTATCTCGCACCCACACTCTTCGCCGGGACGTCGAATGATATGCGCATCAACAGGGAAGAGATTTTTGGTCCCGTTGCTACCGTGCAGAGCGTTGCCGACTACGATGAGGCGCTTCAGGTGGCCAATGACACGGACTACGGCCTGTCAGGGGGGATCATCACAACGGATATAAGCCGCCAACGTCACTTTAGGGACAACGCCGAGGTCGGCATGGTTCAGATCAACCTGCCCACCGCCGGTATGGATTTCCACGCGCCATTTACTGGAAAGAAGGGCTCTTCTTACGGCCCACCGGAAAAAGCTGGCTACGCGCGCGAGTTTTTCACTTCCACCAAGGTCGTGCATGAGGGGCGAGGCTGATGGCAAAGTCACGTCCAAGAAAGGCTGTGGAATAGGTATGGTTCAGAACATTGATGTCCTCGTTAGCGAGGTTGGTCCGCGAGACGGACTTCAAAGCATAAGACGCACCATGCCGACGATGGCTAAAGTCCAATGGATCAAAGCGCTGGCGGCTGCTGGTTTGCGCGAAATTGAAGTCGGTTCTTTTGTATCGCCGCGCTTACTGCCCCAAATGGCCGATTGCGCCACGCTGGTGCAGGAGGCGAACGGTATCGAAGGCCTTGAGGTTCTGGCGCTGGTTCCCAATTTGAAGGGCGCAGAAGCCGCCGTGGCTGCCGGCGCGCGCAAGGTAACCATGCCGCCTTCTGCCTCAACCGCACACAGCCTCAGCAACATCGGCAAGACGCCAGAGCAGGCGATAGAAGAAGTCCGCCGCGTCTGTGCTTTTCGAGATTCATTGCCGGGTGAACAGCCCTTGGATGTCGAGGTCGGCATTTCAACGGCCTTTGGCTGCACGATGGAGGGGCCGGTTTCTGAAGACTGGGTGATCGAAATGGCCGGGCTGCTGGCCAAGGCCGGAGCGGATAGCATCGGGCTTTCTGATACAACTGGCTATGCCAACCCGTCACAGATCAAGCGCCTGTTCCGTCGGTTGCGCAGCGAAATTGGTGCAGAAAAAATGGGTGGGGCTCATTTGCACAATACACGCGGGCAGGGGCTCGCCAACGTGGTGGCCGCGCTTGAGGTCGGGGTTACCACCTTTGACGCCTCACTAGGCGGGCTTGGTGGATGTCCTTACGCTCCGGGCGCGACCGGTAACATCGTCACCGAAGATCTTGTCTTTATGCTTGAAGCCATGGGACTGCACACCGGGATCGATTTGGACAGGCTGGTTGCTGCGCGGGATGTCCTGCTGAAAGGACTGCCGGACGAAACACTCTACGGGAATATCCCTGAAGTAGGTTTACCCAAGGGATTTGCTTACGCCAGTGGGAGGCTCGCAACATGACCAGTGCACCTCGCCCTCTTGAGGGTCTCAAGGTTGTTGAATTCAGCCATATGGTCATGGGCCCCACTTGTGGGCTCATCCTGGCTGATCTTGGTGCTGATGTTGTCAAAGTTGAACCTGCACCCGACGGTGACAAAACCCGTCGCTTGCCCGGCTCGGGTGCCGGCTATTTTGGCGCTTACAACCGCAACAAACGAAGCATCTCGGTGGATTTGAAGTCGGACGAAGGTCTCGCCTTTGCCATTGACCTCGTAAAGGCATCGGATGTTCTGTTGGAGAATTTCGGCGTGGGCGTGATTGACCGGCTTGGTTTAGGCTATGCCGCCATGCAGGCGGTCAATCCTCGGTTGGTGTATTGCGCGCTTAAAGGCTTCTTGACTGGACCTTACGAGCAACGCGCCGCGCTTGATGAGGTGGTGCAGATGATGGGAGGACTGGCCTACATGACGGGGCCAGAAGGGCAGCCGCTGCGCGCAGGCGCGTCGGTGAACGATGTGATGGGCGGTCTATTCGGGGTGATCGCCATTCAGGCGGCACTGCTGGAGCGCAAGCGCACCGGCAAAGGCACCCTCGTTCGCTCAGGCTTGTTCGAAAACAATATGTTCCTCGTCGCTCAACACATGGTGCAATATCGTCAGACCGGGGTTCCAGCCAAGCCGATGCCTGAGCGTGTGTCCGCATGGGCTGTTTACGACGTGTTTGAGACTGCTGAGCGCGAGAAGATCTTTGTTGGAGTGGTCAGTGACAAGCAATGGCTTCAGTTCTGCGAGGCCTTCGGCCTGATAGATCTACTCCATGACGAAGACTTGCTAACCAATGCGGAGCGCGTGGCGCGCCGCGAAGCCTTCCTGCCCAAAATTCGAGATCGGTTCCGGGACTTAAGTCTTTCCGAGGCCATCGAGCTTTGCAACGGCACCGGGCTCCCTTTTTCGCCCATCAACCGTCCAGACCAGCTGTTCGAAGACCCGCACGTGAACCATGTTGGTGCAACGGTTGAAGTCACTCTAAGCAACGGCGTGCGCGCTCAGGTACCAACTCTGCCCATTGAGTATGACGGCGGCCGGCCTGATCTATACCGCGACCTTCCTGCTATCGGCGAACACAATGAGGCTGTCGCGCGGGAGCTGGGCTATACGGATGAAGCACTGGATCGTTTGCGCCCCTCACTTGGTGGGGCCACTACGCTTTTTCAGCCGTGAAATGCCACTTCCGAAGTCTTGACGATCCGGGGGTGCCGGCGTGTGTGGAACCATAAGTTCGCGCGTTAGCGCGGCGGCAGCGCCACCTCGACAAAGGTGGAGTTTTGGCCCGAGGTAACCATCGTGACGTAAAGATGAGACAGAAATCCTAGAGGGTTGCAGGTACTCGCGCGCGAAGTTTCGATTAACCCGATCGCAGCAAATCGAACGACATTGCCACTATAGCTGTGACGGCACTGTATGGCGATGGTCGGAGCGGAGCTAACGCGCGGTGTCGGTTCGTCCTTGGACGCGGTGGACGCCCGTTTCCATTGTCGTTTTTGGCAGTAACAGCGGTTCGGTAAGACCCAATCTCAAAAATCAGCGTACATAGAGGCGTCCACGGCGTCCACGGCGTCCACGGCGCTGCGCAATAGCGGCTGCCCCAGTGTTTTTGCGACCATGGGGGGGGTATCACCCCACGCACCATGTCTCCCACTGCTCCATCAGGCTACGGCGCTTCGCAAACAGGTCGGATCGCGCGTAGGCGGCCACCACGGCGTCTTGCTCCTGGTGTGACAGGGCTGCCTCGACCACTTCTCGTGCATAGTCTGTCTGATCTTGTGCCCAGGTGCGGAACGTTGACCTGAAGC
>JBMYPG010000088.1:0-13499 GCA_049600095.1 Pikeienuella sp. | reverse complement strand
TGAGCGTTGGAGGGGCAGATCTGCCCCCTCCCACGCTGTTGAGGGTGATAAGAGGGTGTTGGGGGAGCTGGCTGTCCAGTCCATCCAGTCTGACCTGATGTTGACCGTTGAGTGGAGAATTCGCTCTGGGCGGTCGCTGAAGCGGGTGTAAAAAAGGTGCAGTTTGTCGTCGATGATCCGGGCTTCGGCGTGGCGGATACCTTCACCGATACCCTCCTTCGAGTCGTAGAAAACTAAATTGGGGCCTTGTTCGAAGGGAGAGCCCCAATCCGGGGCGCGCCAAATGTCACCTGCCCACGTGATGGCATAGATCATCCCAGCATGCAGAAAGGCGCGAGTATAGGGAGGGGCTAATAATTGCTCGTTAGCAGTGAAAGTTACGCCGTCAATGGACGTTGCCATTCTGGTTAACTGATCGCCGTTATACAGAAGGCCATGGTAGAACATCACAAATCGCTTGTTGGCGTGGTCGATATGAACGTCGGGTGAGGCAATGTGGGCGTATAGGTATCCTCCATCCATTTTTTCGGCCCAAGGAGGGCGTTGGCCCGGCGGAGGTGGTGGAGGGTCGGTCGGCTCAAAAAAGCTATCTGCTAAATCGAGAGAACCGGGCCTGTGTATGGTCCATGGACCTATTAACTGATCCGCATGGGCGAGGCGGATGTACGTGCCTTTGTGGTCTGAAAAGTAGAGATGATACTGCCCAAGAGCTTGGGCCCATTCGGGCATAGCGATGATTGATGGACCATTGATGTTGTTGCCCATCCGATCGTCCATATGCGGATAGATGATCGGATTATCGCTCACGCGTGTTGCAGTGAGTCTCACGTTTAATTGGTCAACACGATTTTACCCATATGGGTGGAGGTTTCCATCAGGGCATGAGCCTCGGCGGCCTGTTCCATTGGGAATGAGCTGTGCATGACCGGTGCAACTCGGCCCGATTCTATCAATGGCCAAACGTTCTTTTGCAGGCTGTCGGCGATTGCCGATTTTTCCTCGTTTGAGCGCGGGCGGAGGGTGGAGCCTGTGATCGTGAGACGTTTGATCATGACTTGTACGAAGTTCAACTCTACCTTCGGCCCCTGAAGGAAGGCAATTTGAACAATGCGGCCCTGATCGGCAGCCAATTTGACGTTGCGGGGGATGTAATCGCCGCCGACCATATCGAGGATGACATCAACGCCTCGCCCGCCTGTCGCAGCGTGAAGTTTTTCGACGTAATCATCCTCACGATAGTTTATCGCGATTTCTGCGCCCAGATTTCGGCAGAGTTCAGCTTTATCCTCGCCCCCTACGGTGCAGAACACTCTTGCACCGAATGCGTTCGCGAGTTGAATTGCTGTAGTTCCGATGCCAGAGGAGCCGCCATGGACGAGGAAGGTTTCACCCGGTTTCAACCTGGCCCGATCAAAGACATTCGTCCAGACGGTGAAAAAGGTTTCGGGGAGAGCGGCGGCCTGTTCCATCGAAAGGCCCGCCGGAATGGGGAGGGCCAAATCCTGATGTGCGATGGCGTAGTCTGCGTAGCCTCCTCCGGCCAGTAAGGCGCATACTTTGTCGCCTACAGCCCATTTGGTGACTGAGGCACCGATGGCGACGATTTCTCCTGATGCTTCTAGGCCGGGTAGATCAGATGCGCCGGGCGGCGGCGGGTAGGCTCCTGCGCGCTGCAATACATCAGGGCGATTCACCCCTGCGGCTGCGATCTTGATTAGGATTTCATCCGGTGCTGGTGTTGGCATGGGGCGCTCGCATGGCTTTAAAACCTCTGGTCCGCCGGGGGTAGAGATTTCTATGGCGCGCATTGATTGGGGCAGGGTGCTCATTCCGGGTTCTCTTTTTGCAAATGCTATGGCAGCCTTTGTGTCTTCTATTTCGGGTACTGTCCAGAATGACTGTTTTTATGACGAGCAAAATTACGCAGCCGCGAGCCTTGGGGGAGGTTGCTATTCGATGTGCTGATGTTGAATTGATGACGACGTTTTATCGCGATGTTTTGGGATTGCCAGAATTGAGCGGCGATAGTCGTGAAGGAATTACGTTTTTTCGGCTGGGCGTTGATTACGGCGCACATATCACTGTGCTGGCGCTGTTTGCGCAGGATAGCGCTGCGCCAGCGACTGGCAGTGGATCGTCACTGCACCATATCGCATTGACTGTTGATTTGGTTGAGCAGGATGCGGCGATCAAAAGGTGCGTTGAAACGGGGCGAGAGCATCGGGTTGAGGAATTTGAGTGGATTGGGTGGCGTGGGCTGTTTCTGACTGATCCTGAGGGGAATACGGTTGAATTGGTCTCCGTTTGCAAGCCGCCTCCGAAAGAAATTCGCTTGAAAATGGCTGCGCCCATCACTCATGCATTGTTTGAGGCTGCTTCAAATGCGGCTCATCTATCGAGTGCAGAACGGCGTGAGCGCCGCGCTTCGACGCGGAGGCGATGGTTGCCTCCTGGATTTTATAAACCCAACTGGGTGGTTGCCAATGATTTTAAGTATGTTGCCAATGATGCGGCACCCGATGAAGAGTTTTTGGTTGAGGCCGGGTTTCAGTTTGATGGGGCGAGCACGCCGCCAATATTAAGTTGGCTGATACCTGCGACCCACTCGATGTATCTGGGGGCGGCTGCGTTGCATGACCGGCTTTATCGGCCGGATGCTGGGGTAGAGCGTAAAAAGGCCGATGACCTGATCCGGGAGGCGATGCTTGTATTGGGAACGAACGCCTTTTGGACTTGGGTGGTTTGGCGGGGTGTGCGGGCTGGCGGGTGGATGTTTTATCATGATGGGCAATCTGATCCGCGAACGCGCCGGCTGTTGCGGCTTGGTCGGTTCGGGCGGTTGATTGGTTATGGCTGGGTCGTGCTGCGTTGGATGGGTGGCATTGTTTTCGTAGACCTGTGGCGGATCGGTGCCTATCGTCGGCAGGCGAAAGACATATGGAATAAAACGGCGAGGAAACGGACATGAGTAATACGGCAATCATCACTGGTGCGGGTACCGGAGTAGGCGAGGCATCTGCGCTTGCTTTATCGGCGCGGGGGTGGCGTGTTGCACTGGTTGGCCGCCGGGAGGGGCCGTTGGAAGAGACGGCTGCAAAGGCAGCTGGTGAGACTTTGATTTTGCCCTGTGACATTGCTGACCTGGCTGCTGTTGAGGCGATGACTGCTGAAGTCGCCTCTGCCTGGGGGCGGGTGGATGTTTTGTTTAATAATGCTGGCCGAGGATCGCCGCCCAAGACGATTGATGAAATGGATATGGATGATTGGGATGGGGTCCTGAACGCCAATCTGATCGGTGCGGTTTATTGTGCGCGGGCGGCGTTTGCTCAGATGCGGAACCAAGACCCTCAGGGGGGGCGGATTATCAATAATGGGTCTGTTTCTGCCTATGCGCCACGGCCCGGATCGACGCCTTATACGGTGACGAAACATGCGATGACCGGGTTGACAAAATGCCTGTCTTTGGATGGTCGACCTTACAATATTGCTTGCGGGCAAATCGACATTGGGAATGCGCTGACGGAGATGGCGAAACCGATGACTATCGGGGTGCCGCAGGCGGATGGGTCGATCAAGGCGGAGGCGACTATGGATGTGAATCATGTTGCCGAGGCCGTGGTGCAGATGGCGGAATTCCCGTTGGAAACCAACGTGCAATTCATGACGATTATGGCGACAAAAATGCCTTACATCGCGAGAGGGTAAAGGCCACGAAAATCACGAGCGTAACGCGTGCGTGATTGTGGGTTAACACGTTGATATATAATGATATGTGGTGCTAGCATTAACCGGATTTTAACCGTGTTTTCGGTAGGGTTTTGTTAATGATTGGTGGTTTTAGGGCGGGAAAAGCCTCGGTTTTTTCTGCCCTGAATGTCATTCTGGGCGGGGTCGGGTTAGAGGCATTGTTATGGATAGCGCTTCCTATCGCTTGAAACGCTTTGCTGCTGGAGGTCCCGGATCAAGTCCGGGATGACAATTTCTTATGACGCGAGCGCTGCTGACCACCGCAACCATCACAGGCTAGCGCTTTGGCAACCTGCGGGTTAGGCTGCCGGTATTGACGCAAAAGGGGTTGGTAAGGGTGCAGAGGGGGCTTGGGCGTATTCGGGTGTTTTTCTGGGGGTGAGGCGAAACGACTTTGTGTTTTATGACAGATTGGGCGCATCAAACCTAGTAGGAGAGCCCCGTGGGGCTCTGCTTAAATGTTAACGCAACGGTTGAAGAGAGCTAAATATATGACTCACACCGATGCTGGTTGAGGCCCCGTGGCAGGTGAAGCAATTCTGGGAGACGAAGCCATTATTCTTGTCTGGATATTGGTGAAATGTCTCCATCGTACTGTTCGCGACCTGCAACCCACCACGCAGATTAGGGGAGTTTCCATCAGGTGGAATCTGCCCTAGCGATGTCCAGATACCGCCAACCTGAATATAGTTGCTACGGACGTCATTCAGTGCCGCAAGCTGCTGCAACAGTGAAACGTTCAATGATATTAGATCGGTATTGCTTGCGGCTTGTGCGGTTTCGTTTGATGCATTGCCCCAAGGGTTTTGACGATAAACATTGTCCGGTGCGATGGGAGCCTTTCCGCGGGCCACTATATTACCGCTGTTCTTGTCAAAATGAGAGGTTTCTACGACCGGGGCTGGGTTGACCGTGCCGTTTGGCAGAAAAGTCCAGTTTCCGGCACCGTTATACCCCGAAAGTACATTCGCCCCGCTACTGTTCGTATAGTAGAATGCTGCATCCGGCGCATTGTCCACATGCTCAAAGGTGGACCAAACAAGCTCTGGATGCCCATTTACCGGACCAACCACATGCATGCCTACCATCGCGAGCGTCATTGTCGCTGTGCCCTTTGGAGTCCACTTAGCACTGTCGGACCGATCAAAGGTTGGCACGGTCGCTTGGATGGTGATGTATCTGCTGGGGTCCGCAATGGATGTGGCGTCGACCCATGAGGTTTTCAGCTCCATCGTTAGGGCATTACCTGCATAGAATGGCCGCCCGGCAAAGGCCTCAACGCGGTTCAGGTCGGTTGTTGTTGTTGGGAACGCATTCTGAATGCTTGTTCCGTTAAATGCGCCCTTTTTTTGTCCAGTCAGATACTCTGCATAAACGTCATTGGTATGAATGCCATAGTAAGTGAGCGACCCAGCTTGTGACAGTAAAACGCCACCGCCGCCTGCTTGGCCGACTTCATCAACTTTGGACGACCGCAAGGCAAAATTATTGGGCGTGGACCAAGAGTTTTGTTCGAATTTGAGGCCGCCGCTGCCGTTGCCAACAACGTCATAGAATATCGGACTGTCAAAGATGTGTGTGTTCTGACCAATCGGCGAGGTCAGCCAAAGAAACATTTGCGATGACCATTTGTAAAAGTCGCATAATGTGTTGTTGACGGGCGGAAAAGCTGTGCTGTTCGCCTCATTCACCAATCCACCAGACCGGGCGAACCCGCCTGCGTACCAAGAGTTAAATTCGGCTGCAGTAACCGGGCAAGTTTGCTGTGAATCTAGAGGTAGCCGTGTCCCGGCATTTGCGCCTGTCGCTGCGCCTAACACAGCCAATCCAAAGATGAATTTTTTCATGGTTACTCCTATTTTTATGCCGAGTTTATTAGCACAATTTTAGGAGTTATGTTAATTGCATCAATGCACGTAAGAGTTTATTTGAGCGTTACGTCGCACCCTCCGTCAGCTAAATGCTAACGGAGGATTTAGCCGCAATCGAAACGGCGACTTATTATTTACCCAGGTTGGTCATACGCAAATACGGCAGGACTGTTGTGAACTCGCCAAATTTGGCTTTTGCGTCAGCCTCATTCACCGCAGTTGGGATCACCACGTCGTCGCCGACATTCCAGTTTGCCGGGGTAGCTACGCCATTGTTGGCTGCTGTTTGCAGGCCATCCAGGGCGCGGAGGACTTCGGCGAAGTTGCGGCCTACGTTCATTGGGTAGGTCATGGACAGTTTCATCTGTTTGTCGGGACCGATGATGAACACGGAACGCACGGTTGCGCTGTCGTTTGGTGTGCGGCCGTCGGGCATGTAAGCCTCGGCTGGCAGCATGTCGAACGCTTTGGACACCGCGAGGCCCTCGTCAGCGATGATCGGGAAACCAGCGGTGGCACCGCCGACTTTTTCAATGTCGAGTTTCCAATTTTTGTGGTCCTCAACGCCATCAACGGAAACACCGATGACTTTGGTGCCGCGCTTGGCCCATTCGTCAGCCAGTTGAGCCACTGCACCGAATTCGGTTGTGCAGACTGGTGTGAAGTCTTTGGGGTGCGAAAACAAGATCGCCCAGCTGTCGCCAACCCAATCGTGGAGGGCGAATTCACCCTGATCAGTTTCGACGGTCAGGTTTGGAATGGTGTCATTGATGCGAAGGCTCATGGGGTCGGTCCTTAGACGATTGGAAAACAGGCAAGTGATGGTGGTGCTCAGAGGCGTATTCGGAAGACGGGATGCTTCGTATTGCAAAGACTCTGAGATGATCAGTTGCCCCGATAGATATGCCTTGTTGGCAACAATTCAATGATGAATTCAAGCGCAAACTGTCGCTGTGGCTGGCGTTATTTGGCGAGCCGAAGTAGGCCGACGCAGGCCAGCCCCATAAGCCATAGATTTACACCCCACCACATAGGGTCAAATGCGCCGAGGAAGGCCCAAAAGCTGATCGCCATGAGGCCAGCGCAGAGCATGAGTGTGAGGCCGATGATTTCGAGCATTTTGCCGTTGCGCAGGCTGCCAAAGCGGGCGGAGAGACCGCAAAGGGCGAAGGCGATGTCTATAGGGAGGAACGACCAGTTCCACGCTATGATCAGCGGGTTCAGGTGGTCAGAATACATGTATTCGGGAGGAATCGTCAGAGCACCCGCCGCCATCAATGCGGCGAGTGCCCAATAGGCGAGCATGCCGACCTCAGTTATGGTCAGCAGTGTTTTCATTATTTGGGTGCCATGCGGATTGCGCCGTCTAGCCGGACAACTTCGCCGTTCAGCATCGAGTTTTCGATCATGTGGCGGACCATTGCTGCGTATTCGGCTGGTTTGCCGAGGCGTGATGGGAAGGGGACCTGGTTGCCGAGTGATTGCTGTGCCTCCTCTGGCAGGCCCTCAAGCATCGGTGTAAGGAACAGGCCCGGTGCGACGGCAAGAACGCGGACGCCGTTGCGGCTGAGGTCGCGTGCCATTGGCAGGGTCATGCCGACAACCCCGCCCTTTGACGAAGCATAAGCGATCTGGCCGATCTGGCCGTCGTATGCGGCGGCAGAGGCGGTGTTGACGATCACGCCGCGCTCGCCATCTTCGGTCACTGGATCAGCGGCGCACATGCCTGCGGCGGCCTGTGAGGCGCAGTTGAAGGTGCCGATTAAATTGACGCCGATGACCTTGGCATAACGTGCCGCATCATGCGGCTGACCCTCGCGGCCCACGGTTTTTTCGGCCACCGCGATACCGGCGCAGTTCACCATGACCCGTTCCTGGCCGTGGGCGGCGCGGGCTTTGGTCAGGCCCTTTGCCACGCTGTCGGGGTTGGAGACGTCGACTTGTGCAAAGGTGCCGCCAAGCTCAGCCGCGACGGCCTCGCCGCGTTCGGCGTTCATGTCGAAAATGGTGACCTTGGCACCTGCTTCGGCCAGCATACGTGCGGTGGCTTCGCCGAGGCCTGATGCGCCGCCGGTGACGACTGCGGCAATTCCGTTGATCTGCATGTGTGACTCCGTTGTGGGTTTAAGCGGAGATTAGCGTTGGTGAAGGGAGCTGGCGAGGGGTGTTTGTGCAGAGTGGTGGGGCGGGGGTGCATTGATGAGTGGGTTTTGAGTATTTGAGCGAAAAAGAGTTGGTTTTAGCGGCTACAATTGGCTTGGCCGTAATCGTACAGGAGTTTCCACAGTTTTTTACCATTTTCACGAGAAGTCGCTTGCAGATTAAACTGTGGTGCCAGCGTAATAGACCCAGTTAGTAGTGCGTCTGCCGTCGCCTTGTCACCTTCGTATAGAAGCCCAATACCTACCGTCATTGGTTTTTCAAGCTTTGCTGCTTTTTGCGCGAGGGCATGGAACGCCGGGCCATCCTCGTGTTTCCCAATTTTGGCCGGTTGTCCGTTGGTGGCCTCTATGACCCGTGTTGTCAGACGCATACGGATTTCCGCATCGGGTTTCGCAAAATATTTGCGTAGGCTAGAACGAGAGACTTTTGGCTCGCCGGATCTGCTGGTGATTAATGTTTCTATACCACCCCGCACCGGGTCATCTTTTGGATCAAGGTCGATGAACTTAACTGCCTGATCTATCCAGCTTTCGGGCACGTTTTGCATTTGGAACGAAAGGGATAGTTGCTGGCCGGAGGATCCCCTGACTTGTGCTGTTGCCAGATTGAAAATTGAGAGATCAATTCGGTGTAGTGAGCGCAACAACTGCGGGGGGTCTTGTGATGCCTGTTCAAGTGAAATGGCCAATTCACAGCCTTCTAGGGTCACTTCGGCGGTGGCAAGCTTCGGGTTCTGGTTTTTGATGAAAGCCGTCACTTCCGCCGAAGTTGGCCCTGTATCCCGAATTAGAAAGAACCAAGCGGCGATTCCGGCGATGCTAATACCTAAGAGTGCTAAAAAGATCCGCATGATTAATTCCTAAACAATGAGCCGTTATGACCCAAAGGTTATGTCAAAGAGCGTTGGAATGACAATGTGTTCACGAGTTCTATTGGTCGCAACAGTGTCTTATCCCACCCGTTCCAACCGTTTCGCCACTTTATCCGCCGCGACGAACAGGATCACCGTCACCACCGCCAGCACCACTGCTGTTCCGAACATCAGGTCGATTTTGGCTCGGCCGTTTGCCAGTAGCATGAGGTAGCCTAGGCCCTTGGCGGCGCCTATCCATTCGCTGATGACTGCGCCGATGGGGGCGAATACTGCTGCCAGGCGCAGTGCTGAGCCTAAGGATGGTAGGGCTGCTGCCATTCGGATGTGGAGCATGATCCGCCATTTGCTGGCGCCTGTGACGCGGGCTAGGTCTAGGTAGCCTTTGGGGGTGTTCATCAGGCCGTCGAAATAGGCTGATGTGACCGGGAAATAGGTGATTAGCACGGCCATCAGGATTTTTGGTTCGTAGCCGAAGCCGAACCAGAGGGTGAAGATGGGCGATAGGATGAAGATGGGGATGGCTTGGCCAAAAACCAGAGTGGGGCGCATTAACTCGCGGGCGCGGCGTGAGTAAGCCAGCAGGATCGCGGCGGCGACGCCCAGGATCATGCCGAGGGCGATGCCGACCAAAACCTCTAGGATTGTGATCTGGGTATGCTCCCAAATCAGGGCGCGGCTTTTCCACATTGCCTCTGCCACCCGGTCAGGGCCGGGGAGGATGAAGGGTTTTTGGTCAGTTAGAATGACCACGGCCCGCCAGACGGCAAAGAAGATGCCGATGGAGGCGATGCTGGTGATCCATTGCCTCATGATTGGCCCCAGGTCGGTGATGTCAGTGCTGTCATTACCGGGCTTGACCCGGTAATCCAGCGGGCGCAGCCGTGCTGCGAGTCCACATTGCACGCAGGCGTTGATCACGCTCGCCGCCAGCTTTAGGGTTCAGAAATATCATTCCACATATCCCGCCATTCAGGGTTCTCTTTCTCTATCAACGCCAGCTTCCATTTTCGTGGCCAGCTCTTGATAGCTTTCTCTCGTTTGATCGCTGTCTCTGGGTCGCCATATTCGGTGAACCATACCAACGAAGTAACGTCATACCGTTTCGTAAAACTTGGCACCGCACGGGTGCGGTGTTGGTGAATCCTTCGCACGAGATCATTCGTTACGCCTGTGTAGATCGTCCCGTTTCTTCGGTTGGCCAAAATGTAAACCCACATTCGTTTCACGAGGGTTTTCTTCCTTTAAAGCGTTTCACGTCAATGTTGAATCACCTAACGCTGCCTGAAATCAAAGATTTCAACGCGTTAGGTGATGCATGATGCCTCATACTAAACGCGAAGCGCTATAGTTGGTAATTGCGCCTTAACTGGATACCCGGGTCAAGCCCGGGTATGACAATGCAAATTGCCTCATGATTGGCCTCTAAGTTGTTGGTATAGTGTGATTTCACAGGCCTGACGTTCTGGATTGTCCATGGCGCGTACTGGGAGTGACGGTGGGGTTTGAGCTTGGGTCAGGCCGCTTTCATCCATCACGATGATGGAATGTCCCAGACGCGACGCCTCTGCCGGGTCGTGGGTGACGAGGAGGACGGTGCGCTCCCTAAGCAGGTTTGCCGCCAATTCCTGCATTTCGGCGCGAGTGCGGGCATCGAGGGCTGAGAATGGCTCGTCGAGGAGGATGATTGGTCGATCCTCCATCAATGTACGGGCCAGTGCGACGCGTTGGCGTTGGCCGCCGGAGAGGGCACCGGGTTTTTTGGTGCGGTGGTCCGCTAGGCCGACGCGTTCCAGCATTTCGTTGGCGCGGTCTGTATCAGTGCTTTCGCCGCGTAAGCGTGCGCCGATGGCGACATTTGCCGTTAGGGTTGCCCAAGGCAACAGCAGGTCTGATTGGGCCATGTAGCCGATGCGGCCAGCGAGCAGCGCGTTGTCGGTAGCGCTGATATGCCCCGTGAATTCGATTTCATCTGCCAAGCCTGCGATTAGGCGCAGGACGGATGATTTGCCGACGCCGGAGGGGCCGAGCAGGCATGTCCATTGGCCCGGCGCGATAGAGAGCGTCAGGTCAGCGAACAGAGGTGTGCCGCCAATGTTGGCGGCACCTGTCAGGGTTATGCCGGGCGACTGAGTTATGGGTTCAGTCCCATTTCCCAGAACGATACTTCGAGCCGTGTTGCGGTTTCGAAACGGTCGCACAGTGCGTCCCAACGTGGGGAGGCCATATAGTCAGGCCCTAACCGGCGTTCCAGCGCGGCGTCGATCATGGCTCCGACGGTTTCGCAAAGGCCGCGATAGTCCTCGCTTGCGTAGGTCGCGATCCATTCGCCATAGGTTTCTGACGATTTTTCGACCGCTAGGCGCGTTCCGATTTCGCTGTAACCAAAGACGCAAGGCGCGAGTGCGGCCATCAGGTCGAGGAAATCGCCGGAATACCCGGCCTCCAGCACATAGCGGGTGTAGGCGAGGTTTTCGCTGGCTTCTACGGTGGCGAATAGCTCTGCTTCGGAGATGCCCGCTGCTTCGCAAATGCCGACGTGCAGGCGCATTTCTTCGTTGACTAGTGCGTCTACTGTGCCAGCCGCAACCTTCATTTCATCAAGCGTGTCAGCTTTGACCACCGCCAGCGCCCAGGCGCGGGAGAAATGGACGAGGAACACATAGTCCTGACGCAGGTAATGGAGGAACGCGGCATTCGGCAACGTTCCGTCCTTTAGTCCCTCAACAAACGCATGGTGGGTGTAGGCCGGCCAACTGGCCGACCTTTCCTGCCAAGCGGCGAAGGCTTTGCCGTAACTGGCCATTATTCCGTCACGTCGATGGCGATGTCGCCGACCGGGTTGATTGATGGGGCAAGGCCCGCCTCGTTTAGGAATGCCTCAAACCGTGAATAGCGGCCTGCGTCCAGCGCTGCTGGACGAAGGGCAAAGCGAGGGAGGGTGTCTACCCATGCTTTGGCGTTTAGCTCGTCCTGTAGCTCAGATGAAGTGCCGCTGAAAATCTCCCAGCTTTTTACGGGGTGGTTGACGATGTACTGGGTCGCCTTTTCCGTGGCGGCGAGGAAGCGGACGATTTTGTCTTTGTCCATCATCTCTGGGTTGGCCACGTAGATCAGCTCGTCATATGACGGCAAGCCCTCTTCCTCGAGGTAGTAGCAGCGGCCCTCTACGCCTTCGATTTCCATCTGGTTCAGTTCGAAGTTGCGGAAGGCACCGATGACGGCGTCAACCTGACCGGACATGAGTGATGGTGACAGTGACCAGTTCACGTTGACGAGTTCGATGTCATCCATGGTCAGGTTGTGCGGGGCGAGAACGGCACCCAGCAGGGCTTCCTCAACACCAGCGACGGAGAATCCGACTTTGCCGCCCTTTAGGTTAGCGATGGACTTGATTGGGCCGTCCTCTAGCACTAGCAGGCAGTTCAGTGGAGTGGCGACGAGGGTGCCGACGCGCTTTAGGGGCAGGCCCTCATGAATTTGGAGGTGAAGCTGTGGCTGGTACGAGATAGCCAAATCAGCCTTGCCTGCGGCGGCGAGTTTTGGTGGGTCTGATGGGTCGGCGGGGGCGATGACTTCGACTTCCAGACCCTGCTCAGCAAAATATCCGTTTTCCTGTGCGATGATGATTGGGCCGTGATCTGGGTTCACGAACCAATCGAGCATCAGGGTCATTTTGTCGGCGGCGAAGGCCGGGCTGGCAGCCAAAATAGCGGCCAGAAATGTGAGTTTTTTCATGGAGATGTTCCCTCGGGTTGATCTGTTGAGGCAGCTTCAGAAGAGACAGCAACGAGCACAACTTCGCCCTGCCAGTGTTCGGTTAGTCGGGAGGCAGCCGCCCAAGCGCGGAGGCCGGAGCGGCAGACCATGACGGCCCGTTGCCCCGATGCAGGGCGTGGGCCGTCAGGGCCAAATTGGTCGGCTGTGGTGCGTAGGGCGTTTGGCCGGATGGGGGTTGGGGCTTCGTCACGTAGTTCCACCACGAAATCATCTTTGGTGATGGTTTCGGGGGCGATGAAGCGGAGGGCGGTTTCTGGTTCGGGTGCGTTGTCGAAGCGGAAACCGCCGGATTGCATGGTTTTGCCGTCAAAGGTGGTGAGGCAGCCTAGGGGGCTTGGTTCAATGCTGAGAATTGTGGTGAGCGCCATTTGCGCCTGCATCGCGCCCAGTGTGCCGACGACGGGGCCGAGCACGCCTGCGGTGGCGCAATTGGCGGCTTGGTCTGGAAGGTCTGGGAAAACGGCGCGTAGACTGGGGGCACCGCCGCAGAAGCCGCCGACATAACCTGATAGACCTAGCGCCGATGCGCTGATCAGTGGGATGTTGGCATTCAGGCAGGCGTCGGAGAGGATATAGCTGACGGCGAAGCTGTCGGCGCAGTCTAGCGCGATGGTAGCTTCGTTTAGTAGTGCGCTGATATTATTGGGGTTTAAGTGATCGACAATCGCTTTGGTGGCGATGTTGCTGTTCAGGTTTTTAGCGAAGGTGGTGGCGGCCTTTGCTTTGCTTTGGCCGATTCGATTTTCGGTAAAGATGGTTTGGCGGTGAAGGTTGCTTTTATCCACCACGTCAGGGTCCACAATGGTTAAGTGACCGATGCCCGCGCCTGCGAGGTATTGAATGACAGGCGCGCCAAGGCCGCCCGCTCCGATGATCAGCGCATGGGCGGTCGAGAGGCGGTTTTGGCCTTCTTCGCCAACTTCTGGCAGGATGATTTGCCTGATGTAGCGGGTCATGTGGCCGCTTCCGCACTGGCCGTGATGATAAGCGCATAATTTTGTGAGGTCCCCGCCTTCGCGGGGATGACAGTGGAAGGGGGGATGACTGGGGCGGAGTGAAAAGTCATC
>JBMYPG010000087.1:0-13507 GCA_049600095.1 Pikeienuella sp. | reverse complement strand
ACCTGAATCAAAATTCACTGCCTCTCAATCATTAAGTTGCTGATTTCGAACGCGAATTTTGATGCTTCTTTTTCAGAGTAAACCGATTTCGCCTTTAGTAAGCGCCGCGGCTACTTAATAGGGCGGGGGCGGTGAGGAGGAGGACTGCGATGTCGAGCAGGATTGAGCGAGATTTCGAGTAGGCGATGTCCATCTCAATCATTCGTTTAAAGCTGATGTCGGCGCGGCCAGAAATTTGCCAGATGCCGGTGATGCCGGGAACGGCGGCCAAGCGGGCGAGGTCGCGGTCGTCGTATTGTTCAACTTCCTGCGTCAGGGCAGGGCGGGGGCCGACGAGGCTCATCTCGCCCTTTAGCACGTTGATAAGCTGTGGCAGCTCATCAATCGACGAGCGGCGGATGAATTTGCCGATTTTGGTGACGCGCGGGTCATCCTTCATCTTAAAACAAACGCCTTTGCGTTCGCTTTCGGCCAGCAAGGCCTCGCGCCGAGCCTCTGCATCAGCGTACATCGACCGGAATTTCATCATCGGGAATAACTCGCCGTTCTTGCCGACACGATATTGTTTGAAGAATACGCCGCCTTTGCTTTCCATCCGAATGGCGATGGCCATGCCGATAAACAAGGGGGAAAGGACAATCAGGCCGCAACCCGATGCAGTAACGTCTAAAACGCGCTTGGCGGTTTCATACCGTTTCAAACGTGCCCATGCGGCGTTGACAGAGTAACTGGCGATTTTGCCAAACTTCTTTGGCAGCCGTGAAATGCGGGACAGTATAGAGCCATTTGCACGAGCATATTCGTTAAACAGGTCGTTAACCCCCATTAGTAGCGAGGCACCAATCCGCTGAGAGTTTTCAGCCATCCATGTTTCGCGAGCAGGAGCATCCATCGACACAAGTACAATATCAGCACCTGATGCGTTAATGCCGCTGATGACTGCATCGCAATCATCAACATCAAAACCGTTGTCGCGGACACCGGCGATTTTCAGGCCGGGGGCGAAACCGCGCGCAGTGAATGCCGTTGCCTCGGCAGTGCCAGATGCGCCGCCAAGGAGGTAGATTGAGTAACCGCGATCCGCAGCGGCCTTACATAACGCCGGAAAGAACTCTTTATGTGTATGCGGGTTGTCTAATCCCCAGCCGGCGATGCGGGCTGAGTGCTTTAGAGTTGCACCCTCTGGCAACACCAAATCTGCCTCTGCCAAGGCGTCCGCGAATGTTTCGTCGCTGGCTGCCAATTTTGTTGCGGGCGCATCTGCCATGCTGACCCGGCGTTTGGCATCATAATCCAATAGCCATGCTAATATTGCGTCAGTGGGGGCATCGACCATGTTGATGCCAAACACTTCTTGAGTGGGCAGCGCCTGATCAGCCCCGGTTGCACGGTTGAAAGCGACCCTTGGGTCAAATTTTTCTGGCTCAGCTTTTTCAATCACAGCTTTGGTCATGGCTCTCACCCGGTATGTTTATTTTGGCAGACGCTGACCGGTATGCATGCGTTGTGCCAACTTGGTAATAATCTCTTAAGGCGTTGTTATTTAAGAGAAAGGCCATCTAACTGGGTTTTCTGATTGGTCGTTCATATGTTCTTGATGCACTTATTTGATACAGTTTGGGTCGCAATTTGCTGCAATGGATAATGCCGATTTGCAAATCAGAATTGCACCATGCAGCGGCGAATCCAACCCGGTGTCTGATCCGCCCCCTATTTATATAGACTTAACTTCATATTCGTCCGCCCTAGCGGCCAAGGAATGTTGGCCCGGTACTTGCGTAACACTTTCATGCGGCGGTTCACCGTCGCGTGTGAGTAGATTGATGAGAAGTTTGCCATCAGTCCAGTTGTTTGAGGCCCGTGTTGTTGGGCCGGTGTTGTTGGGCCGGTGTTTTGGATGGAGTTATTGCGCTGCTGAATATGCGCAACGGCCAAAGCAAGCTTTCACCAACCTAAGTTGGAGTGTTGGCCGCGTTTCATTGGCCGCATGTGTGTTGTGGCGACCCTGGTTGCCAAGTGTTGTGTGTTGTTTGTGTAGGGTCCGGCGTTGCGTTTTGGACCTGCCCACCTCTGCGTAGTGTTTGTAGTGTGGCGTCGTGGTTTCAGAGGTGGATCATGTTACGCCGATTTAGTGCCGGAGTTTTCGGTATGCCAAGAATATCGGTTGTCATTGTTCTCGAACGTTTTGATCGCAGTGCCGAGGAAATGTTTGAGCAATTGCGAAATCAGAGTTTTCGTCGGTGGGAGGCTTTGGTCATCTGCCTAAGTGAAGATGTTCAGACAATGGACGAACTGGCCGCGTTAGAGCAATCAGACAAGCGGTTTCGTATTATGCTTTCAGATGTACCCTCCCTAGCGGAAGCGCGTAATCTTGGGGTATGGCATGCCAGAGCTGAAATTGTCGTGTTCATGGGCTCACATGAGGTTTGGAATAAGAGCAATTTGGCTGTTCTGGCGGCTGTTTTAGCTGATGAATCTGGTGCCGCAGCTGTAATCGGTAGTGACTATCAGATTAAGGCTGATCGGTATGTGACGGCGGCTCAGTTGATTTCGGAAGTTGAATATCACCGCCCATTGGCGGTTGCGTTTCGCCGAGAAGCTTATCTTAATACTGGTGGTGTTCCTGTGACATGTTCCGTCGGGCATGTGCATGAGTGGTTGGTTCGTTTGGCTGCTTTTGGTGGTGAAATCAGGCAGGTACCAACATTTCTAGTTTCAGTAACATCGCCCTGCAATTTTTCGCGAACGCAGTGGCGTAGGTCGTTGAAAGTAGGGTTGAGTTTGGGTGTAAAAATCGACCCGTTGATATTACATGTTATTGAAGGCGCGCATATTCGCAGCTTAGCAGATAGAGCCGCGCACACAGGGGCGCTGCGTCGTACAATTTGCCTAGCATGGAACAGGCAAGCAGGGTTAACGTTTCGAGAGAAAATTTACCTTTCCTTAATGGCTTTATATGGAAGGCGCGGACCCTTGGGCGAATGCGTTAACTGGTACTTTAGAAGAATGGAAACCTTTCGCGGGTAATAGAGTTTAAATGCACTATATTCTGAATGCGGAGTGGGCAAATTTTTTGGCATGTTGTTTGCTGTATAAATGTTGAGGTGACGATCTGGTGATAACAAAGGATCTGAACTGGGACAGGCCTGAGGCTTCAGGCCACTTGGGTTTGCTTGGGAGAGCAAGAGATGAAAACGATTATCCATCTGGTGGAAGAAGGAAAATACAGCGATATCAATGAGATCGTTGCATTTTTCGAAAACAGCCCGGAAATGAATGTTCTCGGTCGGCACGAGGTCGTCGAAGTGAAACGTGGTGGATGGAAGACGCCTCAGGTTGAGGCGGATATGATTGTTTCGCATCTTGCAGTCTGTTGGAAGAATTTCCCCTTTTTCGTTGCATTGCGCGCATCATATGCCCGCGCGCCGATTGTGCATGTCGAACATGATTGGTCCGGTGCGTATGTAAAAAGTATACGCAGGATGCCGGGTGTTACCGCGTTGTTGAAGGCCAGTTTTGCATTATTCGATCGGGTTGTTGCTGTTTCCGATGCGCAGGCTAAATGGCTTGACCGGGCCGGGGTTGTACCTGATCAGAAATTGCGGGCCATTCGGGCATGCATCCGGTTGGATCGGTATTTGGGTGTCGCGCCCAAAACCCGTTCTGGGCCGTTGACCATTGGTGCCATTGGCGATCTGAATAATCAGGCGGGTTTGGATATTCTGATTGAGGCGATGCGCAAGGTTTCCCCTGAAACAGCTGAACTGATCATCTGGGGTGAGGGTGGGGAACATGAGGCGTTGGAAAAACTGGCAGGTGATATGAGCCATGTCGCGCTGGCTGGTGAACCGGCAACGCCAGAGGGTGCTTATGCGGCCTGTGATGTTGTTGCCATTCCGGCGCGCTGGGCACCGTCTGGTTTGCGAGCGTTAATCGCGCATGCGGCGGCTCGACCAACGCTAACCTCTCAGATCGATGGTTTGCCGGAATATGCCATTGATGGTGGTTATGAGGTTACGGCGAATACGCCGGAGGCCTGGGCTGAGTTGATCATTGAAATGGCTGACCAGAACCTATCCACCAAATCAGATTTCGCCCGCTTTGCCGCAGAAGGGGCTGAGCGGCATTTTTATGCTCAGTGGCGCATGGTGGTTGATGAGTTGTTTTCCGATACATTTACCGGGGAAGCCGACGCGGCCTGAGCAGGTTTGGAAGCGGCGGGATGGCCCGTCTGTGCTACAGCCTTAGGCCGATTTCTGAGTAGATTTAGGGGGTTTTGACTCGGGCTTCTTGCCTTCGATAGAGCGTAGAAGGGCTGAGCCCGAGGGAACGGGCAGCTTTTGGTAGGCTGCCGTAGGCCGTTATTGCAGCGTCGATGATCAATTGTTCTATGGTAGAAAGAGGCAGATGGCATAGTTTTGCTGCTGCTGAGGCTTGCGCCCGTTCAAGATCATTGACGGAAATGTTTAGTAGCGCTGTGTCGATTTCATTGGATTCGCCCAAGACTAAGGCCTGTTGAATGACGTTGCGCAGTTCCCTTACGTTGCCGGGCCAATCGGCTGAGCGAATGGCCATTCTTGCGGCATTGGTAAATTCCGGGCGAGGCATATCCTCCTCTATCGCTGAGGCGGAGAGGATGTGTTCGGCGATTTCCAACACGTCGCTGCCACGCTCGCGTAATGGAGGGACATGGATTGGCAGCACAAAAAGCCTATAAAACAAGTCTTCTCTAAACCGTCCAGCGGCGGTTTCAGCGCGCGGGTCGCGGTTGGTGGCGCAGATGATGCGAACATCCACTTTGTATGGATGTGCGGCACCAACTGGCCTGACGGAGCTTGTTTCCAGAAACCGCAGTAGTTTTGTTTGAAGGCGGATGTCCATCTCGCAAATTTCGTCAAGAAATAGCGCACCTCCGTCAGCCTCTGCCGCTGCACCGGGTTTATCAACAACTGCGCCAGTGAAGGAACCGCGTAGATGACCGAACATCTCTGATTCCAACAGATCGCCAGGGATGGCACCGCAGTTTAGTGCCACGAATGGGCCGCTGGCGCGGGCGCTGGCGGTGTGGATGGCGCGGGCGCAAAGCTCTTTCCCCACGCCGCTTTCGCCGGTGATAAATGCTGCTGCACCTGATTTTGCCACGCGACGCAGACGTTGGCGGAGTTTGATCATGATGTCTGATGAACCGATGAGACCGAGATTGTCTGTTGGTTCTGTGGCTTTGAAATGAGTGTGTTGCGATGCTCGAATCGCTTCGCAAATGATTTGCGTGAATTTGCTGGCGTTTATGGGTTTGGTGAGGAAGTCATAGGCACCGAGACGCGTTGCCTCCACTGCGCGGGTGATTGAGCCGTCGCCCGAAACGACGATGATTTGCGGGCTTTTGTTTGCCGTCTGTAATGCGCGGATAAAGTCCATGCCGTCGCCGTCGGGCAGGCCTAAATCCATCACGATGACATCTGGTAACCGAGCCTGCATTTGCCGTTCGGCGGTAGTGATTGTTGAGGCAATATCTGCGCCTATCCCGGCGCGTTGCAGGATTGCTGCATAGGATGCCGCCAGTGCCTCGTCATCTTCGACAATGAGGGCTGTGTTCATAAGCATCCTTGCAGCGCCAGTGTTTTGCGGACTGCTTCTGTCTGTTTCAGCATCTTTTCGGTGGCGCGCAGGGCACCTGCGTCTTTGTCCATCGCCTCTGCCTTGCGACAAAGGTTGGCGAGATGGTCATCGCCGACCAGATTGGCGACGCCGGAAAGGAAATGGGCGCTGCGTCGCAACGCGCCGGTGTCGCCCGATGCGATGGCTTCCCTAAGCCGGATGGCGGCTTGGTCGAGATCACGCAGGGCTTCGGGCGTGAAGTTCCGTAGGGATGGAGAAGAGATGTTGCTGTCTTCGTCAGGCCGATTTAGGGCGTCACAAATGGCGGTTTGGAAGGCACCGAGGTTGCTGAATGGTTTGGTTGCAAAAGCGTCAGCGCCTGAGATCATCGCGGTAGATTTGCGCGCATCGCCGCCCAAGCCTGAGACGCAGAGCAGTGACGTTTTTTGGCAGGCAGAGAGCTCGCGGAGCGCGCTGATCAGCACGCGGCCATCTGAATCTGGTAGGCCAATATCGACGATGATCAAGTCGTATGGCGTTTTTTCAGCCATCGCCAACGCCTGAATGGCGGTTTCGGCCATTTCAACGGAGGCACCGAGCGCGCGGGCCATAGCTGCGCAGACCATTCGGCATGCTGCGCTGTCATCAACGACGAGGATACTGAGGTTGCTCAGTGGTGGGGCGGGGGTGTTTAGGTGTGGGTCATGGCAAGTCATAAGCTGACCTTGCCGACCCAATCCTAACGGGGAGCTAATATTAAAAGTCGAGTAGTTACAATTGTTTGCAGGTTACTCGCCGCGCCAGACAGGATCACGCTTTTCAATGAAGGCATCAATGCCCTCTTCTGCGTCGCGTTTGGCCATGTTCATGCACATTACCTGACTGGCATAATCATAGGCGGCGCTAACGGGCATTTGGATCTGCTCGTAAAAAGCCTCTTTCCCAATTGCCAAGGTTAGCGGTGATTTTGCGGCGATCTGCTTGGCAAGTGCCTGTGTGGTTTCATCTAAATCAGCCTCAGTTGCGAGGTCTGAGATTAGCCCGATGTCGAGCGCCTGCGCCGCGGGGATCATGTCGCCGGACAGGAGCATGCGCATTGCTTGCTTGCGGCCAACTGCGCGGCTTAGCGCCACCATGGGTGTTGAGCAAAACAGGCCGATGTTTACGCCGGGGGTGGCGAATCGGGCGGTGTCAGCGGCGACGGCCAAATCGCAGGTGGCGACCAATTGGCAGCCAGCGGCAGTGGCAATGCCGTGGACCTTGGCGATCACCGGTTGGCGTACGGATTGAATGCGCTGCATGAGGGCGGAGCATTCGGCGAATAGGGTCTGGTAGAATTCAGCCGAGGTATCGCCGCGCACTTCTTTAAGGTCGTGACCGGCGCAAAAGCCCGGACCTGAACCCTGAATAACAATGACATGCACGGATTTATCTTGGTGCAGCGTATCCAGCATGGCATGCAGAGCAGCCATCAAAGGGCGAGAGAGGGCATTGCGGGCCTTAGGCCGGTTCAATGTTAGCGTTGCAACATTGTCAGCGTCCTGACGCAAAACCAGTTCAACTTGGCTTTCCATATTCATATTCGCATCCTTCGCCCTTATGTGGGGCGCTTATACACCGATGTAAGCTTTCGCGACAGTGATGCGAGTTGCGCCCCATGGTCAAGACGCCGTTATCGGTTTATGGAACTATCAAAGACTACGCCGAGGACTTATGAGCTTTTTCCGCAAACTCAAAGATCGCCTGACCAAATCTTCTTCCAAGTTGGATGAAGGTGTCGAAGCCCTGTTGGAAGATGGTGAGCCAGAAGCGCCCGTGGTCGCACCAGAGCCAGTTAAGAAGGGTCTCGCCGCCCGTTTGGTTGGCGCGGTTAGTGGTGGTGGCGCTGCTGCAACGGTTGAGAAAAAGCGTGTTCTTGATGATGAGATGCTGGAGCAGCTCGAAGAATTGCTGATTACCGCTGATATGGGCGTTGAAACCGCGATGCGTGTTTCCGCAGCGATGGCAGAGGGGCGGTTTGGTAAAAAGCTGGGCGGTGAGCAGATTAAGTCGCTGTTGGCGGCTGAAGTGGCCCGGATCATGGACCCAGTTGCGCGGCCCTTGCCGATTTACCCCAAGCGCCCGCAGGTCGTTTTGGTGGTGGGTGTTAATGGGTCGGGCAAAACCACAACCATTGGTAAGTTGGCCAGTCAGTTGAAATCTGCTGGTAAGTCGGTGGTTATTGCTGCTGGTGATACATTTCGTGCCGCCGCCGTTGAGCAATTGCAGGTTTGGGGAGAGCGGGCAGGTGTGCCTGTTCTGACGGCACCTGAAGGATCTGACCCGGCGAGCCTTGCTTTTGATGCGATGGCCAAGGCCGAGGCGGATGGCGCTGATATGCTGTTAATCGACACAGCAGGGCGTTTGCAGAATCGGTCTGATTTGATGGCTGAGCTGGAAAAGATCGTCAGGGTTATCCGCAAAAAGGATGAAACTGCGCCGCATAATACGCTGTTGGTGCTGGATGCGACGACGGGGCAAAACGCGGTTAGCCAAGTTGAGATATTTTCAAAGATTGCTGATGTCAGTGGTTTGGTGATGACCAAGCTGGATGGTACGGCGAAAGGTGGCATATTGGTTGCCTTGGCTGATAAATTTGGCCTGCCGATCCATGCGATTGGCGTGGGTGAGCAGATTGATGACCTTAACCCCTTTGACCCGAATGAATTCGCTGAGGCGTTGACGGGTGCCAGTCCCGGCTCCGCTTCGTGATCGATGCGCTGGTTGATTGGGTTGTTTCTGTTGAAGGACAACCTGCTGGCCAGCGTGCAGCGCTAATCCTCGCATTAATCTCAGCCGCAGCGCATGCCGGGTTTGGTGCCTTGCAAAAGGGTCGGTTTGACCCTTGGCTTGTGCGTGGTGCGATAGACCTGAATTACGGTATCATCGGTCTAATTGTCGGTTTGTTTGTTCTGCCGCTGCCGGGCCCCGAAATATTGCCGATCCTTGTGGGCGTTTTTGTCGTTCACAGTATTTATAAGCTGTTGCTTGCTAATGCCTATCAGCGTGGCAGCTATACCGCCGTTTATCCGGTTGTTCGTGGCGTTTCGCCGCTTGCAACAGTGGTTTTGGCCGGGTTCGTTTTTGGTGAACGGCTTGATAGTGGGCAGTGGTCTGGCGTTATCTTGCTGACCGGGGCGATTATGGCGTTAGCAGCGTTGAATATACGCCGCATGACGATGAACCGGGATCAATTGATTGTTGCGCTTTGGCTTGCCTTTGCCACCGGGATATTTACCGCTGGGTACACGACTTACGATGCTTGGGGCATTCGGTTGGCGGAAAACCCATTCACATTCATTACGTGGTTTTTTGTCGTTGATGGTTTCTTGTTCCCCATCATTTCTTATCGCAGATGGCGGGTCATGCCTGAGCGACCACCTTTGATGCCCTTGTTACAGCGCGGCTTTTTGGGGTCTTTGGTTGCGATTGTCAGCTTTGGGTCAATCATGCTGGCAACGCGATTGGATAACGTGGGTGAGGCTGCTGCCCTGCGCGAAACATCGGTGATCTTTGCCGCGATATTCGGCTGGCTATTTCTGAAAGAGGAAGTCGGCCCGGCCCGTGCCGGTCTTATGTGCCTTATTGCGCTGGGCGCAATATTGGTCGAATTCGGTTAAAGGGCTTTCCGTAGCCTTGGTGAATGGTTAATTGGGGTTCATGACTGATAAAGAACAAAACCCGCTGATCAAACTGGCGCTGGAATTCGGCCCGCTCGCGATCTTTTTCCTGACATACCGCATGTATTCAGAGGATACCGTGACCCTGTTTGGGAGCGAGTATAAAGGCGTGGTACTAGCCACGGTCGCTTTTATCCCCGCGATCCTGATCTCGCTTGCGATTTCCTGGTTCATTAACCGCGAATTGCCACGTATGGCAGTAGTAACGGCTGTTGTTGTTGTCGTGTTTGGGGGCCTGACGATCTGGCTGAATGATGCGACGTTTATCAAGATGAAGCCGACGATTGTGAACAGTGTATTTGCGCTGGTTCTGGGTTGGGGATTGCTGCGCGGGCAGTCTTATCTGAAGTCTTTGATGGGGCAGATGTTGCCGCTGACCGATGCGGGTTGGATGATCCTGACCAAACGTTGGGCGATGTTCTTTGTGTTTATGGCGATTGTGAATGAAGTCGTATGGCGCACCCAATCCGAAAGTTTTTGGGTGAACTTCAAAATCTTTGGTTCGCTTGGGCTGACGTTCGGCTTTTTGGCTTTGCAGTCAAAAGTGGTGAAGCAGCATCTGATTGAAACTGAGTAGGCCCAGACTAATTTAGGCTTACTTCCGGTTCAACATGTCATCGATGACGAGTGAAGCATCATCGTCATCCTTTTTCTTTTTACGCCGATTTTTGCGTTTTTTCCGATTGCGCGGCTCCATCGACATATCGTCGGTATCATCGCCGAACATGCCCTTGCTGAGACCGAGGACTTCATCCCCAACCACAACTAAGATGACTCCGGCCCCGACACAGAGCCAGAGATTATCTAGGAAAAAGTCGACGACCTGTTGCATGTTGCCTGTTCAGATAAGGTGTTGCGATGGTATTGCAACGCCGCTTTACAGCATTGATGGCACAACCTGATCCGGCGGGCGGTGGCCGTCAGCGAAGGTTTTAATGTTGATGATGACCTTTTCACCCATCTCCAGCCGACCCTCTTCGGTTGAGGAACTCATGTGCGGCAGCAGCATGACATTGGGCTGTGCGGCCAGTTTTGGGTTCACCTGAGGGCCGTTTTCAAAAACATCCAGACCGGCACCGGCCAATTCACCGGCAGCCAGCATACGAGTCATTGCGTTTTCGTCCACGATTTCACCGCGCGCTGTATTGATGAGAAAGGCGCTTGGTTTCATCAGTTTCAAACGCCGTGCGTTCAGCAGATGATAGGTCGCAGGTGTGTGTGGGCAGTTAACGCTGACGATGTCCATGCGGGTCAGCATCTGATCGAGGCTTTCCCAATAACGCGCACCCAATTCCGCTTCGATGTCTGGGTGGGCCTTTCGGCGGTTATGATAGTGGATTTCCATGCCAAAAGCCTTGGCGCGATGGGCGACGGCGCGGCCAATGCGGCCCATGCCGACGATACCCAGACGTTTGCCGGAAACTCGGCTGCCCATCAGTGCGGTTGGTGCCCAACCTTCCCACGCGCCAGCGCGGATGAGGGCTGCACCCTCTTTCACCCGGCGGGGAACTGCCAAAATTAGGGTCATGGCGATGTCTGCGGTATCTTCGGTCAGTACATCTGGTGTGTTTGAGACGAGAACACCACGCTGGCGGGCGGTTGCCACGTCGATGTGGTCAACGCCGGTGCCGTAGTTAGCAATCAGGCGCAAACGATCGCCACCCTGCGCGAGCAGGCGTTGGTCGATATTATCTGTCAGGGTCGGAACCAATACGTCGGCCCGGTTCATCGCGGCGGCCAGGTCGGCGCGCGACATTGGCGTATCGCTTTTATTCAGCTCCACATCGAACAATTCCGATAATCTAGCCTCCACCGGTTCAGGCAGGCGGCGGGTAACAACAACGGAAAGGCGTTCGGACATGGGTTTAGATTCCTTCAAGGCGGTGACAAGGCGTAACATTCTGATAAGCTACCAATACGGTCGCGACAAGCAGCCGCGACGACGCATGAGGCGCAGAATCAGGTGCTAATTTCGATGCTGAATATATTTAGGTCAGGCTTGGCCGCAATTTTGCTGGCTGCCAGCGTTCTGGCTGCTCCAGCTGGTGGTGTTGCCGTTGCTGCGGAAATCGCAACCGGGCCGGTTACTAACCTTGCTTTGCCGCGCTATGTCAGTCTGAAAACCGATAAGGCGAATATTCGACGCGGGCCGGGCCTGACCTATCGCATTGATTGGGTGTTTTTGCGTAAGGGCATGCCGTTGCAGGTTTTGGCGGAGCATGGCCATTGGCGCAAAGTGCGGGATATGGATGATGCTACAGGCTGGGTGCATCATGCATTGTTGCGTGGTTCACGTACGGCTGTTGTCACCTCTGACCGCGCTGCGTTGCGCGATGGCCCCGCGCATGATGCGGAGCTGACTGCCATTGCTGAGGCGGGAGTGGTGGTGAAGGTCACTGCCTGCGCCCAAAAATGGTGCGAGGTTGAGGCGGATGGCCATCAGGGGTGGACCCAGAAGACAGAGCTGTGGGGGGTTGGCCCCGCTGATACGTTTGATTGACCTGTAAATCTTGGGGCTTTGATGAATTCAGATATTAGCCGACGTGGATTTTTGGCTTCATCTTCTGTTGCCGCGATAACGCTTGCCTCGCCTTCTATTGCCAGTTCAGCCCAGGCACCTGACCCCATTGGCCATATCATTACCCGTTGGCGTAGTGACCCGTTTGCGGGTGGATCATATTCCTATTTGGCCAAAGGCGCGGATACCAATGACCGTGGGGTGTTGCGGGCCTCAGTTGGTGATCGGCTGTATTTTGCAGGGGAGGCTTGTAGTTCAGGTCATCCATCGACGGTGCATGGTGCGTTGATCTCTGGTCGTCGTGTTGGCAAATCCGTAGCCAAGTCTCACAGGCAAGTTGCCATTATTGGGGCAGGGGCGGCGGGATTGGCTGCTGCGAATGAATTGGTTGGTGCCAGTGTTGAGGTGATGGTGTTTGAGGCGCGTGACCGGATTGGTGGACGCGTTTGGTCAGATGACCGGTTAGGTGAGGTTTTGGACCTTGGTGCATCATGGGTACATGGTGCGACCCGAAATCCGGCGAAGGCACTGGCGGATCGCGCTGGGGCGCGCCTGTTACGCACAGACTACGATAGTTTTGTGGCACGAGGGTCTTGTGGTGTGGAGATCGAACCGGATGAACTGCCCGATTGGTTCGAAACAGTTGCAGAGGTTGAGCAGGAGTTTGGGGCGGACGCAAACTTGTTGTCGCCGTCGGCGCATTTGGAAGGCGCTGAACAATATGGCGGGGATTATGTTTTCCCCGATGGGTATGCTCAGATATTTAAGCCGCTAATGGGTGGGTTTGACTTGCGGTTAGGGCAAGTGGTGCAAGCCATTCATCATGATGACGAAGGAGTTCGCATCGTAACCGATCAGGAGCTGCGGTTTGATGCGGTGATTGTTACTGTTCCACTTGGTGTTTTGAAGGCCGGGGCAATCCAGTTTTTACCTGCCTTACCGGCGGTAAAATTGGGTGCGATTGATCGACTAGGCATGGGGCACCTTAGCAAGACCTATTTGAAGTTCGACCGTGTGTTTTGGGAACCTGGTGTTGAATGGATCGGGTACGGCGGTGACGAACGTGGTGTGTTTAGTCAGTGGTTGAATATCCACAAGTTTACTGGCGCGCCTATACTTTTGGCGTTTCATGCCGGGGCCGTTGCCGATAGGCTGGAAATGCAGTCTGACGAGGCAATTGTTGGTCAGGCCATGCAGGCGTTAAACGCAATGTACTTTGATAAATGTTAGGTGGGCGTAACGTGCGCCCCTAACCTTTGACTCCCCCATAGATTCGTCTATAAGCCGCTCCGCGCGGCGCTTACACCCCTGGAGGATCGCCGCCGTAACTCAAGGAGAGATATTATGGCTGATATGCCAGTACTAGACGCCGTTTCGCGGCCAAACTCGGGCAAAGGGGCCGCCCGCCAAGCACGCCGCGATGGCATGGTTCCCGCAGTGATTTACGGCGGTGGTGAAGACCCCGTGACCGTAAACATCAAAGACAATGAATTGTTGAAAGCCCTGCGGGCCGGTAAATTCATGTCAACTTTGCTGAACCTGAAAGTTGATGGCGCTGATAACCGCGTGATCTGCCGCGCCGTTCAGAAAGACGTTATAAAGGATCTGCCGATCCACGCAGACTTTCTGCGCCTGTCTGCGCGCAGCCGCATCAATCTCTACATCCCGGTAG
>JBMYPG010000086.1:0-13835 GCA_049600095.1 Pikeienuella sp. | reverse complement strand
GAAGTACAGGATAGCGAGGGCAACGTTGTGGTTCTCGATACTGTCCTAGGCGCAGCGGAGCTGGAGCCGGGTGGTAAAGGCGGTAAGCCGGTTGATTTCTTCCCCGAAGATCTCGCCGCATCGAAAGCGCTGGCTGAGGTTGTATCTCGCGCCAACGGGCTGCCGCCGCCCAAAGTGTTCCGCATATTCTTTGATTACAATGAACGCACGCCTTCGCCATCGCCTGACAATCAGATTGATGAGTTGGTAGCAGAGCTTTCGGCCAGAAACCCAGAGGATGTGCTGCGGGTTGCCATATCTGCACACGCTGACTGTGTGGGCCCGCGTTGGTACAATACGCTGTTGGCCGAAGATCGAATGGACTCGGTCCTAAACGGCATCGTTCGTGCCACCTTGCGTAAGGCAGGTTTCTCTGAGGAAGCCGTCATGAACGACAGGATGATCAAGGCGACCAACCAAGGCGAATCCACACCAGCGCAGGCGGTTGAGGGCAACACCTGTGTGTCACTGGACGAAGACCGACGTGTTATAGTTGTTGTTCAGTAGCTGTGGCGTGGGCGTGCGCCAAGAAAAACCCACCGTCCTGGTAATGCAGGACGGTGGTTGCCTATCTAAATCTTGGGCAATTCTTCCTTCACGCGCTGGGCGATGAAGTCGGCACAGGTGCGGATTTTCTCTAGTCGGCCCATGTCTTCGTGGGTGATCATCCAGAAACTGCGTTTCAGATCAATGTCATCGTGCAGTAAGCGCACCAACGCCCGGTGCCTGCGCGCCATAAACTCCGGAAGAATGCACACGCCTTTGCCTTCCAGCGTGAGCCGCATTTGCACGTTAATGGAGCTAGAGGTCAGAAAGGGTTTTAGGTCGCCGCGCACAGTAGGGATATAGTTCAGTTCTTCGTCGTAAATCTGATCAGGGATATACCCGATGCCCCGCACACGTTTCAGATCATCGACCGTTGAGATCACGCTGTTGTGCCGCAAAAAGTCTGAGCTGGCGTATAGGTGCAGTTTATAGTCAGCAATCCGCCGTGCCTTTAGTCGCCCAGTGGTGGGGCGAGAGACGGAGATGGCGATATCTACCTCTCGGTCAGCCAAATTCATGATGCGTGGGGCGGCTGTTAGCTGCATCTCTAACTGCGGATTTGCTTCGCAGAGTTCAGATGCCGCATTGGCAAGCACATAAGCGCCCAACCCCTCTGGCGCGCCAACCCGTACCACACCTGATAGGCCGGGGCGGTCTGCCTGAAAATCGCTTTGCGCGATCAACATGCGGCTTTCGATTTCTTCGGCATGTTTGACCAGCCGCTTGCCCGCATCGGTCAATGCATAACCTTTGGGCGAGCGTGCAAATAAGGTCTCACCTAAAGATTCTTCCAGAGCCATAATTCGACGGCGCACCGTCGTATGATCAACGTCCAATCTAAGGCCTGCGCCGGTCAGTTTTCCGGTTCTGGCCAACGCTAGGAAGAATCGGAGATCATCCCAATTCATGAGACCACCCGCCGGTTCAAATGCTGTATATGTCGCAAAACAAACATGAAACTTCCTTTTTACGCCGGTTTCGGGTTGTTAACGCACATTGTTAACATATATCGGGGCAATTTTGCACATTGAATGTGTTACTAAAAAAGATTTTCGTGAGTATTTCTGTATTATACCTTCAACTAAGTGGACAAATGCGGTGCCGTTCCTTGACCGGCTGGTGTCAAAAAAGGTTAATCGCCGCAAGAGCTGGAAACAGCCAGTGTAGTATCGCGCGATTCTTTCGTGCTTGGGGAGGGACCAACTGTGGTCATGGAATTAGCGCCAGAAGCGCTGGATACGCTGCCAAAGCTGCTGGACTGGAATGCGAAGAATCGCGCCGATGTCCCGGCAAGCCGTGAAAAAGAGTTTGGCATATGGCAAAGTTGGACGTGGTCAGAAGTGCGCGAGGAAGTGCGCTCTCTTGCCTTGGGGCTTGCTGAAATCGGCCTGAACGAAGGCGACAATGTCGCTATTATCGGTTCAAACCGTCCTAGACTATATTGGTCGATGCCGGCGATCCAAAGTTGCGGTGCCGTACCAGTGCCATTGTATCAGGACAGCGTTGCCGAAGAGATGCAGTTTGTTCTTGAACATGCAGAAATTCGGTTTGCTGTCGTTGAGGACCAAGAGCAGGTCGATAAGGTTCTTTCGATTGCTGATCGTCTGCCAATGCTTGAGCAGATCATTTATGCAGACCCACGCGGCCTGCGGAAATATGATCACACGCAGCTTCATTCTTATCAGGACCTTCAGCAGTTAGGTCGCGATAACGCTGGCAAGCACGAAGCAGCGATTAATGATCGTATTGCGAAGGGTGATTATGACGATGTTTGCGTCATGCTTTACACCTCTGGCACCACAGGCAAGCCGAAGGGTGTTGTTCTGTCAAACCGGAACATCATCTCTTCCTCTCGCGCATCTTCTAAGTTCGATGGCCTGAACCAGTCAGACAGTGTTCTTGCTTATCTGCCAATGGCTTGGGTCGGTGATTTCATCTTCTCAATCGGTCAGTGCTATGTCACCGGCTTCTGTGTGGCGTGCCCTGAAAGCGCCGACACGATGACCGCTGATTTGAAAGAAATCGGGCCGACGTATTACTTTGCACCACCAAGGGTTTTCGAAGGTCTGTTGACCGAAGTGATGATCCGGATGGAGGACGCCGGTGCCAGCAAACGCAAGTTGTTCGCTAAGGCGATGGACCACGCGAAAAAATGCGGTGCTGACCTGATGGAAGGCAAACCAGTCGGTGCGTTGGATCGACTGAAATACGCTTTCTATAAATTCACTGTTTACGGCCCGTTGCTGAATTCACTTGGCCTCAGCCGCGTGCGCCTTGGCTATACCGCTGGTGAAGCTATCGGACCTGAGATCTTCCAGTTCTACCGCTCGCTCGGTGTTAACTTGAAACAGCTTTATGGTCAGACAGAATCCAGCGTGTTCATCACCGCTCAGCCAAATGGTGAAGTGCGTGCAGATACAGTTGGCGTGCCAACCGAAGGTGTTGAACTGCGCATCGATGATAACGGAGAGGTCTGGTATCGTTCGCCCGGCGTCTTTGTTGAATACTTCAAACAGCCAGATAAAACCGCCGAAACCAAAGACCCAGAAGGTTGGGTTGCCACTGGCGATGCTGGCTTTATCGAAGAGGGCTCTGGGCACCTGCGCATTATTGACCGCGCCAAAGACGTGGGCAAAATGCAGGACGGTCGCCTGTTCGCGCCGAAGTTCGTTGAAAACAAACTGAAATTCTTCCCGAATATTCTGGAGGCTGTGCTGCTTGGCGATGGTCGTGATCGTTGCACTGCATTCCTGAATATCGACCTGAATGCGGTTGGTAACTGGGCAGAGCGGAACAACATCGCCTATTCGTCATATCAGGAACTTGCGGGCCACCCGAAAGTTTACGAAATGATGCAGAGCCATGTTGAAGAAGTGAATGCATCTGTCGCCGCTGACCCAATGTTGTCTGGCTGTCAGGTTCACCGCTTCTTGGTGCTACACAAACAGCTTGATGCAGATGATGGCGAATTGACCCGTACTCAAAAGGTACGCCGCACAATCATTGCAGACCGGTACAAACCACTGATCGACGCGCTTTATGACGGTTCGACCAGCGTTTTTGCCGATACGGAAGTAACCTACGAGGATGGTCGCAAGGGCTCAATCTCTGCCACCCTCGAAATCCGCGACGCAGGTGTTGTGGCGGACCAGGCGAGGGCGGCATGAAAGACTTAAACGAAGGTAACTTCACCACTCCAGACGGTCGAGAGATTGGTGGTGTGATGATGGATATGCGCAATATCACCCTGAAATTCGGTGGTGTGACGGCGCTGTCAAACATCTCATTCAACATTTTGGAAGGCGAAGTTCGCGCCATTATCGGCCCGAACGGCGCTGGTAAATCATCCATGTTGAACGTGATCAACGGTTTCTATCACCCGCAAGAGGGTGAAGTGTGGTTCAAAGGCGAACGTCGCCCCAGCATGCGCCCCTATGAAGTGGCTGAGCAGGGTGTGGCGCGTACGTTCCAGAACATTGCGTTGTTCCATGGCATGTCGACATTGCAGAACGTGATGACCGGCCGCCAGTTGAAGATGAAGTCAAACTTCATCGCTCAGATGGTTCGTTACGGACCAGCACTGAAAGAAGAAGTTGAGCATCGCCGCAAGGTCGAAGAAATCATCGATTTCCTCGAAATTCAGCATATCCGCAAAACCCCGGTTGGCAGCCTGCCTTATGGCCTGCAGAAACGGGTAGAGCTGGCGCGCGCGCTGGCGATGGAGCCTGAGCTGCTGCTGCTCGATGAACCAATGGCCGGTATGAACGTTGAGGAAAAAGAGGACATGTGCCGCTTTATCCTTGATGTGAACGACCAGTTCGGCACCACCATCGCCCTGATCGAACACGACATGGGCGTGGTCATGGACATCGCCGACCGCGTAGTTGTGCTGGATTATGGCCGGATGCTTGCCGATGGATCGCCTGACGAAGTTCAGGCAAATCAAGACGTTATCGACGCATATTTGGGGGTCGCACACTAATGGATATCCTTTACGGCATTTTCGTCGATCCCTTTGTGACGATGTATGAGCTGCCAGACCTTCTCATCCAGACCCTTTGGGAAGGATTTGTGTCAGGTACTCTCTATTCGCTGATCGCCCTTGGCTTTGTGCTGATCTTTAAGGCGTCAGGTGTATTTAACTTTGCCCAAGGCATCATGGTGGTGTTCGCCGCTTTGGTTCTGGTTGGTTTGCATGAACTTGGCGTGCCAGCATGGCTCGCGCTGCTCCTGTCTTTGGGAGTCATGTACGGGCTTGCGGTTGGGGTTGAACGACTGGTTCTACGAAACCTCGTGAACCAACCGGATATCATCCTGTTCATGTCCACCATCGGCCTGACGTTCATCCTGATCGGTGCTGGTCAGTGGATCTTTGGTGGTGAGCCAAAGACGATGATTACGACAGAGCTTGGCCTGCCTACGGGTTCATCTGAATGGAACGTTCTGGGCGGCTATGTTTATTTCCAGCACCTGGACATTGCTGCGGCCGTTATTGCGACGTTGTTGGTGATCGGCCTTGCGATCTTTTTCAGCAAAACCAAAATTGGCCGCGCCCTACGCGCTGTTGCCGATGACCATCAGGCCAGTCTTTCGGTTGGTATTTCGCTGAACCAGATCTGGGTGATCGTATGGTTTGCTGCCGGTATCGTGGCCTTGGTCACGGGCATCATGTGGGGCGCGCGTTCTGACGTGTCATTCGCCCTGCAAATCATCGCACTCAAGGCTTTGCCGGTGCTTGTTCTCGGTGGCTTCACATCGGTTCCTGGCGCGATTGTCGGCGGCCTGATTGTTGGCTTTGGTGAGAAATTCTTTGAATTCTACTGGGGCCCACTGTTTGGCGGCGGCGTTGAAAGCTGGTTTGCCTATGTAATCGCACTGATCTTCCTGCTGTTCCGACCGCAGGGTATCTTTGGCGACAAGATTATCGAGAGGGTCTGACGATATGTTTTATCGCGAAGCAGGTCAGTTCAAGACCAACTATGCCGACGATCTGGAGGCTTTCCCGATCCGTCAGGATAAAATCGGCATCATGATTTGGCTGTTCCTGGCCTATCTTGTGATCCCATTCACCGGCCTGCCATTCATGGACTACGGGTTTTCGCTGAATGCTATTCTGATCCCCGTGCTGATCTTTACGATCACCACGCTGGGCCTAAACATCTTGACCGGGTTTGCTGGCCAGATTTCACTGGGTACCGGCGCGTTCATGGGGGTTGGTGCCTATGCTTGTTACAAACTAACCTATTGGTTCCCAGACACCAACATGATCATCCTGTTCTTTGCTTCAGGTTTGGTTGCCGCCATCGTTGGTGCACTGTTCGGCCTGCCATCGCTGCGCATCAAAGGGTTCTACCTGATTGTGGCGACACTTGCGGCGCAGTTCTTTTTGGAATGGTGCTTTATCCGCATCGGTTGGCTGTACAACTACAACCCATCAGGCGCGATTGAGGTGCCTCAGCGGGAGATGTTCGGCTTTATCATCACCGGCGCGAAAGCAACGCCAGAGGTTCGCTATATCTTGGTGCTGACTATCCTTGTATTTATGACATGGGTTGCTGGTAACTTGGTGCGTGGTCGTATTGGGCGGTCATGGATGATGATCCGGGATATGGATATCGCTGCGGAATTGATCGGTGTGCGCCCGCTGCGGGCCAAGCTGTCAGCCTTTGCTGTATCATCATTCTATTGCGGCGTTTCCGGCGCATTGATGGTGTTCTGCTGGCTGGGCGCGGCAGAGGTTGAGAGCTTTGATATCAATCACAGCTTCCTCTACCTCTTCATGGTGATCCTTGGTGGTGCAGGTTCGATTACTGGTTCTTATATGGGCGCTGCCTTTATCTGGACCTTCCCGATCCTACTGAAAGAAGTCGGTAAGAACGTGTTCGACATCAACCCAACGATTATGGAAAACGTTTCTCTGGTCGGTATTGGTCTTTTGATTGTGGTGATCTTGATCAAGGAACCGCACGGTCTGGCTAAGCTATGGCAGGTCGGCAAACAGAAACTTCGTGTTTGGCCATTCCCGCACTAAGCGGAAAGGTCGGAATTGGCCGGGGCGTCTGAAACCACGCCCCGCGCCTTTGTGGATTTGGTTTCAACCAGTTTGGCGGTCTGATCGCCGAACTATAACGGGAGGAAGACCCTATGCTTAAACAGCTCATCACCGGTGCGGTGGCGACTGCTGTTCTTGCGTCAGGTGCCGCGACTATGGCCCAGGCAGAAGACAGCATCTATGTTCCATCACTGACCTATCGTTCAGGTCCGTTTGCGGGCGCTGGTACGCCAATCGCAGATGGTTTTGCCGATTACTTTGCAATGCTGAACGCCCGTGATGGCGGCATCGGCGGCGTAAAAATCGAATTTGAAGAGTGTGAAACAGCTTACAACGCCCAGAAAGGCGTTGAGTGCTACGAAGCCACCAAAGGCAACGGCGCTGTCGCATACAACCCATATTCAACCGGCATCACGCTTCAGCTGATCCCTAAAGCGCCAGTTGACGAAATCCCAGTTCTGTCAATGGGCTATGGCCTGTCGGCTGCTGCTGTTGGTGAAAAGTTCCCTTGGACCTTTAACTACCCAGCATCTTACTGGTCACAGATGACTTCTATCTTGAAGTACATCGACCAGAACGGTGGCATTAAAGGCAAGAAAATCGGCTTCATCTACCTCGACGTTGGTTATGGTAAAGAGCCTATCCCGCTTCTCGACAATCTGTCAGAAACAATGGGCTTTGAAGTTGCCAAGTTCCCAGTCGGCGTTAAAGAAATGCAGGCTCAGTCAGCTCAGTGGTTGAACGTTCGTAAAGAGCGCCCTGACTGGATGATCATGTGGGGCTTTGGTGCGATGAACCCAACAGCCATCAAAGAAGCTGCTAAAATCCGTTTCCCAATGGATCGCTTCATCGGCAACTGGTGGGCGTCATCTCATGCTGACCTTCGTCCAGTTGGCGAAGCAGGCAAAGGCTACCTCGGTTCAAACTTCTCAGGTATCGGCACCGATTTCCCAGCGATCCAGGACGTGATCAAGCACGTTGTTGATGCTGGTAAATCACAGGCACCTGCGGATTCAATCGGTACGGTTATGTACAACCGTGGTCTGTTCAACGCTGTTATCATGGCCGAAGCCATCGCAGCCGCACAGAAAGCAACCGGCGTTAAAGCCATCACTGGTAAAGAGATGCGCGTTGGTCTTGAAACATTCGACCTGAGCGAAGCTCGTTTGAAAGAGCTCGGCCTCGAAGGTTTCACCGCACCGATCAAAGCATCTTGTGCTGACCACGAAGGTCAGGGTTCGATCTTTATCCAGCAGTGGAACGGCTCTGACTTTGAGCGTGTAAGCGATCTGGTTGCACCTATGGGCGACGTTGTTCTTCCGCTGTTGCAGGATGCTGCTAACCAGTATGTTGCTGACAAGCCAGAATGGCAGACTCAGACTTGTAACTAAGTTGACTATCCCCCCGGCCAGTTATTCCCGGCCGGGGGACCCTTTTAGGACATTTTCTAAGTAACCGGGTGACAAGCTATGCTGGACGGCGCCAAAACCGAGACCTTGCTAGAGGTCAACAACATCGAGGTGATCTACAATCACGTGATCCTCGTGCTGAAAGGCGTTAGCCTTTCCGTGCCTAAAGGCGGCATCACGGCATTGCTAGGCGGCAATGGCGCGGGCAAAACCACGACGCTAAAGGCAATTTCGAACCTACTGCATTCAGAACGGGGCGAAGTAACCAAGGGCAATATCCTGTACCGGGGTGAGCCTGTGGCCGAGTTGAACCCAGCCGCTTTGGTACGCAAAGGGGTTATTCAGGTGATGGAGGGGCGGCATTGTTTTGAGCACCTCACCATCGAGGAAAACCTGCTAACCGGTGCATTCACCCGTAAGGGTGGGGCAGAGGTTAAAGCTGATCTTGAAAAAGTTTACGACTATTTCCCGCGTCTGCGTGAACGTCGCAAAAGCCTTGCAGGCTATACTTCTGGCGGTGAGCAACAGATGTGCGCGATTGGCCGGGCAATCATGTCAAAGCCAGAAACCGTTCTGCTGGACGAACCTTCAATGGGGCTGGCGCCACAGTTGGTGGAAGAGATTTTTGAGATCGTCAAAAGCCTGAATGAAAAAGAGGGCGTTAGCTTTTTGCTGGCAGAGCAGAACACCAACGTTGCTTTGCGGTACGCCCACTATGGCTACATCTTGGAATCAGGCCGGGTTGTGATGGATGGCCCTGCAAAGGACCTTAGCGAAAACCCGGATGTAAAAGAGTTTTACCTCGGCATGTCAGAGGGGGGGCGCAAAAGCTTCCGTGACACCCGCTCTTACCGCCGTCGTAAGCGTTGGCTAAGCTAGGCTTACCAATGCCCGGAATGAAGAAATGCGCGCCAACCCGGCGCGCATTTTTTGTTTAGTACGCTGAGATAGCGATAACCGCCAGAAATGCCAAAGTGGTGGCGATCAATACCGACAGGTCCATTGGAATGCCGACCGGCACCCGACGGCGATCATGTACATAGGTCATCATTACCCCAACACGTTATGGCCACGGCCCTGCATGCAGCGCACGACAATATCACGCCGCTCATAAGACGTATCCCAGGCCGCTGCGCCGCCCTCTACGGCACCACCAATCAACCCACCGATAAGCAGGCCGGCAATGCCATCTTCGACGCTGCCGCCATCAATTCCGGCGATTAGGCCCGTTAAAGCACCACCGACAACCGCGCCTTTTGCAGCCTCGGATTTCACTTCGTCATTAAAATATTCTTTACGCTGCGCCAGACTCTGACAGGCAGCCAGATCATCACCAAATGCCGGTGATTTTTGATCCACTAAAGGAACGTAATCAGCCCCAGACTGCCCACAGGCAGTCAAAGTAAGTGCTGCCACTGTGGAAAGAAGGATAATACGCATTGTGTTTGCCTTTGCTTGATTGTTCCCCTCGACAATCGTGGGGAATCATGTTCGTACTGGCATTACGTATCGGCAAATAATTATCGTAAAACAATAATTATTTGCCGCATCACGGATTTGTGTGTACCAAGAGTCACAGCTGGAGCGGGGACAATGGCAATACTTCAACGAATATTCGGCTATCTAATTGCCGCTATCCTGTTGTTTTTGTTCGTGCAAAACCTCCTCATCTTTTGCATTGGGTGGGGCACGGCATTTATGGGCGATTATCAGATGGTGGCCGATTACATGGATCAGGATCGCCCAATCGGCGAGCCGCCGGTGTGGAAATTGCTGATTGGTGTGGTTTTTAGTGTTCTGTTTCTGGGCGCGGTTGGCGTCGTGGTGTGGAGCCTGAATAGGCTTCGCATCAACGTGACAGTCGAAGGACTAGCGTCTGCTGCGAGCGCACGGGCGTTGCGGCGAACAGGGCAAGGATTGGTCGCGATTTGGATCGCGATTTTGCTATTGGATTACATTCTGCCGATGATTTTTTATGGCAGCCGCGCTGCAGAGCCGGAATGGGTGGTTGAGGTGTTAAGCCTCGACATTCTGCTCGCCTTTGTTGGTGCCGTCTTAATCTCCGTCGCGGGCGTCGCCGAAGAAGCCGCCGCATTGCGCGACGAAAATCAGCAGTTCATCTAATCATGCCCATAATCGTAAGACTTGATGTGATGCTGGCGCTCAGAAAGATGAGGTCCAAGGAGCTTGCTCAAAAGGTAGGAATAACCGAGGCCAACCTAAGTCAGTTAAAGTCTGGCAAGGTCAAAGGTGTACGTTTCGAAACCCTGAATCGCATCTGTGAAGAACTTGAATGCCAACCCGGTGATTTGCTGGAATATCAAGCGGGTGAGGAGGGGTAGGCTAATCACTTAATCCCAATAGCTCCGGCAGCTCTGCCATGCGCCTAAACGGTACTGCCCCAAACAATGGGCCGCCTGAGTCATCTGGCGTAAAAGCATAACAGGCCATGCCCGCTGCCGCAGCTGCTTCAAACCCGCTGGCGCTATCCTCAACAACAATACAACGGTCTGGCGCAGTCCCGTTGACCTTTGCTGCATGTAAAAATACATCCGGCGCAGGTTTGCTCTGCCCAATCTCATAGGCAGAAAACATGTTGCCCTCGACCAAAGGTAAAATGGCCGTCCGCGCCAAAGTCACCTCCATCTTGGCCATTAGACCATTGGAGGCGACACAGAATGGCACCTCAGCTCGGCCCAACGCATGCAGCACGGCCAACGCGCCTTTCATGGCAACAACCTCCCGGCTCAGGGCCTCAAGCGCCTGATCATAAAATCCCTTTGGCCAGCTTTCGGGAATGCTCAGCCCGGTATCCGTCAAATACTGCTCCACGTCACGCGCGCTTTTGCCTGTGAACAATGTACAACATTCGACGAATGACAGGGCAGCGCCACAGCCACATAGGTACTCATAAAGGACACGGTTAAAGATCGGCTCTGAATCCACCAACACGCCGTCGCAATCGAAAATCACAAGCTCTGGTAAGTCGGACACATCCCGTTCCTCAGGTTGTCAAAGCAGACAGGTATGAAGCAAAGTGCAGCTACCTCAATGCTGATAACCAACCTCAACTTCGTACTGCCCGTTTTCCAGTCCGCCGAACATTTCCCCGACTTCGGGGTGATCTACTGGTTCGCCGGTTTCATCAGGCAGCAAGTTCTGTTCAGAGACATAAGCCACGTAATAGCTGGTCTCATTCTCAGCAAACAGGTGGTAATACGGCTGGTCCTTACGTGGGCGCATGTCTTCGGGAATGGCATCCCACCATTCATCAGTGTTCGAAAACACTGGGTCCACATCGAATATTACACCCCGAAACGGATGGTGCCGATGTTGCACCACCTGTCCAATTAGGAATTTGGCAGACCCCGTAATCATGACATCGCCTTTTGCCGAACGGTTCGCATACCCGCCTACTACATCTTTCAGATTAAGGTTTCCATAGATCACATAGGATTTTATCGCCGTATTACATCTCAAATCTACATGTGTTTCGACAGCGCCACTCAGATGTGATATTCTAATGGTAATGAAGAGGCTTTTGAGCAGGCCCAAACAATGATCAGATCAATTATGGCGGGAATCCGCTTACCGTTTCGTACTGCGTTTGTTGTGGCGCTTTGTATGTTTATCGCGGCTTGTTCGTGGTCTTCTAGCGGCCCACCGAACAATCAGGGTGACATATGCTCCATGCTGCGTCAGCGCAGCGATTGGGGTGATGCGCTGACAGATGCCAAACAGAAATGGGGCGCGCCGCCGCATATCGTCATGGCGATAATCTGGAAAGAATCAAGCTTTATCGCCGATGCCCGCCCGCCGAAAAAATACATGTTCTTTGGCCTGATCCCTGATGGTCGCGTTAGTTCGGCGTATGGATATTCGCAGGCGCTGGACGGCACATGGGAATGGTATCAGGATGAAACCGGCAATAGCTGGTCTGACCGTGATGATTTTGACGACGCGACCGATTTTGTTGGCTGGTACATGACTAAAACCCGCAAAACCAACGGCCTGAGCATGACCGACGCCTACAGCCACTACCTCGCCTATCACGAGGGGCACACAGGTTTTAAACGCGGGACGTGGAAGTCAAAAGGCTGGCTTAAACGTGCAGCCGGTCGGGTTGCTAAGCAGGCTGAGAACTATCGCGGCCAGCTTGGCGGTTGTAGCGACCTGCTATAAGGGTCACGGGAAAGAGGCTTAGGCCCCGCTCCATCTTGGTTTTCAGATACTGTCGACTAAAGGCTGAAACGCTCTACCCAGCCGGAATGGCGATATTATCAATCAACCGAGTACCGTTCAGAAAAGCCGCAACCAACAGCCGCCCTTCAGCGCCCGGCACATAGGGGCCGAGGTCCGTTGATTGTGCGCTGAAATAGTCAACACTGCTGTACCCGGCATCCAGCAATGCCTGATGTCCATCATCCAGCGCGGTGTCCGAACCGGCCAACAATTCAGTAACTGCTCGCCGCATGATTTTGTTTAGTGACCGTGCGGTGCTCAGATCCTCTGCGCTCAGATAAGCATTGCGCGAAGACAGCGCCAAACCTTCTTCATCGCGAACGGTTTCTCCACCGATAATTTGCGTGGGAATCCACAGATCAGTGGCCATGCGTTTGATCACGGCGAGCTGTTGATAATCTTTGTTGCCGAACACCGCGACATCGGCCTGGGCCTGTATCAACAGTTTGGACACCACCGTTGCCACACCTTGAAAGAAATGCGGGCGCGATACCGATTCCAACCCCTGAGCAGGGCCAGCAACGGTAACGGTGGTGGATTCGCCCTCGGGGTACATCTCTGCGCGGTCTGGCATGAATACCATGTCGACATTCTCGCTGCGCAACGCCGCCAGATCCTCTGCCTCCCTGCGCGGGTAGGTATCCAAATCCTCATGCGGGGCAAATTGGGTGGGGTTGACGAAGATGGTCGCGATCACCCGCTCCGCATCCTCGCGCGCCCGACGCACCAATGACAAATGGCCGGCGTGCAATGCGCCCATTGTTGGTACCAACCCAACGCGCAACCCTTCGGCTCGCCAGTCGGCGACGGCCGCACGCATTTCCGCAACGCTGCGGGCAATGATCAGATCAGCCATAGGGGGCCTCTTCCTTCTTTACCGCGCCACGATAGACATTCTCAGCCCCGGGAAAGGCACGGGCGCGAACGTCATCCGCATAAGCGCTGACCGCATCACGAATGTCATCACCAGTCGTTGCATAGGATCGCACGAATTTCGGCACATGGCCGGGGTTCAGGCCGATCATGTCCTCTGTCACTAAAATCTGACCATCGCAATCAACGCTCGCGCCGATGCCAATGGTGGGGATGGAGGCTATGGCCGACAGCCTAGCGGCGGCATCCTCGATTGTGCCTTCTATAACGACGGAGAACGCACCAGCATTCTCGGCAGCCCGCAGATCGGCCTCCAACGCTGCAATTCCATCTTCGGACCGGCCTTTGATTTTGTACCCGCCTTCGCTGATGACGGACTGAGGCAGCAGTCCGATATGCGCCATCAGCGGAATACCAGCATCGGTGATGGCCTTGATTTGCGGTGCCATCGCAACGCCGCCCTCCAGCTTCACACCATCAGCGCCGGTTTCATCCATGATCCGACGGGCAGAGGCGAGGGCGACATCAACACCAGCCTCATAAGACCCAGCGGGCATATCAACGATCACACAGGAAAGTGCGGTATGCTTGGCAACGGCTGCACCATGGCGGATCATCGCGTCCAACCCGATGTCGACTGTAGTTTCCATGCCGTAGAGGGTCATCGCCAGACT
>JBMYPG010000085.1:0-13885 GCA_049600095.1 Pikeienuella sp. | reverse complement strand
GTGCCCCTCTGTAAACCAGTCGTACAGTGGTGAAAGCAGCGTTCGTGCTTCTGCGGTTCGGTCGTGTTGATGCAGCAATTCCGCGAGGCTGGTGGCGGTGCGAAGTTCCCATGAGCGGGCGTTTTGTGCCTGTGCCCAATCAAGTGACAGGCGATAACCAGCCTCTGCTGCGCCGAAATCGCCGTGCAATTCATGCACCCAGCCTTCAATGCGGCGAAGCTCAGCATAATGGCTTTGCTCACCCCAGCCGAGACGCTGTATCTGGGCAATTTGGTGGTCGATAACGTTTTGGGCGGCAGCGAGGTCATTTTTGTGGGCCAATCCCTCGGCGACGAGCGTTTGCAGGTAGATGTTACTGCCACCAAAGCTGCCAGCTGCTTCCCGTTTCGCTAGGTGTGACCGGAGCCAGGTGATGCCGTCATCTAATTCACCCGCGCGAATAAGTGAAGCACCGTGACGTAGGGGGGCGACGACGTCGGATAGGACTGAAAGCCTGTTATCCTCTCCGATCTGGCGGCATTCTTCGATGTATTCGCGTTGTTTTTCGTGCTCTCCACGATATTCGAAGATGTCCGCGCCCGCGCCCAATGCAAAACCGAGGTCAAAGCGGTGGCCGCGGTTGCGGGCATGATCCACATTCTCGTTGAACTCCTCAACCGCGCGATCGGGGTAACCGAGCATCCAGCTTACCTGCGCGCGATAGATGCCTGCGCCGGTGAGTGGGTCATGGTTAATTTCATTGGCAATGCCACCATGGGTGCGTGAAGTATAGGAACTACGTACGTTATCGGCATGGGCGTAACAGGCGTTTAGGTCGCCGAGCCAGAATTTGGACACGGTTAACATGAGGTTGGCGATAACCTCAGTTTCCTGATCGTCTTTTTCGATACCCTGCCGTAGCAAAGCCTCGGTCCATTCGGTGGATTCTGCAACGCGGCCCTGGCTTAATGTATTGGACCAGATGCCCCAGAATACGGCGAGCATGTCGCGGGTTGCAGCAGCAGAGCCGATCAGGTCCAGCGCGGGCAACAGGCTTTCCTTTGCCTCCTGCGCGGCCCAGCCTTTGCTGCCCATCCATGCGGCACCAAGCCCACGGCGGAGGGCGATTTCGTGCCGGTCCCTCTCGATGGATTCCGGCGTTTTGGCCACCATCCGCAGGCCTTCGTTCAGGTGCGTAATCGCCTCGCTTAGAGCTAACCTGCCCAATGCCTGTTCGCCTGCGCGCCGCCAGAATGGCAATGACGCCTCTGCCAATCCAGCGAGGGTTAGATGGCGGGCCAAAACCTCTGGGTTGGCCGTTATGATGGTGGGGAATTCAGTTTCTAGCGCCAGCGCAATACTGGCGTGCAGTTTTTGGCGCCTGCTTTTCAGCATCGATTCATAGGCAGTGTCGTGGACCAGCGCGTGTTTGAACGTAAAGTTGGCATCACTACCCGTGCCGCTGCGGGTTGCCAGCCCAGCCTCAATCAATCGATCAAGGGCGGTGTTGAGTTTCGCGGTGGTGGTCGCCATAACAGCAGTGATCAGATCGTAGTTGAATGTGCGCCCAATCGCGGATCCGATTTGCGCGATTTTCTTGGCATCGGCGAACCTATCCAGCCGTTCCATAAGCAAGTCGCGAAGTGTTGCAGGGATGGAAATTTCATGGGTACCGCCGGAATATTCCAACCGATCATCAACGATGGTGAGCCGCCCGGTTTCGAGCACGGCTTTGGTCATTTCCTCAGCAAACAGCGGTACGCCATCAGCCTTGGCCAAAATCCGATCTTTCAGGTCATCGGGCAGGGGTAAGCCACCCGTTACTTGAAGGATAAGCGCTTCGCCTTCTGCCAAAGACAGACGCTCCATTTTGATGGAGCGGACGGCCTTGGTTTCAGGCCAGCGGCTGTCAAAGTCCAAGCGGTGGGTCATGACAATGAGCATTGGCAAGTTCTTTGCCTGCTCAATCAGCAGATTGATAACTTCATGGGAGGTGGAATCGGCCCATTGTACATCTTCGAACAACAGAACCGAAGGCTGGGCCCGTGCGATTGCCGTGGTCACATCAACAATCGCCCGCAAGATTTCCTCGCGATGCTTTTGCGATGTCATGCGAATTTCGCCGTAGCGATCATCGCAAGGGATGGACAGCGTAGAGGCGATGTATCTTACATCCTCAATTGGCAAGTTGTGCCGGGTGACAATCAGGTCTTCGAGCTTGTCGAGCTGCGAATCTGCGCTTTCACCGCTGGAAAATGACAGGGCCTGTTCGATGCTTTTCGCAGCGGGCCACAGGAAGCTGTGCGTGTGATAGCGGGAGCATTGAAAACGCAGGATCTGCGCGCCCTGTTCTTCGAATAACCGGCTTTGGAAGTTTAACAGGCGGCTTTTACCGATGCCGGTTTCGCCTGATACGACCGCCACACGGCCTGCGCCTGAAACCACATCTGACCAACATGTCGCCAGTGCGGTGATTTCCTGGCGACGGCCTACAAGATCCTCTCCGTCATTATAGGAGTCGATCAGGAAACTTGCGGCGTCTCGCTCGCCAGCAACGTTAAATATCTGAACAGGTTCGGATATACCCTTAAGCGTCTTGGTGCCAAGGTCGACATATTCAAACCCCGGCCCCGCCAGTTGCCTGACCTGATCGCTGACCGCAACGGTGCCGGGTTCTGCGATGCTTTGCAGGCGGGCGGCGAGGTTGATGGCCTCGCCAATGGGGGATGTTCCGGCAGACGTAAGCACGACCATGCCTGTTGCTACGCCGACGCGGACATTCAGCTTGCCGATACCCCGAAACTCGCGCTGCGCCAGCAGCTCTATGATTTCGAGACTGGCGTGAATGGCACGTTCAGCCTCTTTCTCATGGGCGTGGGGGTAGCCAAAAAAGGCCATCACACCGTCGCCCATTATTTGGAAAACATGACCTTCGTAATTGCTGATGCAGGTCGTGCAGACCTCAGCAAATGTGCGAATGGCTGCTTGCAGGTGTTCCGGGTCAATGCGTTGGGTGAGTTCGGTATAGCCGACGACATCGCAGAATAGCGTCGTAAGCTGGCGGCGTTCGCCGTCACCAATCGGGCCCTTGCTGTCGCCGTGGCTGGAAGAAAGTGGCCCATTTGTGGGTTTGCTGCCCTGTAGAGCGCGTAAAGACGCGGAAAGTTTGGCGCGCGTGCCAATGGGCAGGCCCAGATCCTTTAGGTCAGCCTCTGATAGTACAAACAGCGCTTCCCAATCTATCTGTTCACGCTCGAATACGCCCGCAATTTGCGCAAGCCCTTGCTGCGCGAGCCATTGCCGAACGTCGCCCGTTTCCATGCTTCTTTTGCCCCACTCTGACGTGAAATTCGCTGTCGAGACGTTGATTGCCTCGCCTTTGAATTTACGACCTATCCACTTGGTTAAGATACGGGGCGGTTAGTTGATTAAGCAAGAGGATAGGACGCTATTGAGGTGATGTTCTGAAGGCGCGGTTGAGTGCCGTTAACTACCTGTTTTAAGAGGCAAAAAGAGATTTAATCGCCTGAATTTGCGTTTTTGCCAAATAAAGGTGTGTATACTGACGTAAAAACAATCTTAGATGGGCGGTATTAATAGACCGCTTTTGCCCACATTCACAGGTGGCCGCGCGGTTGCCGCAGCCACTTGTGAATCAGTTGGCTAGCCGTCAGATGCTTCGTTGTGGTAGCGATCGAGCAGATCAATTTCGTGTTTTGATCCCATCAAAACCGGCACGCGTTGGTGATGGGAAGTTGGGGGTATGTTTAGAATGCGCCCGGTGCCGGTCGATGCGCTGCCGCCTGCCTGTTCGACGATCATGCCCATTGGGTTCGCCTCATACATCAAACGCAGTTTGCCGCCCTTGGCGCGGTTGTCTGCATCAGCGGGGTACAGAAATACGCCGCCGCGCACCATGATGCGGTGAATGTCGGCGACCATGGAGGCTGCCCAGCGCATGTTGAATTTCTTGCCCCGTGGGCCATCTGGCCCAGCCAGGCATTCGTCAATGTAACGACGGATTGGCGCATCCCAGTGGCGATAGCGGGAGGCATTGATCGCGAATTCATCCGTTTCGGCAGGGATGGTCATATTCGGGTGAGTCAGTACAAACTCACCTGTGCCAAGGTTGTGGGTGAACCCGTTGACACCTTGGCCGGTTGTCACGACCAAAGAGGTTGAGGGACCGTAGACGGAATAGCCGGCGCAAACCTGTTCTGACCCTGCAATCAGAACCGCGCTGTCGTCATTGGTATCAATCGGCGCATTGATGCGGATGATCGAAAAGATCGTACCGACCGACAGGTTAACGTTGAGGTTTGATGAGCCGTCGAGCGGGTCAAAATAGACGAGATAATCGCCTGCCTCTGGCTGTGATTTCAGCCAGTAAACCTCGTCCACTTCCTCGGACACCAGACCGGCGATGCGGCTGTTGGTGGAGCAATATTTGACGAATTCATCATTGGCGATCACGTCGAGCTGTTTTTGCGTTTCACCCTGAATGTTGGTGGCGCTGGTGCTGCCGAGGTTGCCGGTGATTGCGCCCCGGCGAACGTGATCGGCGATGACACGGCAGGCTGTTGCAACGTCTTCGAGCAGGAAGATGAGATCGTGATCAAGCGGGTGATCGGGATTGCCGTTCGTTAGGAACTGCCGAAAAGTCGTCGCTTGATCAGTCATGTGGTCGCTTTCTAATTCTTACCTAGCTGGCCCGGTATCACTGTGTTGCCTCAGCGGACCGATTAACGCCACAGCCATAACCGGATTTACCCGAAATGTCACAACCAGAGACGCCAAATTATGCGCCTGATTTTATGTGGGCGGTTGGGTATGGCTGCACCCTATAAACTATGCCGAACGGATCATGTCGCCAGTATGAAATTGCGGCGTCGTTTAAAAGACGGAAAAAAAATTGGCTTTGCCTGATGCGTTCGTGCTCATAGCGTGGCCGTGAGTTTTACGTTGCAAAGGTATGGCCGGTGAAGAATCTATCTGTTGTTATCGTTGGCGGTGGGGCTGGCCTTGGGCGTTTATTGGCTGAGATGTCGGTTGAATATGGGGCCAGTGGCATTGGCGTGATTGATTTGGATGGGGATGCGGCCAGCGATGCTTTGACCGCTGCCCGCGCTGCCGGGGTGAGATGTGCCAGTGCGGCCTGTGACATTCGGAATGAGCAGGATGCGCACCGGGCATTTGAGGCGGTTGCCGCTGAATTGGGGCGGGTTGATACGATTATCAATTCTGCAGCGATCTATCCGCGAAAGAATCTGTTGGACATTACTGATGCGGATTGGGACGCGTCCAACGCTGTTAATATCAAGGGAACGTTTCACATGATGGTCGCGGCGGTGAAACAGTTTCGGGCGCAGCGTGGTGATGGGGTTGTGAAGGGCCGGATTGTCAACATCACATCGGTCGATGCGTTTAAGGCCCATCCGCAGAATGCGCATTATGCGGCAACCAAAGCGGCGGTTGTCAGTCTGACCAAAAGTTTTGCCCAAGAAGTCGCGCCGGATGGCATACTGGTGAACTCCGTCGCCCCGGCAGGGATGGCGACCGAGAAAGCGCGGGCGGCTGGTTTTCTGGGTGAATTGGCGGCGGCCAGCCCGTTGGGGCGGGGTGGCGAACCGCGTGAGATGGCGGAATGGGTGATGATGGCCGGTGGGCCAAAGAACACCTATATGACCGGCGAGAACATCATTGTCTCGGGCGGCTATATCTATGCCTGATCGGTGGCCTATTCAGGCCGTTCGACGGGGCCGCCCTTTTTCTCCCACGTTGAAAAACCCTCTTTCAAATGGGCAGCCTCAAACCCCATGTCCTGTAGCGTGGCCACGGTGATGGCAGAGCGCCAGCCGGATGCGCAGTGAAAGACAAATTTCTTGTCTTCGGCAAAGATGTCTTTGAAATAGGGGCTGTCAGGGTCGACCCAAAATTCGATCATCCCGCGAGGGGCATGAAAGCTGCCGGGAATATATCCACCACGCTGCCGTTCGCGCACGTCGCGAATATCCACGATCACGACATTTGGGTCGTCGACCATGTTGATCAGGTCAGAGGTTTCAATTTCTTCGATCCGGGCGCGGGCGGCGGCGACCATTTGTGCCGCTGTCATTTTAAGCTGAGCCACTGAATATCCTTTGAGTGGGTTTTAGATTGGCTGCATGCTGGCGCCCTCAGCAGTTTGATGCAATTCTCATTATATTTAAGCTTAAAATTTTATACTTGAAGTAATGGGATGCCGCCAATACTACTGAGTAATCGGTGGCCCCTTGGTCACCACCAAAGCGATGGAGCCGGGCCCATGGCCGATGCATATGACCCCAGTCAGGATGGCGCGAAGATGTCCTTTAAGAAGGACATGAGCTATGGCGATTATCTGCAAATTGATAAAATCCTATCAGCGCAAAACCCGCTTTCGACCGCCCATGATGAGATGCTGTTTATCATTCAGCATCAGGCAAGCGAATTGTGGATGCGTTTGGCTCTGCACGAAATCGCGGCGGCCCGCCAATTGCTGAGCCAAAATGATTTTGCGCCTGCGTTTAAAATGCTGACCCGTGTGTCGCGGATTTTCGATCAGCTTAATTCAGCCTGGGATGTGCTGCGGACGATGACGCCCAGTGATTACACGACATTTCGGGAGACGCTGGGGGCTTCGTCAGGGTTTCAGTCGCATCAATACCGGTTGATCGAGTATGCGTTGGGCAATCGCAATGTTAATCTGGCGAAGGTGCATGAGCATCGGCCGGAGTTGCATCAGATGTTGTTGGATGAGCTGGCTCAGCCAACCTTGTATCATGTTGCGCTTGGTCGTTTGTCGGGTGAGCTGGGCGTGAGTTTTGATCCCGCTGTTTTCCAACTGGAAGCGTCGCATCAGGCCAATGAGCAAGTTGAGCAGGCATGGACGGTGATTTACCAGAACCCGGAAAAATATTGGAGCCTTTATGAGCTGGCTGAAAAGCTGGTGGACTTGGAGGATTATTTCCGTCGGTGGCGGTTTAACCATGTTACGACGGTTGAGCGCATTATCGGGTTCAAACGGGGCACCGGTGGGACCAGTGGCGTTAAATACCTGCGTAAGATGCTAGAGGTGGAATTGTTCCCCGAATTGTGGAACCTGCGTGGTGGCCTGTAAGCCCGAAAGAACGGAACGGACAAAATGACCAAAGCGACCCTGCCGAGAAAAGACCTGTTTGAATTGCCGGAGGGGGTGATTTACCTCGATGGGAACTCGCTTGGCCCCTTGCCAAAGGTTGCCGGCGCTCAAGTCGCGGATGTGATGAGCCGCGAATGGGGCAGTATGTTGATTAAAGGGTGGAATGATGCGGGGTGGATGGAGCAACCTGCCCGTGTCGGTGATCGTGTAGGGCAGCTTATCGGTGCGCCTGCGGGCACTGTGATGATGGGCGATACGCTGTCGATTAAGGTGTATCAGGCGCTTGCTTCTGCGCTGGAAATGCGCCCGGACCGTAAGGTTATTTTGTCGGACAGCGGTAATTTCCCAACCGATCTGTACATGGCGCAGGGGCTGATATCCTCGCTGAAGCAGGGTCATGAGCTGCGGATTGTGGAGCCCGAGGCTGTCGCCTCGTCCATTGACGATAGCGTGGCGGCGGTGATGATCACGCAGGTCGATTATCGGTCAGGGCGGATGCACGATATGAATGCGATTACTGCTGCGGCGCATGATGCTGGCGCGGTGATGATTTGGGATTTGGCCCATAGCGCCGGTGCGGTGCCGGTTGATTTGGCCGGGTCCGGTTGTGAGTTTGCAGTTGGGTGCACCTATAAATATCTGAACGGCGGGCCGGGTGCGCCAGCGTTTATCTATGTCCGGTCTGATCTGGTTAACGAGGTTCGTCCAGCACTATCAGGTTGGCTGGGCCATGGCGCGCCATTTGCATTTGATATGGATTATCGTCCAGCGCCATCAGTTGAGCGTATGCGCGTTGGCACCCCGCCGGTATTGCAGATGGCCGCCCTAGAGGCGGCGCTGACGGTTTGGGATGGTGTCGAGATGAACGATCTGCGAGCGGCGTCGGTTCGTCTGTGCGATCTGTTTATTACTGAGGTAGAGGCACGTTGCCCGGCGCTAACGCTGGCCAGCCCACGAGATGGGGCGGAGCGTGGCAGTCAGGTTTCGTTCGGATTTGATCATGGCTATGCCGCCATGCGCGCCATCATTGATCGGGGGGTTATTGGCGATTTCCGCGCGCCGAACATCATGCGCTTTGGCTTTACACCTTTGTACATTGATGAGGCTGACGTGATAGCCGCCGTGGATGTAATGCAGGACGTGCTGGATAATCGACTGTGGGATAAGCCGGAGTATAAGATTGCCAGCCGGGTGACTTAACCAGCTGGCCGGAGTTGGGTCGATCAAACCGAAACCAAATGTAAGCTGATTAGAGGTCCATAGTTTGACCCTCTGGCGGCGGTGCATCCGGGCGGCGGCGAATGATAATGTCACCGTTTGGCAGCATTTCCGGTGCTTCGTAACTTTTCAGGTCGTCTATCAGGCCGCCGAGTTGCTCCACAAAGGGTGAAATTTCGGATGTAAGGCCGTTTAACCACTGCTTTGCGGCTTCGCCCAAATTCCGGAGCTCCTGCTCTGAGGGTAGTATTGGTTCCCCATCCTCATGCGCAGTGGCAGGTGAGGTAGCGACGAAAGCCGCAATAAAAAGGGCCGGGGCGCTTAGACGTGCATGTTTCATGCTGTCCAGTCTATCGCATAGTGCGTGGCGATTATGTGGCGCCAAAAAGAAACCGCCCCGCTGATTCCAGCGGGGCGGTTCTAATTCAAGTGACCGCTACCTAAAGAGACGGCGGTCAGCGAAGTGGGTTGATTAGTTGCCCAATTCGATTTCTACGCGGCGGTTACGTGGCTCACGTACGCCGTCGCCGGTTGAAACGGCTGGGTCAGCTTCGCCACGTGCGGCGCGTGTTACGCCAGCCATGGTGATGCCAGCAGCTGCGAGGTATTCAGCAGCACCGTTAACGCGGCGTTTTGACAGGCCACGGTTGTAGACAGCGTTACCTGAAGTATCGGCATGGCCAACCAGTGATACGATTGGATCGCTTACACCCTGAAGGGCGGCAACAACGTCATCCAATACGCCACGAGCGGCTGAAGTCAGGTCAGAGCGGTCGAAACCGAAGTAGATGATGTAGCTTGCGTCAACTGGAGCAGCGCCACGGCATTCGGCCAGAGCAGCGTCCATTTTGGCGCGGATTTCGCCAGCGTCCAAGCAACCGCCTGGAGCCTGATGTTTTGCTTCCAGCCAGTGATCCCACATTGCCTGTGCTTCGGCACATGCTGCTGGGTTAGCTGAAGAGTTTGCTGCGATTGTTGAAGAAACATCGCCAAACATCGAAGCGGCATCGCCACCGATGTCGAGGGCTGCAGGGTCCCAAGGTGTTACACCGCCAGCCGCAGCTGCGATTGAACGATCCTGATAACCGGCTGCATCCATCCAGTTAACCTCTTTCGAAGCGTTGATCGCTGCGAGGCCCTGATACTGTTTAGCAAGCTCTGCATTGAAATCGCCGCCTGGCAATTCCTGCTGCAAGAAAGCAGCTGTTCCCCAGCCACCAAAGTTCGCGCCTGGAATGTTCTGTGTGCAGCCTGCAGCGATTAGCGCAGCGCCGGCCAAAAAAGCGCGGGAAATATTGTTCATCCCTCTCTCCGTCTCGTTTTTTTGGGCGACGCGGCGATTGTTCACCGGGCCCAGTTAACCCCCATATGACGCGTACTTACACATCACTGTTAATAGCTTTGCCATGATATCGCTGTGAAAACAACACGCCATTCAATTTTGGGGCTGTATCGTCGCAATTCTCATGGACGTGGTATTTGTGGAACAACAGGGCGATTTTGGGGCTGAAATCTAACGACAATTCCATATTCCGCCGGAAATGTAAGTTTTAGCGTGGACTGAGAGACAATAAAGAAGCGTTGGGTGCAATTATTTTAGGTTTTATCGCAATTTTTGTGAGATTTTCGCGCATCTGATCAGGTAACGGCTCTGGTCGACGTGAAGTCGCGCCAACATAGACGTGCACGAAACGACAAACCGCGGCGGCTTCGCAGGACCCCTTTTTAAACATCGCAAGGCCATAGGTGACGCTGCTACGCCCGATTCGCAGTGTTGATAGGCCAATTTCCAGAGGCTCTGGGTACCCCACGCCATGCAGGTATTTGCAGCCAGTTTCGGCAACAAGGCCAATTAAATCACCGCCCGGCACCGGTAAGGTGCCACTTTCGGACAGCCATTGGTTTACCGCTGAGTCGAAATATTCGTAGTAGATGACGTTGTTCATATGCCCATAGACGTCATTGTCATTCCACCGTGTCGTCATGGGGATGATCACGGGATAGGCAGCCCGGTTTGGTGAAGGGAAGTCTGTCATCATGTTTCCTTGCATTCTGGCAGAGACAATCAAATGCAGCGTGACAAATCAATCGCGCTAAATCGATTGACTGCCAACCCTGCCAGACCGCATGTTCACCCAACGTAAATCAACCTGATCATTTTGCAGGAGCCAGCATGCCAAACCCCATCAAAGGTGCATTGTTTGATAAGGATGGAACGCTGATCGACTTTGAGGCGTCCTGGCGCGATTTGGTTGAGCAGATTATTGCCGATTACGCCAAGGGCGATGCTGATTTGGCGTTGCAAATCGGTGATGCCATTGGGTTTGATGGGCGCACGCGCATTTTCCTGCCCGGCTCGCCAGTTGTGTCAGACACTGTTGATGTAATCGCCAGCGTCATGGCGCAGGTTTTGCCCGGCGTTTCGCCGCTGGATTTAGAGGATGACATCAACAAGCGTGCCACGGCGATCAGTGAAACAGGGTTGTCGCCGGTTGCTGGTTTGGCCGAGGCGTTGGCGCGGTTGCGGGATATGGGAATGTCGCTGGGGGTTGCGACCCATGATGTTGAAAGCGCGGCCCATGCCCATATGCGGCTGATGGGGGTGCATGATGCGTTTAGCTTTATCGCCGGATATGACAGCGGCCACGGGCATAAACCGGGGCCGGGGATGCCCAATGCCTTTGCTGCCTATATTGGCGCTGATCCGAGCGAGGTCGTGATGGTGGGCGATAGCATCCATGACCTTGGCGCTGGTCGGTCTGCTGGCTGTGCCTATTGTGTTGCAGTGTTGACTGGCCCCGCGACTGAGGTTGAGCTGGCACCCTATGCCGACATCGTTTTGCCTTCGGTCGCTGATTTGCCCGATTTTCTGGCTGCAAAAATGCGTGAACGGAAAACGACATCATAGCCTGAACCCGACGCGATTGGTCGCCTTAGGTGAAGCTGTCTGTGATTCCGCTGCGCAGTCTGGCCGAAACATAACCAAAGCGGGCACCCCATGACCAAAGACCAGACACAACGCCGCCGTTCAGGCGGGCGGTCAGGCAACAAAAGACGCAGTGGACCAGCGATAAATCAGTCGCCCTGGCAGACCATCATCAACACAGATCACCCCACCACGCCCTTACGCCCTGATGGGGTGGAGGCGATCCACAATGCAGCGATGACGGTGTTGGAGGAGGTCGGATGCGATTTCCTGAATGATGAATCCAAGGATATTCTGCGTCAGGCGGGATGCACGGTCGACGGTGAGCGCGTGCGCATGGGCCGTGATTTTGTGATGGAGATGATTGGCAAAGCGCCAACAGAGTTTGACATCACGCCGCGCAACCGGGATCGCAAGATTACCATTGGCGGCGACCACATGGCATTCGTCAATGTCTCCAGCCCGCCAAATTCAATGAACCTTGATCGTGGTCGCCGCCCGGGCACGCAGGAGGATTTTCGCGATTTTATCAAGCTGACGCAATATTTTAACTGCCTGCATATGGTTGGTGGATATCCGGTTGAGCCGGTGGATATTCACCCCAGCATCCGTCATTTGGATTGCCTTTATGACAAGCTGACCCTGACCGATAAAGTAAGCCATGCCTATTCGTTGGGGACAGAGCGGGTTGAGGATGTGATGGAGATGGTCCGCATTGCCGGCGGCCTGACCCATGAGGAGTTTGATCGCACGCCTTCGATGTATACCAACATCAACTCCACCAGCCCCCTGAAGCACGATATTCCCATGCTGGATGGCGCGATGCGTCATGCGCGCCGAGGGCAGCCAGTTGTTGTGTCGCCCTTTACACTGGCAGGCGCGATGGCACCGGTGACGATGGCGGGGGCGACTGTATCATCGGTGGCTGAATGCCTGTGCGCGCTGTCGCTGTTGCAATACATCAATCCGGGCACCCCGGTTGTAATGGGCACATTCACGTCGAATGTGGACATGAAAACTGGCGCCCCGGCGTTCGGCACACCTGAGTATATGCGGGCGACGCAGATGGCTGGGCAGATGGCCCGCCATTATGGCATTCCTTTGCGCGCATCCAATGCTTGCGCTGCCAATGCGCCTGATGGGCAGGCAATGTGGGAAAGCGCGTTCAGCCTGTGGGCCTGTGTATCTGCCGGTGTGAACATGGTTTATCATGCGGCTGGCTGGCTGGAGGGTGGCTTGATCGCGTCTTACGAAAAATTCGTGATGGATTGCGAGACGTTGCAGCAAATCCAGCATTATGTTCGCCAAATCTCAACCGAACCTGCGGACCTCGCCTTAGAGGCGATTAGAGAAGTTGGGTCGGATGGCCATTTCTTTGGATGTCAACACACCCAGGAACGCTATGAAACCGCGTTTTACAGCCCCTTCCTTTCGGACTGGTCAAACTATGAAAATTGGGAACAGAAAGGCAGCCAGTGGACCGCAGAGCGGGCCAACAAGGTTTGGAAAGCTGCGCTTGAAGACTATACGCCACCACCAATGGATGAAGGTATCAAAGGCGAGTTGGAAGCTTTCGTTGCACGCCGTAAGCAAGAAGGTGGAGCGCCGACCGATTTTTGATTGATTTAGGTCACATGACTCTCGGTTGTTTCCTACCTGTGGGTGTTTTCAATCAAAAACGGGCCTATATGAATTATGTGGGGCGAACGATTGTAACGTTTGCGTAGGGAACTGAGGATTGACAACAGAGGTCATCCTTAACGGCGATTTTGAAAACACATCCGGGATTGGCGTCGGCCAAACGCCGGATGATTGGGTTTCGGTCGATTCTGAGGTCCAAACCGAAGGCACGTTCTTTGGTAACGGTAGTGGTAACCTTGCGTTAGAGGTTGATGGCCAATCGGGAAACACCACGTCCTATTCCCAAACCTTTACAGTTGATGAGTTGGGTGGCGCATCCTTAACCTTTGATATGGGCATGCGGCAGGCTGCTGATATTGGCACTGATGGCGCAACAGTTGATATCAGCGCGGCGGGGGGTGGTGCCTCCATATTCTCGGCCACCATTCTGCCAAGCGTGGCCGGATCATTTGAGAATTTTGCCTTTGATGTGGATTTCCCGAACACTGGTGATTTCACCATTACGTTTACAGAAATTGGCGATGACAGCAGCGTGGGTGCGGTGCTGGATAATGTTTCGCTGATCACCATCTGCTTTACCCCCAAGACACCAATTCTGACACCTTTTGGGGAAAAGCTGGCGGGTGATCTGAAAATCGGTGATCTGGTATTAACGCAAGATCGTGGGCCGCAGCCGATCAGGTTTATCTATCGTCGGCGGATGCGGGCCAAGGATATTGCGCGGCCTATTCTGTTTGAGCCGGGTGCCGTGGGCAATAAGGAACGTCTGTTGGTGAGCCAACAGCACCGGTTGTTAATGCGATCAACGGGGCCGGGATACATTTTTCAAACCCAACCGCCGTTGTTGGTGAATGCCCTGCATCTGGTGAATGGGCGTAACATCAAATTGGTCGAGCATCTGGTGTTTGTTGAATACATCCACATCATGTTTGACCAACATGAACTGGTCTGGTCATCGGGGG
>JBMYPG010000084.1:0-13937 GCA_049600095.1 Pikeienuella sp. | reverse complement strand
GACGATCGCCCATTGGGTAGTGAGATTATGGCGCTTGCCGAGGCTGTTCGAGCGAAAACGTTTTCTTAGCGCTGGCGGATGCATTGTGCTGCCTCCGCCACCGGTATTTTGGGAACAAAGACGTGGCGCTAGGCGTATCTCAGGCGGGTTTCGATACCCAAGGCGCGGGCTTTTTCAAGCATGAATACACCGAGTGCGATATCGCTGGTTGCAAGGCCGCGATGCCAGAATAGGATTGTTTGGTCTGGTGAGGTCCGGCCCGGTTTCAATCCGGCGGCGATCTGTCCAATTTCAGCATAGAAGCTGTCGCGAGTGACTTTTCCAGCTTTGATATGCGGGCGCAAAGCGCCGAATTCTCCGGCATTCATCTGGCCTAGGTCATCCATCACAAAGGCGTCGATCCTGTCGGTGAAATCCAACGGCAGCGTGCTCATCGTGCCATAAGGGATAACAAGTGCGCCGGGGCGCAGCCAGTCGGGGTTGAACATTGGTGTTGGCGCGTTCAGCCGGCTTGCCTCTACAAGTATATCTGCGCCGCTCAGGCAGCTTTCCCAATCTTCGGTAACGGTGACTCTTTTACCCAGGTCGGCGGACAGGCGTTCACCAAAGGGATTGCGGCTTTCAGGACGGCGGGAATGCACCCTGATTTCTTCGAAATCAAACAGATGATCCAGCAGCCTTACATTCCAATAAGCGGTGCCGCGTGCACCGATGTGGCCCAGCACGCGTGGGTTTTCCGGTGCAAGATACTTTGCACCCAAGGCCGTCACTGCACCGGTGCGCATATCGGTAATGCCCGCCGCATCAATAACGGCGCGCGGTGTGCCGTTGGTCGGGTCGAAAAGGTTGAGGAGTGCCATTTCGGACGGCAAGCCGGATTTATAGTTATCGACGAAATCGCCAACGACCTTGACCCCGGCATAGCCACCGACACAGCCGCGCAGAACGTTGAAATGGCCATTCACATCACCGCCGGGAATTAGGTGCATGCGCGGTTCAATGACGGATTCACCCCGCCCGGCCGCGATTAGCCCGGTTTCAACAGCGCTTAGAATTTCCTGATCGGTCAATGCCAGCTCTGCTATCTGTGGCCCGCCGAGATATTCAATGTCGATCATCACAGTACCTTAGTTTTCTGCCAGCGCAGCGTGCCATTCCTCTGCCACCATTGGGTCGGGGTCATTAGTCTGCAAGTCCTTTAAGGCTTTAGAGTTCAGTAATCGGGACAAGGCCCAAACTGCTGCGCCTCTGACCAACGGTGATGTGTCGGTTAAAAGCGGATGGACAGGTGCCGCCAAAGCCTCATCACCGGTGTTACCGATTGCGGTAAGAACATTGCGCAGAAACCTGTCTCGCCCAATTCGTTTTATGGGGGAACCTGCGAAGATCATGCGGAAATTTGTATCATCCAGCGCTGCAAACTCAACCAACCTTGGGCGCATCAGCTCTGCCCGTGCCCAATATCCAACCTCTGCTGCCCGCTGGGCAAATTTGTTCCACGGACACACCGCCAGACAATCATCACATCCATAAACATGATTGCCTATTAGTGGGCGCAGTTCCCTTGGGATTGGCCCTTTGTGCTCAATCGTCAGATAGGAAATGCAGCGCGTTGCATCCAATTGAAAAGGCGCAGGAAAGGCGTTGGTTGGGCAGACATCTAGGCAACGACGACAGCCGCCACATCTTTCTTCGTGGCGCTCATCCACTTCAAATTCATGGGTTGTGAAAATGGCCCCCAGAAAGAACCACGAGCCAAGTTCTCGGCTAACCAAGTTGGTGTGTTTGCCTCGCCAGCCGAGACCAGCGGCCTCTGCCAATGGTTTCTCCATAACCGGGGCTGTATCGACGAACACTTTAATCTCACCGCCAGCTTGCTCAATTAGCCACCGCCCTAGCCGTTTGAGCCGCTTTTTAACGATGTCATGGTAATCGCGGTTTTTGGCATAGGCCGAAACGTTTGCGCGGTCTGGCAGCCTCAATAGAGTCAGGGGGTCCTCTGATGGGCCATAGTTTTCGGCCAACATGATCACAGTTCGGGCCTCTGGCCATAATGCCGATGGATCGCCGCGCCAGTTCATCCGCTCGGCCATCCAGCCCATATCGCCATGCTGACCCTTGGCCACAAAATGCGCCAGGGCTGGTGCAGTTTCTGAAACCATGGTGTCAGGTCGGCAAAATCCAATGTCGGCGAACCCTACCGCGCGGGCCTGTTCAATCAGGTCGGCGCGCAGATCGCTCATTTAGAAGTCCAGATCAGCGTAATGTGACCTTGGTGGAAAGCCGGGGATGTGATCAGCCAATAGGGGCCGGAAAGCAGGGCGCGATTTTATCCGCGCGTACCATTCCTTTGCCGGTTCAGAGATTTCCCACGGCACGTCACCGCAATAATCTAGGCAACTCAGGTGAGCCGCAGCGGCGAAGTCGGCCAAGCTGAGATCATCACCAGCAATCCATTTGCGGGTTTCGATCAGCCAACCGATGTACTCCATATGATATTTAATGTTACGCGCACCGGCCTTGATGCAGGCGCTGTCCGGATACCCGGCCTTCATCAGGCGCTTGTTTACACGCTCATAAACCAGGTTAGCCGTAACTTCGTTGTGGAACTTGCCGTCGAACCAGCCCACAAGTCGCCGGACCTCTGCTCGGTCAATTGAATCAGAGGGCATGAGGCGAGGCGCAGCGCAGGTTTCTTCCAGATACTCGCAAATGGCATTGCTGTCAGACATGACTGCGCCATCTTCGTCATGATACACAGGAACCGCGCCTGCCGGGTTCATCCTGAGGAAATCAATCCGCCGGTCCCATGGGCGTTCCTCCACCAGTTCCACTTCTAGCTGACGTTCACCAAGGACCAAGCGGACCTTGCGGCAGAAGGGCGAGAGCGGGAGGTGAAAAAGGCGGCGCATGCGGGTCCTCAGACATCAGGTGATAGGGCCTGATTGCCTTGGCCAAAGATGGATTGCAAGGTCTATGTGGCCGTCACGTTTTCTGTCACCAAGATATCGACTGCTGGCGACTCACCCAAACCTGACCGGCTATTACGCTTGGCCCCTATTTTTGCGGCAAAGCCTTATGCTGCCCTTTTATCACCTATATTTAAGTCCTACAGGTCAACTGCGATGTGCCGAACGGCAAAACTGATCTATATTGGTTTAATAACACAGCACATAATCTCTTATCGAAAAGGTTGTCATGGAACGGGTTCTGATCACGGGTACGGCGGGTTTCATTGGATTTCATCTAGCTAACCTATTGTTAAAAGAAGGTTATATCGTTCACGGGTTTGACGGCATGACAGATTATTATGATGTGCGGCTGAAAGAACGACGCCATCAGATGTTGTTGCAAAACCAAAATTTCACAACAACCGAAGCGATGTTGGAAGATCATGAGTTGATCATGGATCTTGCTCACGATTTCAAACCAGACGTCATCATCCACCTCGCGGCGCAAGCTGGCGTTCGATACAGCCTTGAAAACCCACGGTCCTATATCGACAGCAATGTGGTTGGCACATTCAACATCATGGAGGCCGCACGCGAGCTAAAAGTGCGGCATTTGATGATGGCCTCAACCTCTTCGGTATATGGCGGTAATGATGTCATGCCGTTTGTTGAGACTGAGAAGGCTGACAAACAGTTTACGATCTATGCCGCGACAAAAAAGGCGAATGAAGCAATGGGACATTCTTATGCCCATCTTTGGGATTTGCCGACCACAATGTTTCGCTTTTTCACCGTCTACGGCCCTTGGGGGCGACCGGATATGGCTCTTTATAACTTTGTAGGCTCAATCTTGGATGACCGGCCGATAGATATCTATAACCATGGCGATATGTATCGGGATTTCACTTATGTCGATGACTTGGTGCGCGGCATTCGTCTTTTGATGGATGTAGCCCCCATCAAGCCGGAAAAGAGCGACGACATTCCTGAATGGGATAGCTTGTCCTCGGTCGCTCCTTGGCGCGTTGTTAACATTGGCAATTCTGAGAAAGTGCGCCTGTTGGATTTTGTCGATGCAATTGAAAAGGAAGTGGGTAAGCCAGCGATCCGCAATTATGTCGACATGCAGCCGGGCGATGTTTACGCTACCTGGGCCAATGCTGAGGCATTGAAAAAACTGACGGGATATCGTCCTCAGACCGATTTTCAGGACGGCATTGCCAAATTCGTTGAGTGGTTCCGCGAATATTACGACAAATAACTCCTAGTTTACGTGGTGCCAAAGCGCACGAACGCATGTGAGTTCCAGAATAAAGCCATCTTGAGGGCGATGCCCGCCGCCTTAACTGTGCGGCGGGCGTTTTGACGCCTAAAAGGCCACCGCTAACACATAATGACGCGCGTTCTGGACCTGTTGGTTAACGGGCGCTACAAACCCAGCGATACCTATGTAAAAGGAGTTTGCCTATGCGCCCTTCCGGCCGCTCTCGCGATCAGATGCGTTCAATTTCGATTGAGACCAATGCCACCCGTCATGCGGAAGGGTCTTGCATGATCCGCTGTGGTGATACCCATGTGCTGTGCACTGCAACGCTTGAGGAAAGAGTACCGCCGTTTTTGCGCGGTGGAGGCCTTGGTTGGGTGACGGCTGAGTACGGCATGCTACCCCGTTCTACCGGGTCCCGTATGCGGCGAGAGGCTAAAAACGGCCAGTCCGGGCGCACACAGGAAATTCAGCGATTGATCGGCCGCGCCCTGCGCGCCGGTGCAGACCGCGTTATGTTAGGTGAGCGTCAGATCACTATCGACTGTGATGTTATTCAGGCCGATGGCGGCACACGATGTGCTTCGATCACCGGTGGTTGGGTTGCTTTGCGGTTGGCCGCACAGGTTTTGGTCGACAAAGGTGAGATTGCTGAGAACCCCATCACCGAACATATCGCTGCTGTATCCTGCGGGGTTTATCAGGGCATGCCTGTTCTCGACCTTGATTACCCAGAGGACAGCGATGCTGGCACAGACGCAAACTTTGTAATGACCGGATCTGGTGGTTTGGTTGAGCTGCAAGGCAGCGCAGAAGGGTCACCATTCTCTGAGGCAGAATTCATCGAAATGCTTGGTCTTGCCCGAAAAGGCGTCAACGAGTTGATCGCAGCGCAAAAGGCCGCGATCTAGTGGCACGTAGTCTTGCTGCTGGACGTCTTGTTGTCGCCTCTCACAACAAAGGTAAGGTGCGAGAGATTGGCGAACTGCTTAGCTCATTTGGCGTTGAGACGGTCAGCGCCGGCGATCTTGGCCTGCCGGAACCAGTGGAAACTGAGGATAATTTTGCGGGCAATGCCCGGATCAAAGCACATGCTGCGGCGCAGGCTGCGAACCTTCCTGCCCTTTCAGATGATAGCGGTATCGAAGTTGATGCTTTGGGCGGTGCCCCCGGTGTTTATACAGCCGATTGGGCTGAAACTCCGCAGGGCCGTGACTTTGAAATGGCGATGACGACGGTCTGGAGCAAGCTAGAGGAAATGAACGCGCCGGAACCCCGGACTGCACGTTTCGTCTGCACGCTCTGCCTCGCGTGGCCGGATGGCCATGATGAGTTGTTTCGGGGTGAGGTTTCAGGACGGATCACATGGCCGATGTCGGGTGATCAGGGCTTTGGGTTCGATCCGATCTTTACACCCGACGGACATGCGCAAAGCTTTGGTGAAATGGACCCAGCCCAAAAGCACGCGATGAGCCATCGTGCCGATGCATTCCATAAGCTGGTGGCTGGGTGTTTTCCATCCAAGTAGTTTTTGTTGAATTGCCAAATCGTAATATGAAACGAAAAAGGGCGCTCCGAAGAGCGCCCTTTTACATTTCAACTTGTTCTGAAATCAGAACTTATAACGCATTTCCACGCGAGCACCGTAGATGTCTTCGTCATCAACCAAGTGACCGTAGATCGCATCAGCCCGGAAAATCCACTGATTTGTCAGTGGACGCTGATAACGAACGCTGGCAGCAAACTGGTTGTCAGTGATGTTCCCGTTTTCATTATCCCAAGGAATAACGGCCGCAGCTTCGACCACCAACTGCTGATCAAGACCAAACAGATACTGAACGCCAATCGCACCACCAAGGGTATCGCGACCATCATCGTCCAATGTTGGGAAGCCCGTCAGAGCATCAGTTTCAAACGCCAAACCAACGTTTTTCAGAATGCCATCACCCTTCGCCGCCGGCTGAGGAGAACCCTTACCGATGAAGAAGTTAGCATAAGGAATAAGCGTCAGAGGCAAATGCGTGATCAGAGCATTTTCGATGATCAGCAATGTACCATCAGCAGTGTTGGCTGCTTCTTCCTGACCGACGGCCATGAACAAGCGCGTTGCGTTGGAAACCCGGCCACCATAGCGCTTTGAAAACGCTGCCGTCAGGTTCAAATAGCTTTCATCACCATCGCTCTGCTTTTTATCGTGCAGGTAAGCAGCGCCAAGCTCCAGATAGCCTTCTGCAACATCGAAGAAGCCGATTGCACCAATCATCGCCGCTTCGTTGTCATCATTCTTTACGCCACCATTTCCATCAGGCTTGGTGAAAGCATCAGATGTAATTTCCGCGCCACCAGCAAAGAACGTGATGTCGTAGTTGGTGATGTCCAAGGCCGGGCTGTTCTGGGCCGGAATTGTAAATGCGCCACCAAGGAAAGCATCATCGAACCAAACACCGTTCTGGAAGAACAGCGGCACACGACCGAATGCGATCGGCATGTCGAATGATTGGAATTCATCGGTAAAACCAGCAATAATCGCACCAGCGTCACCTTCGAAGAACAATGTTACTGGCTCATCATCGACCTCTAAGTCGAAATCAATGCCGTCACCATTGTTGTCGTCAAATGTAACACGCGTGAATTTGCCGTTATTCTGCAACGGCGTGTAGAACATCAGAATGCGCTCTGTCGCCGTCAGTTTCAGGTCAAAGAACAGGTTCAGACGTGTTGCAAGCTGCCCTACCGGGTCACCCGCGCCGTTGTCGTTATAGGCAACTGCGGTACGCCAATCGCCAAACACAACAAGTTGACTGTTAAATAGGTTTTTCTCTCCGAAGAGATTGATGCCTTCGCCAACTTCACCCGTACCATAGAGTTCTTCGCGACCAAGAGACAAAAGCGGCTGCACGGTTTCAACCGCGGTTTTACCGCCGTAAATTTCGATCTGCGCCTCTGGATCGTAGCCAGATTTATAGGTTGGGTCGCCTTTAAAAAGGCCCTTCTCAAAATCGACTTCTTTAACCAGGGGGTCACGTTTAGGTTCTGAATCGTGACCGTGGCCGACCTCAGCTGCAAAACCAAAGATCTCAACCAATTCAGGCGAACTCAGGACAAATTCACGCGTTGGCGCAGGCCCTTGCGGAAATGCCGCAGATTTCGCTGGAGCAGGCAGGGCGGCTGCTGACTTGTCTTCGTCAGATAGTGCGCCGCCCAAATTAAAGCCGGACTTTGCCTGGGCTAACCCTGGCGCCGCACAAAGCGACGCCAGCATTAGTGCCCGTAGGCTGACCGATCGTTTCAGCCAGTTCATTGGGTTACCTCAAATTCAACTGCACTTGGATGCATATCAATCATCCACTCGTTCATCGTGCGTTCCATCTCCTCAGTCGCGAAGACGAAGCGCATGAAGTACATCGGCTCTGCGCGGCTGCGCATACGAGACTGGATGCGATAGGTACCCGGTTTGGTGATCAAGGAACCATCAATGGTGTAGTTGGCATCACGATAGCCCAACGGTGGGATCGAGCGGCCTTCCATCCGGATAAGTGGAGGATGGTTCAACACAGTCGACGGTACACCTGAAGGGCGGATGTGAGGGATCTGGTCGATGTCAAAGTTGACAGGCAGATACATTTCACGGTCCGGGCCTTTAACCGAGGTCACAAGGAACTTGGTTTGCAGGTTCACCAACTGATCGTCGTGCGGGACAAGGCCAGCGGCAACTTCGGTTGAGTGAAGGTCAGCCATGTCGCCGATGCCATCAACATAACCTGATTCCCAAATCGTCTGGCCATCCGGATCAATAACCGCAACGTTCAGCCAAATTTCTGGCTGCGCGCCCAATGAACCTGATGGAAGGTTGTGGCCTTCGTCGATGTTCACAATGCGGAAACGAACGTCCATATCCTTACCAACCTCTGGTGCGCCATTCTCAAAGAATGGGCCATCGAGGCGAGAGCCGTTTTCCATAACCGCGATACGGTCAATTTTCTTCAGCTCAAGAAGGCGGATGTTCTGATCAACTACATAACGTGCAGTTTCGCGTTCCTGACGGCTTGACCACATTTCAGGGAACTCAGCAGACACATCGCCTGATGCAAGTTCGTCTTCCCAATCTGGGCGACCCCAACCAGAACGCCAGTCAAAGCGCAGCCAATCTGTGATAGACCATTTCAACGAACGTGGGTTGAACGGGAACAGACCTGGGTGAGCGATTGGATAGCCTGGACCATAAAACGCGTGGTTCGAGTGCTTACGATCCGGGTCGCCAACTGGGCGTCCGTTTACGATGGCAATCGGCCATGTGTCATAACCGTCTGGGCGACCCTGCACTTTACCCATGTGGCAATCCTGGCAAGTGATGCCAAGTTCAGCCGCTGGGGATGCACGATACTGTTCCCACACAACTTCCAATTTGATGCCAGGGTGCACAGCAACCTGATGGCAAGAAACGCAGAATTCCGACTTGGACAACTGGCTAAATTCAACTGCTGCCAGATGGATCGGGCTCCCGTCTTCGTCCAATGCCGTAGAGACACCGTATTTGTCGGGGTCCTCCAACACTGTTGCCAGGCCAGCGCCATTGTTTGCGCCCATCATTGGCTCATAGATTGTGCCGGGCGTAACGTGACGTTCACCGTTCACCTTACCAAACTGCTGTTTGACGCGGTGACAGGTTACACACGAAATACCTTCGCGGGCGATCTGTGACCGTTCCCACAATGGTTGCTCGCGCGGTTCACCTTTCTGCGTACCGATCTGCTGATGGCAGCGGACACAGAAGGTGTTGATCGTGCCAGAGGCAAGATCGTTGATGCGTTGTTCAAACTTATGGAACATCGGGCTGATCGAAGCATAAGCATGGTTCGAAGAAGCCCACTCCCAAAAGATTTTCTGATGACATTCGGCACATTGAACAGCGGAAGGGAATTCCGATTCTTTGAACGCCGTTGCGTGAGGGTCAGATGGCGTGCGCAGCTCATTCTGCTGTGCAATCGCATAAGATTCCTCTTGCGTATCATCAGACGCAGCCCATGCGGACTGCGCCCCGAATAATAGTGTCGCGGCGATCATCGCCGAAACTGATTTAATCAAGTGTCTCATAGCGGTGGTCCTCTAGTTTGCGACGATCCGCGCGATCTCGTTCAAGGACGCGCGTACATCTCTACGTGAATAGTTGGTATTACTTTTGAAGGCTCCGAGACCGACTGTCATTGCGTCGCCGGCTTCTGCCGATTCTGATGCAGACAGGATGTCCAGTCTTTGGAGCTCATCCACTAGTGACCCTGTGGCCAGAACCGCCTGCTCGGCGGACTCATACCCGCTCAGCCGACCTTTACGGTAGGCGCGAGCGATCCGGACCAGAGTCTTCTTATTGTCGTCGATGGAGAATTTATGTTTTTTAAGCTTGGCCTCGACTTCAACCAAGGTCTTTTTCAACCGGCGTGACGCGCTGATAACGCCACCCCATGAACCTTCTGACGACGCGCGCAATGAACCGATATTGCGGCGCAGTTTCTTCGCCAATGCCGGGTCAACCAATTCGGCTGCAAACTCAGCAAAGATTAGATTAGCATTCTTGATCCGCGGCAGGGTTGGCCCCGCGACACCACCACCGTCACGGCGACGATGGCATGAACGGCAGTCAAACAAAGCCATTTCTGGGAACAGGCCTTTGGGGCCGTTCTTTGGGTCCGTAACAAGTGCCAGTACGTGACGAGCCTGCGCCACCTGACCAATTGCCCAAACCTTCACACCAAATGGCCATGGCTTACGCTGTAGGTAATCATCATCAACCGTGAAATGCGCATATCCAGAGCGCGCCTCAGGGTTCGATTTTGTAAACCAGCTATAAAAACCCAACTCAAACGGAAGCGGCGGGTGGCCAGCAGCCATCATCCGGTGCGTCACGAAACGATCACCTTCACCAACATGGCAACCTAGGCATAGGTCAGCGCGTGCTGATGGGTCAGTCGTTGGATACATGCCGGCTTCGACATTGCGTCCGTAGTAATACAATCCGGCGCTGTGAACGCCTAACCAGCGCGATGCCGGGCCATGGCAAGCCTCGCAGGTCACGCCTTCTGAAATGTCGAAAGTACCCTCACGGGTTTCTTCGGGAACGTTATGCGCATGGCAGCCGAGGCATTTGTCAGCGGTCGTCGCATCACCGTAACCAACACGGCGGGCAATCGCCTGACCGCGCTCGCTTTCCAAAGCCTTGTACGACTTGGAATGAGGGTCGCGTTCAGTCCAAACTTTATGCTCAACTTGGCTAACTGCTGAGTTTGGCCAAGGCTCATCAGCCGCGTGACAAGTCGATGCCCCGCAAGTTTGCGCACCGAGCGTATCGCCCAAGTCCGCCTCACCCGCTGACGCCCCAGTCGTCGCGATGGCCCAAAAGCCCAAGAAAGCCGCCAATTTGATAGCGTATTTCACGATCTTCACCCCGTCATGCCGCAATGCGGTCTTGTATATAGGGGCTACCCGTCGCCCCCATTGATTGTAAATGAGAAAACTCACATGTGCCTATGTTGAAACCACCCCGTTCTGGGGTCAAGCTTGGGTTAGGGAAACGGGGGTCAGAACGTGCATTTCACCTCTTTCCGCGACGACTTACGGCACCGGATCATGTTGCACTGCGAAAAAACGGCCCAGATTCGGGCAAATTTTACCTTTTGCAAGATAAAAAGGCCGGTTTGATCGATTTTTTTCTCCCTCTGGTCGAATCAAAAAAGACGCCGCCAGATGGAATTCTGGCGACGCTTCTCAGACAGGGAGATGTGAACTAATGTGATTTTAGACACGCGGTTAGAAGTTTGGCCGCTGTCTTGCTGCTGTCTTAGCGAGCGTTTGACAAGGACCAGAACGGGCGCTTCGATTCCGAATTTGCCTGTTTGGCTGATACGCCAATATCTTCCAATTGTGCGGTGGTTAGCCCGGCCAAAGCCCGGCGCTCACGCATCGCAGAAACATGGATTGAAACCCAATTCTGCAATGTTTTCAGCGCTGCGAACTTAGGGAAAGAGGGAGCGAAGATGTTTGTTTCGGTAATGTATGCCATGGTGCCCTCCATCAGGCTTTGAGATTTATCAGTCCCGTTTCATCACTGGACTTGATTGATATAGCGACTCGTGTTTCATTATGAAAATGAATTGATGTCATCTAACTCATAACGGAGATTGATATGCCCCGGAATTTAGACATCACGGCGCTACGCAGCTTCACTGCCGTCGCTGAGATCGGCAAAGTCACAGCGGCGGCGGCGCGGCTGAACCTGACACAATCGGCTGTATCCATGCAGCTAAAGCGGTTGGAGGACATGTTGGGGCAGCCGTTGTTTGACCGTGCGGGTAGAGGCATCGCCCTTACGTCTCAGGGCGAGCAGCTATTAAGCTATGCCCGTCGTATGGTGGCACTGAATGATGAGGCATGGTCGCGCATGACGCATGAGGACTATGAGGGCGAGCTGATTTTTGGGGTACCTCATGATATCGTTTACCCGCACACACCTCAAATCCTGCAACGTTTTGCCCGAGTTTTTCCGCGCGTGAAGGTGACGTTGGTTTCTTCATATACGAGCAAATTACGAGACGAACTGGCGCGCGGTGAGGCTGACCTAATTCTCACCACTGAGGCCGAGGTCGATGCTGGTGGTGAGACGTTAGAGAAAAGCCGGTTGATCTGGGTCGGGGCCCCCGGCGGCAGTGCTTATAAGGCACGCCCTTTGCGGCTGGCATTTGAACGCAACTGCCTGTTCCGTGGACCAGTGCAGGCCGCGTTGGACCGGGTTGGCCTGCCATGGGAGATGGGCGTGGAATCGGACACCTCTCGCACAATCGAGGCTACGGTTTCAGCCGATTTGGCAGTGCACGCCTTTATTGAATCCGCTATCCCGCCAGTGTTTGAGAAGATTGATAGCTGCAACTTCCTGCCCAAGCTGCCCGATATTCGCATCAATATGTATATGGGCGAGGGCCCTAAGCGACAGCTTGCAGAACAGTTGGCTGCAATCGTACGCGATGCTTATGGCGTTAATGCAGAGGCTTTGGCGTTGGCTGGCGAATAGAAAAGAACGAGGGGCAGGATTAACCTTTGCCCTTCTTCTTCTTTTTCTTCTTTGGTTTATCACGGCTTCCGTCTGCCAGACTAGGCACGCTACTAACAGTCAGTTCAATTGCCTGTAGGTCAGATAGACGTTTTCCCGCCTGGCTTTCGGCATCCACCTCTGCCAGAGCATTGATCATTGGCGCAAGACTACGTGCCTGAATGTGATTTGCAATGGCGTGCGCTGTATCCCCTGCATTCATCAGTGTACTAAAGGTTTCTTTGCGCTGACCGAATGCTGGTGCTGTTTTGACCACCAGCCCAGCGGCGATCAGCTCTTTAAGCGACATTGAAACGTTTGAGCGTGCCACGCCGAGCAGGTCACATATTTCATCGGCAGAGATTGGCTCTTCATTCAACAATAGTGCTGCATGAATACGGCCAACCGAACGGCCAAAGCCCCAGCCGGCGACTGCATCGCCCCAGTTTAGGATAAATGCCTGTTCAGATTTCGTAAAAGCAGCCATGCGATACTATAGGCAGCAGTTTGTTGGGAAGAAAACCCTCAACTTTTGCGAATAAACGTCAGGTAGTGTGGTGTGCGACCTTCGCGGAGCGCCTTTTGCTCATAGCGTGTGCTCGGCCAATCAGCCCATGGCGTACGCCAGTCGGTTGGTGTTTCGGCAATCCATTCGAATTCCGGGCGATTTGCGAGTCCCTCCAATGAAGAACGCACATAGTCTGGAATATCTGTTGAGATATGCAACCGGCCACCCGGTGCTGTGATGCGTGCCAAATGGACCAGGTTATCTGGATTCACAAACCGGCGTTTATGATGACGTGTTTTAGGCCATGGGTCGGGATAGTTGATAAAGATGCGTTCAAAGGCGCCATCCTTTGCAACATCAAAAATCTCTCTCGCATCACCAGCATGAATTCGAATGTTAGAGACTTCGGCCTTTTCATGCGCCGTCAGGCACATTGCGACGCCATTGATGAACGGTTCGCAACCCGTCAACGATATATCTGGGTTTGCTTTGCCCATCGCGATCAAGTGCTCACCACCGCCAAAGCCAATTTCCAACCAAGCCGCGCGAGCGCCCGGAACCATTGCGGTAAAGTCTATCGTCGAACGTTCAGGATTCTCATCCCACGCCACACCCTTGGGCGCTAGTTCGGGCAAACGCTCTTCAAGCAGTTTCACCTGACTGGCGCGTAAGGTTTTGCCGTGGCGGCGACCATAAAAATTACGCCATGGGGCACCGTCTTTACGATCTGGGATGGTATCGTTCATCTCACCCTCACATACAGAAACGCCCGGAACTGTTTAGCCCGGGCGTCGCAAGTCGTGTTTGTTAGTATTTAGACCGCTGCTTTTAGCGCTTCGATCAGATCCGTTTTTTCCCAAGAGAACCCGCCGTCAGCCTCTGGTGCGCGGCCAAAGTGGCCGTAAGCCGCTGTGCGCTCATAGATTGGGCGGTTCATCTGCAGATGGGTACGAATGCCGCGTGGTGTCAGATCAATCAGCTCTGCCACTGCTTTTTCAATCGCGGCTTCGTCAACCTGACCGGTGCCAGCCGTATCAACGTAGATCGAAAGCGGTTTTGAAACGCCGATTGCGTAAGAAAGTTGCAATGTACATTTCTGTGCCAAACCAGCAGCAACGATATTTTTGGCAAGGTAAC
>JBMYPG010000083.1:0-13968 GCA_049600095.1 Pikeienuella sp. | reverse complement strand
TGCGCTCCCACGCTTTGCATTTATGACGACCACTTCGCCGAAGCGGCAAAGGCGCTGAACAGGATCACCGCGCTCCACCACAGCGCCCTCCTAACCGACGCCCCCGATCACGGGCCAACCGGTGCCACCACCGCCGACGCGCTGCTCATTGTCTACACATCAGGCTCCACCGGCACACCAAAGGGCGCCGTTCTGGCGCAAAAGGCACTGATCGCGAACGCCAAAATGGCCATTCACGCCCACGATCTGACGACCGAGGACAACGTGCTGAACGTCTTGCCCATGTTCCATGTCGGCGGCCTCAACATCCTGCCAACCCCCGCTTTCAGCATTGGCGCGACGGTCACGATCCACGAACGGTTCGACCCAGACGCCGCCCTGACAGCACTAACCGGCACAACCCTCGCCATCATGGTCCCAACAGTGATGAAGGCGATCATGTCCCGCCCCGGCTGGGCCACCGCCGATTTCTCCCGCCTACGCGGTATGTCCATCGGCTCCACAGATGTGCCCCGCGCCCTGATCAACGCCGCACATGATCGTGGCGTGCCGATGATCCAAATTTACGGCGCAACCGAAACCAGCCCCTACGCCATCTATCAAACACTGGAGGAGGCCGAAGCCACCGCAGGCTCCCTAGGCCGCGTAGGCATCGCCTGCCAAGCCCGCCTCGTCCAACCAGACGGCACCGAAGCCCCAATAGGCGAGCCCGGTGAGATCTGGATCAAAGGCGATAACATCCTCACCGAGTACTGGAACAACCCGGCGGAAACCGCACGCGCCATCACCGACGGCTGGTTCCACAGCGGCGATGTCGCCACGCTGGATGAGAACGGCCTCTATTGGTTCACCGACAGGATAAAACACGTCATCATCTCAGGCGGCGAAAACATCTATCCAGCAGAACTGGAGCGCATCCTAAACGCCCTCCCCAACGTGACCGAAGCCGCCGTCGTAGGCCGCCCGGACCCAAAATGGGGCGAAATGCCAGTGGCCGTAGTGGTTGGGAACACCACCCGAGAAGACATCCTAAACGCCTTCCAAGGCACCCTAGCCCGCTACAAACACCCACGAGACGTCGTGTTTGCAGAAGCCCTACCAAGAAACGCCATGGGCAAAATCGTGGCGGCAGAGGTACGAAAACTAGTGTAAACGCCTGTCATCCCGGCCTTGAGCCGGGCCCCCTCGAATGAGGGCGTCAACTCCGCCCCAAGCACCTAACGGTTACTGCGTTCCGTCTTAAACGTGAATTGCAGAAACCTGCGGCGCTCTCGGGCCTTTGGCGATACAATGCACTAACCAAACAGTAACGTTTGACGACTTTAAAGTCCCCGATCAAGTCGGGGATGACAAGCATCAGGGGATGGTCGGCGTCCTCCCCCATCTCCGTTCCCAAATATGCTCGACCGGAGGTCGAAACACTCAGCCTTCAGGCTGAAACACCACCCAAACAAAAAACGCCCCCGCAATCGCAGGGGCGCTCCAATTCAGCGAACCTCCCGGCCTAAGCCGAAAGTTGCTTATTCTTTAACTTCACCAACAACGTTCCAGCTTCCGCCTTCGATTTTTGAGATGAAGATATCGCCAGAGCCGAGGTGATCAGGGCCGAAATCAATGCTTGCGCCCATGATTTCATCCTCAAACTTCAACCCTTCCATCGCTGCACGGAACGAAGCGTGGTTCAGGTCAGGGCCAGCGGCCTCCAACGCCTTAACAATGGTCAGCGCGCCTGAATATCCCAGCAACGCGCCGGTGCCAGGGAACTTCTCACCAGTTGCCTGTGAATAGGCATTGATGAACGCACCAACTGATGGGTTGCCAGCGCGTGCCTCAAGGTCAGACCAGCCAGCAGCGGCATAGAAACCTTCGGTCACGCCACCCGGCACCTTGGCTACAGCGGTGTGGAATGCAGCAGATGAACCAAGGAATTTCACGTCGGTCCAGCCGATTTTCTTAGCCGTCGCAACAGTAGTGATCACACCACGAACCGACAGTGCCAAGGTAATCAGGTCGCAACCTTCGCCTTTCAGTTTGGTCAACGCACCAACGTAGTCTGTTTCATCTGGCTTATGCGTGGTCTCACCACCAAATTTCAGGCCGCGCGCTTCGGCTTCGTCAAACGCACCCTGTTGAATTTCCTTACCGAAATCCGATGGGATATACATGGAGCAAACAACGCTGGAACCTTCGTTGTCAGCCATAAAGCCTACGCCAGCACGGATGCCGTCATAATAGGATGAAAAGCCTGCATATTTGATGTCGATAGGCTCTTCCAACATCTGCCGTGCAGCTGACAGCGGGTTAAAGTTAGGAATGCCCTTAGCTTCCTGAATACGCATCACAGCCAGGTTATGCGGCGTACCAAGTGCCATAAACATGGCAAAGATTTTGTCGCGGTTGATCAGCTTGTTCGCTGCCTGAACGGCTTTGGGAACCTGATAACCATGGTCCTCAACGATCAGCTTGATCTGACGACCATGCACGCCGCCGTTGGCGTTTACTTCGTCAAAATAGATCTGCGCAGCCTGCATTGCCGGTGCACCAAATGCAGCAAATGGGCCTGACAGGTCGTTATGGCTGCCCAGAACGATTTCCGTGTCTGAAACACCCTGCGATGAATGCGATCCACCCCAGGCAGGCGCGGCCAGCATGGCCAGCGCGGCTACAGATGTAAGAAGTTTCTTCATGTTATTCTCCCTGTTATATTTTGATCGTCGGGGCTTAGGCCCCATACATGCTGTCGATCAGCGGTTTATGCTTGGTCTCTACAAAGCTCCGTTTCAGCTTCATCGTTGGTGTTAGCTCATCATCCTCTGCTGTCAGCAGAATATCAATCAAGCGGAAATTCTTTATCTGCTCCACCCGGGCGAAATCCTTGTTCACCGCATTGATCTCTTTCTCAATCAACCCGACAACAGCTTCCGCCGCACATAACGATGCGAAATCAGAGAATGGAACAGCGTTATCCTGCGCAAATTTCTCAACATTTTCCTGATCAATCATGATCAGGCAAGTCAGGTATTTGCGTTGATCGCCAATGATCACAGCGTCAGAGATATAGGGGGAAAACTTCAACCGGCTTTCAATCTCTGCCGGGGTAATGTTCTTACCACCCGCCGTGATGATGATGTCCTTGATCCGGCCGGTGATGGTCAGCGCCCCATCATTACCGATACGGCCGACATCCCCGGTACGCAGCCACCCGCCTTCAACGATGGTCTCCGCCGTCTTTTCGGGCATATTCCAATAGCCCTTAAAGACATTGCCACCCCGCACCAGAATTTCCCCTTCGGGCGAAATCACAACCTCGGTGGATGGCATCGGTTTTCCAACCGACCCTATCACATTGTCTTCGCTGGTATTCACCGTCGCCACACCAGACGTTTCGGTCGCACCATATCCTTCCAGCAACGGCACCCCAATGGCCGCAAACCAACGCAGCAATTCGGGCGAAACCGGCGCCGCGCCAGAACCCGCACGCCGCATCCGGTCCATGCCCAACATCCGGCGCAGGTTACGCAGCACCAACATGTCCCAGACCCGATAACGCGTCATAACGCCGGATGGCACCGCCTCCCCCTTTTCCTCGAAAGTCACCTTGGCAACACCAGCAGCCACGGCTTGATCCAACGACCATCGCCCTACCGAAGTCGCTTCAGATCGCAGAATTTGTACCCGCGAATAAATCTTTTCCCACACGCGTGGCACGCTAGAGAATGTATGCGGGCTAACCTCTTGCAGGTTCTCAAAAACCGTCTCGACGCTTTCAGCAAAATTGACGGTCGACCCAACGCCTAGCTGAATGTAGACGGAAACCAAACGTTCATAGATATGGCACAACGGCAAAAAGCATAGCTGCTCATCATCAGGATAAGCTTCCAACAGCTCCATCCCCGCCACCAGTTGGAACATGACGTTCCGGTGGGTGATCATCGCCCCCTTGGGCGCACCAGTGGTGCCAGAGGTATAGATCAGCGTCACCACATCATCAGGCTGCGCTTTTTCTAACTCCGTCTCAAACCGCCCCGCATGGGTTTTTTCCGCAGCTCGGCCCATTTCCAACAGATCATCCAGAAAAATGACCTTTTCATCATGGAAATCGCGCAGTCCATCGCGGTCAAACACCACAACCTGCTCCAGGCCCGGCATTTCATCCCGCACCTCAAGCCATTTATCCAGATGCTCATCATTCTCAACAAACAGCACCTTACTGCCGCTGTCGTTGACCAGATAGGCAAGCTGTTTGGCGCTATCGGTGGTGTAAACACCGCTGGCAATGGCACCAATGCCCTGCACAGCCATGTCATAATACAACCATTCGCGCCGGTCTTCGGATAGGATTGAAACAGCATCGCCGCGCCCAACGCCCAGCTCCATCAAACCCTGACCGATCAGCTTGGCATTCTCATAATAATCGTTCCAAGTATAGGCAGTCCAAATGCCAAAATCCTTGTCACGATGGGCAATCTTATCGCCAAACCGGCGGCAACGTTCCGCGAACAACTCAGCAATCGTGCCGCAGCCATCCAGCGTTACGTTTTCAAGATCAGCTAAAAAGGCACCATCAGCCATCCTAATCTCCCTTCCCAGCTATCACCGCCACGTCTTTTTACGTTTCCAGCGTTTCTGACTGCGCTGTGTTTCGCCCTGCACACCCAAATAAAACTCCTGAATGTCTTCAGAAGCCAGCAATTTTTGCGCTTCACCGGCCATAACGATACGGCCAATTTCAAGGACATAGCCATAATGGGCCGCTTTCAGCGCCACATTCGCGTTCTGTTCGACCAACATCATGGTCACGCCCTGCTCTTCATTCAGGCGTTTGATGATGGCGAAAATCTCTTGCACCAGCAGGGGCGACAGACCCAGCGACGGCTCATCCAGCAACATCACCTTCGGCTTCGTCATCAACCCACGACCAATGGCCAACATCTGCTGCTGCCCCCCGGACATGGTGCCCGCTTGCTGATCTCGCCGGTCCTTTAGAATAGGGAAATATTCAAACACCATTTCCATATCTGCCGGAATATTCTCGCGGTCCTTACGGGTATAGGCCCCCATAACAAGGTTTTCAGCTACCGTCAGAAACGGAAAAACCTCTCGCCCCTCAGGTACATGGGCCACGCCAGCGCGCACAATGTGGTCAGGGTCACGTCCCTGAATTTCCGCGCCATCCAACACCACCTGCCCTTTTTCAGGGTCCATAACGCCAGAGACTGTTTTCAACAGCGTGGTTTTACCCGCTCCATTGGCGCCCAAAATGGTAACAATCTTGCCCTTGGGCACTTCCAGACTAACACCCCGAATGGCCATGATCGGGCCATAGAATGTCTCAAGGTTATTGATTTCTAAAACGTTAGAGGAACCACTCATGCCACTTCCTCCACACCCAGATAGGCTGCAATAACATCAGGGTGGCTCTGCACTTCTTCGGATGTCCCCATGGCCAAAGGCCGTCCATCAGCAATCGCCAACACACGGTCGGATACCTGGGTCACAAGGCTCATGTCATGCTCAACCATCAAAATGGTCAGCCCCATGTCCTTCTGCATATCCTCAATCCAAAACGCCACATCCTGCGTTTCTTCGACTGACAACCCAGACGCAGGTTCATCCAACAGCAACAATTTAGGGCCAGAGGCTAACCCGCGCGCAATCTCAACCACCTTGCGCACCCCATAGGGCAGGCCCGCAATCATCTTGTCGCGATAAGGGTGCAGGTCTAGGAATTCGATCACTTCCTCTGCTTGACGCCGATGCTCATGCTCCGCCCGCCGCGCACGCGGCAGAAACAGCGCATCTTCAATCCAATTGGTCCGCCGTTGTGAATGCCGCCCCACCAACAGGTTGTGCAGCACCGTTGAATGCTCAAACAACTCAATGTTCTGGAACGTCCGCGCAATTCCCATCGGTGCAATCTGGTCAGGCCGCATATTGGTGATGTCTTTGCCATCGAAATGGATAGACCCACCCGTCGGCTGATAAAACCGGCTGATTAGATTGAAAATCGTCGATTTCCCGGCTCCGTTCGGCCCCACAATGGTAAACACTTCACCCGGTTCAACGTCGAAACTGACGTTATCCACCGCCTTAACGCCACCGAATGAAATGGATAGGTCTTTGACTGATAACAGGCTCATTTCATGCGCCCCCTACTTCATTCGCTCAGTTTTCAGATAGGATTTCTGGCGGCGGAACATGTCCTTACGCGCCATCGGGAACAGCTCCAGCCATATTCGCATTTTGGTCCATCGCCCGTAAATTCCCAACGGTTCAATGATGATAAAGCCGATCAGGATCACGGCGAAAATCCCCGTTTCCAGCCCCGGCACAGTAAAATTACCCAACCCGAACAGGTCGGTAACCTCCTCTTTCATGATCGCAATGGCCACCGGCAACAGGCCAATAACAATCGCACCATAGAATGCACCATGGATCGACCCCAGCCCGCCAACAGTCACCATCAGCAATAGCTGGATAGAAATGAGGATCAGGAAAGCTTCATAGTTAAACACCTGAAGGAAATGCGCCAACAACGCCCCGGCCAGCCCGGTAAAGGCGCAAGACACACCGAATGCCAGTGTTTTATAGGCAGCAACATTCACGCCCATCGCCCGCGCAGAAACCTCGCTATCACGAATGGCCGTAAACGCCCGCCCCGTGGGTGATCGCAGGATGTTTTTGTACACCAGAGTCACAAGGATCACGACAATCAGGCACAGCCAATAAAAGCGATCTGGCGTGCCCCAACGGTCAATCTCAAACCCTGCAATGCTGATTGCCGGGGTAAAGACCCCCTCAACACCGCCGGTCCAATGTTCCAGCAGGATAATCACATCCTCGGCCATAATGCCGAATGCCAGCGTCGCAATGGCCAGGTAAATTCCGCTCATCTTTAACGCCGGAATGGCAACAACCGCCCCCACAACCCCGGCGAACAGACCGGCCAGCGGAAATGCCACCAAAAACGGCAATCCTGCCTCCAGCAAGATCACCTCCATATAAGCACCACAGGCCAAGAACGCCCCATGGCCAAGGCTCGGCTGCCCTGTGTGACCGGCAAGGATCATCAACCCCAGCCCAGCCAACACATAGATCAGCACATAGGTAATCTCACCCAGATAGTATTCGCCCAACCAGAACGGCGCACTCAACGCCCCTACGATCAGCAACAGATACTGGATCGCTTCGCGTCGGTCATCGAACAGGCGAATGTCTTGCTCATAGTCTGTTTTGAAATGTATCCGCATCCGATCAGACCTTTTTCTGCTGGATTTGGGCAAACAGACCGTTCGGCCGCACGATCAACACCACCAGCATAATCGCATAGGGCATGATCTGGCTGTAACCCGGCGGCGCATAATACTGCCCCAAAGGTTCAACAATCCCAATGATCAACCCACCAGCCAACGCACCCGGCAGCGAACCAAATCCGCCAATAACCGCAGCAGCAAAGGCTTTGATGCCCAACAGACCTGAACCGGGGTCAATCGACCCTTTCGCGGCAAACAAAATCCCGGCAACCGTCGCGGTGACACCAGCAACAGCCCAGATCATCGACGAAATCCATTTAACCGGAATGCCCATGTAATAGGCCGCCAACTGGTTCTGGCTCGACGCCTGCATCGCAACACCCAACCGGGTGCGCCCGAAAAACACATATAAAACAAAGGTCAGAACAGCGGTGGAGGCGATGACAATCGCCTCATCATACCCAAGGATCACCCCACCAATGTCAAAGGATTTGCCCGCAAACGGCGTCTCCAGCGACTGCGGTTCATGCCCCCAGATAACACCGGCAAAGAACCGGATGACAAAGCCAAGAGCAATGGTCAGGATCACAACAGCAAATTGCGGCTGGCCAAACAGCTTTCTGATGACCAGCACTTCCAGCAAATAACTCATCAACGACATCGCCACGACGGCCAGCGCAACGCCTGCCAAAAACGGCAAACCCCACCAGTCCTCGTTCACAAACGTCAATGTCATGAAAGCGCCCAGCATCATCATATCGCCCTGGGCGAAATTGACAGCCTCGGTCGCTTTATAGATCAGCACAAACCCAAGCGCGACAAGGCCATAAATACAGCCGTTCGCCACTCCGCCAATCAGGAGCTGCAGAATATCCAAACTTTCCTCCCATGCCGTAACCCGACTTTTCGCCAGGCCATTTTGTCTCGGCTTATGATTCACACCAAAACACAAGGTTGAAAAATCACCAACGGTCAATTGCTTTACGCATAGGAAAAGTTAACTTGACACCATTCCCACGACCCGCCGCTTGAAGTAACCAATGCTATCTTCCAAGCTAAGGTCCTGAACGTAGAAAAAGAAACATCATGGGATGGGGTCCAAAAACACGCATAGGCGTCATTGAGTTCGATTTTTTACCCGTGAGCTGATTTTTCAGATACACTTACATCCATAACATTGAATGAATTTTACCAAGGAGGGTAACATGCGATTAAGACTGCTAGCTTTCTACGTCGGACTAATGTGCTGTTCTGCAGCATTTGCAGACCGGCCCGGAGCACCAATCGTAAAGTTGTTCAATGAAGGTCAGTGGGTTGAGATTCGTGACCTCAGCCCAATCAGCTCTAGTCGCGATGTTCGCCATATTTGGCTGCATCGCGGAACGCTACTCTATAATGTGACCAGAATTCCTAATCGACCGGCGCACCGTGACGCGATAACATATTTTGGTCTTCCTGTTCGCTTCCTCGTAAAGACCGAGGAGGGAAAGAACTTAATTGAAAACATTACTCAACCTGAACACTCATCGTTTCACCTAACAAGAAATGTATTTTGCCCCGGAGAAACCTCCCCATTTGTGTTAACAGGAAACTGCAATAGAGGCTCATCACCAATTGGAGAAGGCTATGTTTTTGACCTCTCAAGAGTCGATGAAGACCTAGACGGAATGGCCGACGTTAGTGGAGGGCAAAATTTTTATCGGGTCGAGGCTCGCGTAACACCTGAAACTGCGGCTGCCTTAAAAATTGAGCCGAGGTTTTCATTCCCATTGTTCGACACTGATCTAGAAATTTACGAAGATAAGGGGATCCTATTTCGGTTAGACAGGAGCCATCCACGGCGTGAAATTCGCTTCATCGGTCAAGTTCACCAGCCCTGTGGCTCCACTCAAAGCACAACACTTATCAAGAGTGATATACAAAAAGCTTATATTGAAGCTGAGGGTACAGCAGGTTTCAGTTTCTGGGGATGGTTATCTACTTCAGTCACAATCGGCGGTTCTGGCGAGACCCAAACAGAGGAGGCAGAAACGCTCGCGATCAAGACAACGACAAGCGAGGGAACAACGTTGAGGCAGTGGGGCCTAATCTTCGAATATGACGAAAATAATGGTAAGAGTTCAAAACAAACCCCGTTTTTTGTAGAAAAAGTTGTTGACTGCCAATCTACTGCAGGTAACGCAAAATTTGGTGAAAAGGTCAAATCAGTTGAGGTCGGCATTCGCAATGACTTTACAGGTAAGAATCGAGAGTATGAATTTGATGAAAATTTTTACAAACTTAACAATAAAATTCTTCAACACCTTGATATTCCTGTTTTTATGTCGATCAACGACAGTGAAAAACAGGCAGGTATTATTGATCGCATAAAAAGCAATAAAGGGATCAGTGATCACTTTTTAGCTACATTTATCTTCTCTCAATTGAACCTTTCTTGCCCCAAAAATGATCGGCTTGGCTGCGTCCAAATTAACGCAAATAGCAGCCAATCTAACTAAACTTTATTGCATAATCGGCATGCTTGCACATTAAGCTGTACCACTCTATGTGGAACTAACGATCACCCACTGCCAAAGGATGCGCGCACCATGGCCATGCAAGCGACCGAGATTGAAACGCTGATCAAAGATGCCTTTCCATCTGCAATGATTGAGATTCAAGATTTGGCCGGTGATGGCGATCATTACGCGGCCACAGTGATTGCCGAAGAATTCCGGGGCAAAAACCGGGTGCAGCAGCATCAGATGGTTTACGCCGCACTAAAGGGCAAGATGGGCGGCGAATTGCACGCCCTCGCCCTCACCACCAAAGCTCCCGAGTAAGGACACCCGAAAATGACCAATCCAGCACATGACGCGATCAAAGCTGACATCGACGCCAACGACGTGGTTCTGTTCATGAAGGGCACAGCCACCATGCCACAATGCGGTTTTTCCAGCCGCATCGCCGGCGTCCTGAACTATATGGACGTAGAGTTCAAAGACGTGAACGTGCTCGCAGATGAAAGCATCCGCAGCGGCATCAAAGAATTCTCTGACTGGCCAACCATCCCACAGCTCTACATCAAGGGCGAATTTATCGGCGGCTGTGACATCATCACAGAAATGGTGATTTCGGGCGAGCTGGATCAGGCTTTTGATGACAAGGGCGTGGGCTATAACAAAGCTGCCGCCGAAAAAATCCGCGAAACTAACTCCTAACGGTGGAGGAGGAGCTACGCCGCACCCTGCGGCTTGCCTCTGACGCACTATCCCGGTGGAACCTGCCACCGGGCGCTTCGTTGCGTCTGATCAACGTCTCCGAAAACATCACCTATCTGGTTGAGGCACCAAACTGGCGCTCCATCCTCCGCGTCCACCGGCACAACTATAATTCCACCAACGCGATCAAATCCGAACTGGAATGGTCAACCGCCCTCCGCCAAACCGGCGGCGTCGAAACCCCGGCAGTCATTAACGGCGTTGACAACCAACCGATCCAAACAGTGGGATATGGCGGCGAAGCCCGCCGCATGGTTATGTTCGCCTTTATCGAAGGCGCCCAACCCAACGAAGATGACGACCTGATTGCGCCCTTCACCGAGCTGGGCGCCATCGCCGCAAAAACCCACCTCCACTCAATCGCATGGCCCCGCCCGCAGGGTTTTGAACGCCTCACATGGGATCTAAACACCGTATTCGGCCCCAAAGCCAACTGGGGCGACTGGCGACAGGCCCCGAACGTAGGCCCGACAGAACGCGAAGTTCTGGAACAGGTAGAGACGACAGTTGTTGCCCGCTTAACGGCATATGGCCAAAGCCCAGACCGCTACGGCCTCATCCATGCCGACATGCGTCTCGCCAACCTGATCCTAACCGATACAGAAACCCGCCTGATCGACTTCGATGATTGTGGCTTCGGCTGGCACATGTACGATTTCGCCGCCGCCATTTCGTTCATGGAGGGTCACCCCCAGATCCCCGCCCTGAAAACGGCATGGCTAACAGGCTACCAAACCATCCGCCCTCTAAGCCACGCAGATAAAACAGCCATCGAAGACCTCATCATGCTACGCCGCCTCGCCCTTCTCGCATGGATCGGCACCCACATCGAAGCCCCAGAGCCACAGGCGCTCGCACCCGATTTTGCAAGAGTGTCAGCAGAACTTGGCGTGGCGTATTTAGGGCAGATGAACTAAGCAGCAGACATTCAATCAATCTGCACCAAGGCCCCCAATGGAACTCTGGATACCCATAACCATCGCAGCGGCCTTTCTGCAAAACCTGCGCTCCACCCTGCAAAAGCACCTCAAGGGCGTCATGGGTACGACCGGCGCCACTTTTGTCCGTTTCGGCTTTGGCGTGCCTTTCGCGGCGCTCTACTGGTCCATTCTCATCTGGGGCCTCGGCTATGACCTGCCCCAGCTTTCGGTCAAATTCACGATCTGGATGGTCATCGGCGCCTCCGCCCAAATCGCTGCAACCTTCCTGCTCGTCCACCTCTTCTCACTCCGCAACTTCGCCGTAGGCAACGCCTATTCACGGACAGAGCCGATGCAGACCGCCATTTTCGCCTTCGTCCTCTTCGGCGCACAATTCAGCCTCGGCGCCATCATCGCCATCTGCATCGCTGTCACCGGCGTCATGCTGATTTCAGTGGCCCAAACCAAAATTACCCCGCGCAACCTGATCACCTCTGTCCTCAGCAAAACCGCCCTGATCGGCCTTGGCGCAGGCACATTGTTCGGCCTCGCCGCCATCGGCTTTCAAACCGCCGCGCGCAACGTCGCCGCCGATTTCTTCGTTGTTCAGGCCGCCACAACACTGCTTGTCGCCATCACCTTCCAAACCATCGTGATGCTCGCCTATATGGCCTATGCCGACCGCAGCGAAATCAACCGCGTGCGAAAGGCATGGAAACCGGCGTTCGCCGTCGGCTTTGTCGGCGCAACAGCCACCTTCGGCTGGTTCGCGGCCTTTACCCTGCAACAGGCCGCACTGGTGAAAGTCGTCGCTCAGATCGAAATGCTCTTCAGCTTCGGCTCCAGCATCTTTTTCTTCAAGGAAACCATCAACAAAACCGAAGCCATCGGCTGCCTCCTGATCGTCAGCAGCATCATCTGCCTTTTGCTTCTGGCGTAGCCCGCACCATCTTTGGCCCCCAAATACTCAAACCCAAACCCCGCCAAACAGCACCACCCCATCGACCTAAAGCATCAACACCACAACATCTTTGTTCCAAAATACCGAAACCCAGCCCGTGAGGCAGGTTTCCAAATTTCCATCTTCTCACAACCCATTCAGCCAGCTAACGTCGCCCCAATGCTGACGCGCAAACAAATATTCCCTGAACCCAACCTCCCCGATTGGCAAGACCTTGCCGATGAGGGCAAGGCGATGGCCCATGACTGGCACCTTACCCCCGGCGCCTACCTCACCCACCATAACGCCACTTCAGAAACCGAAGTAAAACGCCGCCACATCGCCAATAAAACCATCAGCCAGCATGCCCAAATCGGCTACCGCGATCAGGCAAAAACCCAGCGCGCATGGGCGGAAATTTACGAAACATGCGCCGCCGAAAACACCAATGTAGAACGCTACGGCATTTGCCTCGATTGGAGCATGGGCGTCCCACGCGACGCCCGAAAAAACAGCCTCAAGGGCACTGGGCTGATCCTGAATGATCCGCAGGATTTCGCGGCCCTTACGGCCAAGGCTCCTGTCGCGCCTCACTTTGGCGACTTCGTGCTCGGTTTCCCCGCCGCCATTGAAAACACACAGGCCGCACTGGCCGCCGGGTCATCCTACATCGGTAACCTCGGCCAATACTTCACCTTCCGCCTACCGGGCTTTGACGACGACATACAGGCGACCAAAGCCACGCTAACCGCCCTCGCTCTCATCGCCGCCCAACCCGCCACAGTCACAGTTCATTCCAACCTAGACGATGGGTTTGCGGCTCAATTTGCTGACATGACCTCATCCATCGGTGCGGCCCTAATTGAGCGCTACATCGTCGAGGACCTCATCGGCGGAACCATCGCTCATTGCTGGGGGCACCATTTCTCCAACCCCTTCGAACGCCTCGCCTTTCATATCGCCCTGACCGAAGCATCCCCCCACCCCGGCAGCATGATCTACGCCAATACAACCAGCTATCGCGGAGGATCGGCGCAAAACTACGCAGCCCTCGGCGCCTACCTCTGCGCCGATATTCACGGCCAAACGCTCTACCCCTCCGGCCACGCCATCAACCCGGCCCCAGTGACCGAAAACCAACGCATCCCCGATATAGACGAGATCATCGACGCCCAACTTTTCGCCGGTCGCCTCATCGAACGCCAACAGGGCGCAGAAGCGATGATCAACGCCGAACCTCTCACCCAAATGGCAGCCAAGATCAGCGCTGGCGGACGCATCTTCCGCGACAACGTGCTGAGCGGCCTCGCCGCCGCTGGCATCGACATCAAAAACCCCTTCGAAATGCTGCTCGCCATCCGCCGCATCGGCGGCAGGGCGCTAGAGACTCAATTCGGCGCCACCAACGATCTCCCCTCCCCCGTGCAGCAGGAAATTGACGAGATCGCCATCGACCGCGCCCGCCATATCAAACCGCAAGACGCCAAAGCCTTCGCCGCGTGGTCCCCCCGCATCATCATCGCCGCCACAGATGTGCACGAACACGGTGCCCGTATCGTTGAACAAGTGCTCAGCAAAGCGGGCGCAACCATCAC
>JBMYPG010000082.1:0-14141 GCA_049600095.1 Pikeienuella sp. | reverse complement strand
AGTGCAAAATCCACCCCGGATGCGGCGCATCTACAGAAAAAAACGCCCGCACAAGGCGGGCGTAGTCAGAACGAGGGACAGTGAGTGGATGAAGGCCCCGAAGGACACCTTCAAAACTCATATGGGTATATATAGCGCGTATTGTGAGGGTGTGCTCGCCTTTTCATGTCAAACTGTTGCAATCAGCGTGAACTTTATCACGCACCCATTGCTGCCCTAAGGGAAGCCAATGCAACTGCAACAAAAAAACCAAGTAAATACAAAGACATTGCTTGAATGTTCTCCATTGAATTCGTGTTAAAATGCACGAATGGCAACCGCGAACTTTTTTGTGAAGATTGTAATAATTCTATTTATTGGTGCGGGCAGCGTACAGTGAAACCGCCGCAGCGTTCGAAACGTTAAGCGATCCAAAACTGCCAGAAAATGGAATACGCGCAAGCTGGTTGCACGTCTGCATTGTCTTTTCACGCAGGCCCGGACCTTCGGCCCCCAGCACCAAACCAATGGGCCGGTCGCCAGCTTCTGCTATGGCAGCATCAACTGTCCCATCTGCCTCACCATCCAGCCCAATCAGGATATAGCCAAGCTCTTTCAGCAGCTCCATGGATGCGGCAAGATTCTTGACCCGCAAATAAGGCTGACGTTCCAAAGCGCCGGAGGCTGTTTTCGCCAGTGCACCCGTTTCAGGCGCTGCATGGCGCAACGGGGCAACAACAGCGCAGGCACCAAACACCTCGGCAGACCGTAGGATTGCACCAACATTATGCGGGTCTGTTACCCGGTCCAGCAGCAATACCAGCGGCGCAGGTTCATCAGCCGTCGGCGCACAAGTCTTTTCCAAATCGCCCCAATCCAACGGACGGGTCAATAAAACAGCCCCCTGATGGACAGAGCTTTGATCGATGGGTGGATTAAACTTGCGCGGTTGATGCACCTCGGGTGTCACGCCAGCAGCGGCGATTGCTTCGGCCAGTTTTTGCTCCGCATTCGGCGTCACCATCAGGCGTTCATGACTGCGGGCAGGGTTCATCAGCGCATCGCGCACGGCATGCAGACCAAACAACCACACAGGCTCCGGCCCTTTGCGCCGCGCCTTGTCCCGTTCAATCGCCCATTTAGGTTTTTCCATCATCGCGCCCTCTTACTACCAAGTCGCGCGATGAGAAAGGCCAACGCAGCTACACGACCATAATTTCGCGGCGATAGTTAGTGAGATATTCAAACCCAGTATCTGTAACGACGATAGAATCGCCAATTCGCCCACCGCAAGCGCCATCCAGCGAAATGCCCCCATCAACGGCAAAGGTCATACCCGGTTGCAGAATGGTTTTATCACCGTCCTTTAGCTCCGGCGCCTCCAGATAACTCATCCCGATGGAACGGCCCGTGCGATAGCCGGTCTCATATCCACACGCACGATATACTTCATTGGCAGCAAAGGCGATTTCCTCGGCGGCAATGCCGGGGCGGATCGCAGCGATGGCAGCCTGCTGCGCATCAATCGCGGCCATCTGAACATCGGCGGCCTCGTCCGAGATTTCACCAACATGGAACATCCGGTCAAACCCCAGACGATATTGTTTGAACTCTGCCATATTGCAAAAACAGAAATAGACCGGGTCACCAACCTCATAGGGTTTGACCGATGCACGGCGATGAACCATCGATGTATCCCGCCCGCTTTGCAGGATTTGCAGATTGTGAATCATAGGCGAGACAAACCGTTCCCAGCCCGCGTTGGTCAAAAAACCGGCAGCGGCGCGACTGCCTGCATTGATCACCGCCAATGCGCTTTCATACTCAGGTGCACCGGGGGCGAGTGATCCTTCGGCGGCGGCCATCATCGCGCCCGCAATCCGCCCCGCCTGCTTCATCACTTCGATTTCAGCAGGCGACTTAATCATCCGCTGCGCGCCAAGAACCGGGCCAATGTCGCGCAGTGGAACACCGCGATATGTCTCGTCCAGCATGTTGCGGACAATGGCGGGCATGATCGTTGTTTCCGCCCAGATTTCTTTTGCATCACCAATGGCCTCGGCCAATAGGCGCGCCCAAGAGTTCTGGCCGAAATCCTCCCACTTCCGCACGTCCTCAACCCAGGTCATCGCCTCAACCATCTCTGATTCCATCAAGGGCGTCAGCGCGATGGGCGGCTCATCAGGTCGAACGATTAGGAACGTCGGGCGCCCAAACTCGACCCCCAAATACCCCCAAAATCCAGCGAGGTAAGCGATCGAGGCCTGATCAGAGAAAATGGCAACTTCAGCGCCTTGGGCACGCATCGCATGTTGAAACACGGCCAGCCGTTCTTTTGCTTCTTCCAGCATTATTTTCCTCGCTACTTCAAGTTATCTGTTTTGCGCATCTGGCGGCATCGCGATGATCCGGTCTATGCTATTTGCGTCATGGAAATACAAAAAGCACGACCAGAAGACGCTATATACCTCCGCCGGATCGCCCTCGCGGCCTACCAACCCTATGTCGCCCGGATTGGTAAAAAACCTGCACCAATGCAGGCTGACTTTGTAGAGCTGATCGGAGCCGGTGAAGTTTGGTCAATCAGCGAAATTGGCGACATTCTGGGCTATATCGTGATGCGGGAAACCGGCGGCAGTCTTCATATTGAAAACGTGGCCGTCGCACCAGAGCACCATGGTCAGGGGCTGGGCCGGGCCTTGCTGGAATTTGCTGAAGATGAGGCACAGCGCAGAAAACTGCCCCGCATGGAGTTATACACCAATGCTCTGATGAGAGAGAATTTGGTGCTTTATACAGTGCTGGGCTGGCGTGAGTATGATCGCAGACACGAAGAAGGCTTTGACCGCGTTTACTTTGAACGGATGGTTTCCGGGTCAGGATAAATTGTTAGGCGTCATCCCTTTGCAGCATTGCCATAATGATTCCAGCAGCAACGATCACAAAGATTCCAACCCATGCCAGCAGATTGTTTGTTGATCCCCACAGCAGAAACGCCCACAGGCTGGCAAAAATCAGAAAAGAATATTCAAACACAGCAACAACTGGTGGCGCGCCTGTGCGATAGGCTTGCGCGATAAGCGAAACGGCTACGACAGCGCCAACCCCCTGAAATGCAGTCAGATACAAAAACCGCAAAGTAGGTGTCGCCCAAGGGCGGGTCAGAAACTCATCCGAAGTCGGGTCCGAAGGCCACAGTGTGAATTTCGCCAATAGGAAAAGGCTAAGCACGCCCATGGTCAAGAATATGCCAACTGCGAGGGTGATCGCCGCTTCTTCACGACACCAGAACCGGGTTAATAGCATACCAAGACCATAAAATAGGCCCGCTGCAAGGGGCAGCAATGACAGCGTTGTCAGGTTCGTTAAGTTTGGCTGTAACAACAACAATGCACCGGCAAAACCGGCAACCAACGGAATGATCTGTATGGGGCGAATGCGGCTTCCAAACAGCAAAGCTGACAGGATCACTACCCATATTGGTGCACTAAATAACCCAGCCCCGGCTTGCGCCACAGGCAGCGTACCCAAAGACGCGAAATAAATCAGCAACCCAATAGACACGCCAAGACTGCGCCCCAACAAACGACTGATATTCTTGGGCCAAACAGATTGTCCCAACGCTCGCGCAGCAATTAACAATATTGGCACAGCCATCAAGGTGCGAAACACTTGAAACTGCCAAAGGCCAGCTTCTTGGCTAACGGGCTCCACAAAGTTGTCGATAAAACTAAGGATCGCCGAGGCAGCCATCGCCAACAGGGCACCCAGAACATTAGGATTTCGCAACATGATGCAAACACCCAGCCAAACAGATCAGGCAACACCCGTGGTGCAGAACGTCCCCAGCGTCAAGGTAAACTGGCAAGTCAGGCTAAGGCCTTCACCAACATCTTGTATGCCTCACTCCCGCGAAAGCGCCCCGTGGTACGCATCATCAGTTTCCGGTCCAGCGACAGCTTTTGGTCAAATGGCATCACCAACTCTCCACTCGTTAGCTTGGATTGCACCAACGCTTCATGTGCCATCAAGACACCTGCACCATTGCATGCTTCTTCTAATGCGACGCTAAACAACGAATGATGCGGCCCACGCTGACCCGACCTGACAGCGGTTGGCAGAGACGCCAACCATAGCGACCAATCACCAGACCAAGCTGAATCATGCAGCAATGTCTCATCCGTCAGATCATCAAATTGCACCAACCGCGCGGCAATCGCAGGCGTGCAAACCGGAAAAATTCGATCAGGGAACAGCACGATCTCATCACGTTCCGCCTCTCCGTCGCGAAAAAATAGCGAAACATCAAATGGTTCGCGCGCAAGGTTCGGCGGTGTTTCCGTCGCCATTACCGAAACCACAATATTCGCATCAATTTGACGTAACCTGCCTAACTTTTCAGACAGCCATAATTGAGCGATGGAGGGGAGCGTCGCGATGCGTATTTTATGCGGGGCCCCTTTGGTACGCAGCGATTGCACCGCCTCATTCATCATATCAAAGGCGGCGGTGAAATCAGTGGACAATTCCTCACCCAATGCCGTCAGGTCGACACCGCGAGAATGCCGGACAAACAGGTCAGCCTCGGCCCATGCCTCCAATGTTTTAATATGCTGAGCAATGGCCCCAGCAGTAACGCCCAATTCGTCTGCCGCGCTGGTAAAACTGCCCAGTCGAGCCGCGCTTTCAAACGCGCGTAGGGCGTTCAGATGCGGACCTTTTTGGCGGGGCGGCGCAACGGGCATGAACTTTCCTATTAACTTGGCCTAGTTTTTCTACGCGAAAATAACAGAAATACTGGTTTGCGCCAGTACCAGAGTTCACGGCAAAAACATCCCAGACGAATTTCAAAGCAGGATGCACGCCATGTCGGACCATTTTCACACCAATATTGCCGAGGCTGACCCGCTAATCGCAAAAGCACTGGTTGATGAGAAATCTCGCCAGCAGGATCAGATTGAACTGATCGCATCTGAAAACATCGTCAGCCGCGCGGTGCTAGACGTATTGGGCCACGAGATGACCAACAAAACGTTGGAGGGGTACCCCGGCAATCGTTTCCACGGTGGCGGCCAATTTGTTGATGTGGTCGAACAGGCTGCAATTGACCGCGCCAAAGAACTATTTGGCTGTGAATATGCCAACGTCCAACCCCACTCAGGTAGCCAAGCCAACCTGGGCGTGTTCTTTCGCCTGCTGAAACCAGCGGACAAAGTGTTGTCGCTTGATCTGGCCGCCGGTGGCCACCTTAGCCACGGCTTAAAGGCCAACCTGTCCGGCCGGTGGTTTGACCCCCATCATTACAGCGTCGATCCGAAATCTGAGGTCATCAATTATGATGTACTAGAGGAACAGGCCAAGGCGCTCCGCCCCAAGCTGATCATCGCTGGCGGGTCTGCGTATCCTCGTGCGTTGGATTTTGAGAGGATGGGTGCCATCGCCAAATCCGTTGATGCATGGTTCCACGTCGACATGGCCCATATCGCGGGGCTGGTCGCGGGCGGCGTTCACGCCTCTCCCTTCCCGCATGCAGACATTGTGACCTGCACCACCACCAAAACCCTGCGCGGGCCGCGTGGTGGTATGATCCTGACCAATAACATCGATCTGGCAAAGGGCCTGCAATCAGCCGTATTCCCCGGCGTGCAGGGGTCGATCCACACACAGGTCATCGCAGCAAAGGCCGTTTGTTTGGGCGAGGCGTTGAAGCCAGAGTTCGCAGCATATGCGGCGCAGGTCGTTCAAAACGCCCGCATCCTTGCCGAAACGCTGCAATCACGTGGTGTGCGGATCGTTTCCGGCGGTACTGATACCCACCTTGTGCTGCTCGATGTCGGCACCAAGGGCCTGACAGGCAAACGGGCGGAAACGGTGCTGGAGCGTGCAAATATCACCTCCAACAAAAACGCCATCCCCAACGACAGCCCGCGCCCTCCAGAATGGGTCGGCCTGCGCCTTGGCACTGGTGCCGCAACGACGCGAGGCATGAAGCAGTTGGAATTCGCTCAACTTGGCAATCTGATCGCTGATTTGATTGAGGCCGAAGCTGCGGGCGACACTGATGCCACCGTCGCGCGGTGTACCACCAGTGTTGCCGATCTATGTGCTGCATTCCCCGCCTATAGCTAAACGGGATTGGCAGCGAAGGCATCCAGCTCCGCCGTCGAGCGTAAATGAACGATACGGGCATGGTCGGCTTGCTCATAAATCGCCTCGATCAACTTTGGTCGCGTTTCGATATGCAACTGCCAGATCATCCGAAACAGGCGAAAAGTAACCCGCCACGGTGTGCATCCCGCCGGCACATCCGGGTTATCGAAAAACAATGAACTCATCTGCCGCTTGGCCGCCCGCCATAAATGAATGCGCAGCGGCAAATCGATGTAAATAATCGTGTCACAAGCCGACAGTCGTTGCTCGACCGAAAACCAAGGACCAAATCCATCGATCATCCAGAGGTTCTGACATAGGATCGCATCGTGCGCAGCCCGAAACTCAGCTTCCGGCGCGGGCTGCCAACCGGGCCGCCAATACAGATGGTCAATGGCATGAGGCAGCAGCCCAAGCCGCCCGCTGATTGCCCTGCACAGCGTAGATTTGCCCGCACCAGCATTCCCAATAACCACGACCCGTTTCATAGGTCACATTTTAGGGCTAAATTCAGCGACAGCAAAGCGACCTAACCCAACCGCCCCGCCACCTTAGCCAGAAAGTCCAAACCCTGCGCCAGTTCGGCCATCTCTACATATTCATCTGCTTGATGGGCGCGGGTGATGCTGCCGGGGCCGAATACGACCGTGGAAAAACCAGCATCGCTGAAGTATCCGGCATCAGTACCAAACGAAACGACGTCCTGGCTGTTCTGCCCCGTAATATCACTAACAAATGCAGCAGCCCTCGCGGCATTCCGATCATCCAGCCCCGGCACGATGGCCTCGTTGATGATTTTGATATCGGCCTTATCGCTGATGGCCTTCATCGCGGGCAGCAGCTCACCTTCGGCATAGGCCCTGATCTCATCTATCGTTAGTGCGGCATCCTCGCCGGGCATTTGGCGGTATTCCCAATCGAAATTGCACCACCCGGCAGTGGCATTGCGCGCAGCGCCACCCTCGATAATGCCAATGTTAAACGTGGGGTAGGGCGGTTGATAGCGCGAGCCTGCCACCGGGTTCGCAGCGCGCTCGCGACCAACCTCTTCAATCTTTGCAATCAGCTGCATCGCCGCTGAAATTGCACTAACCCCGCCGCGTGGATCGCAGGAATGCACCTCATGTCCCGTAATCTCGGCCCGCAATTCACACCCGCCCTTATGGCCAGTGATAATCTGCATTTCAGTCGGCTCTCCAACAATCACCACGTCGGGCCGAAAATCAAACCCCGCCATGCTGTTCAGCAGCACCGGCATGCCATGCCCACCGGTTTCCTCGTCAAAGGAAAATGCGATGTGGATAGGTCTCGCCAGTTTTGCGGCCTGAAACCGGGGGACAGAGGCCAAAACACAAGCCAAAAACCCCTTCATATCAACCGACCCACGCCCATGCAGCCGGTCGCCCTTGCGGGTTAAGGTAAAGGGATCACTGCTCCAATTCTGCCCTTCAACCGGTACAACGTCAGTGTGACCATTCAAAACCACCCCGCCATCCACGCGTGGCCCGATGGTGGCAAATACATTGGCTTTTTCGCCAGTCTCATCATAGCTGAGCGTAGCCTCAACGCCGTGACTGGCCAGATACTCGTGAATATACCCGTTAATGCCGTGGTTCGGGCGGCCAGAGATGCTGTCAAAACTGACGAGGCGTTCAAGGATTTCGGCGGTGTTTTCCAATATCTCAGTCATACCGGGCCTATTTGCAGTGGGTTTGGAAAGAGGTTAGCAGTCGATCGACATCGGCAACATCGGTGTTCCAGGCACAAACAAAACGTGCCGCAGAACCGTCCAATTCCTCCTCATTCACCTCAAACCCATCAGCGCTAACCTTCGCCACAATCTCAGCCGGGATTTTCACGAACACCTCGTTGGATTGCGTAGGATAGGCAATGTCCAACCCCGGCAACGCCGCCAACCCGTCGCTCAACCGCTTTGCCATCGCATTGGCGTGGCTAGCGTTACGCAGCCACAGGTCATCGGCCACATAAGCCTTCAACTGTGCTGCTATATAGCGCATTTTCGACAATAACTGCCCCGACCGTTTATGCAGATACTCAAACTGATCTGCCGCATCCGGGTCAAAGAAAACTACCGCCTCTGCCGCCAAACACCCATTCTTTGTTCCACCAAATGACAGAACATCAACACCGGCTTTCCACGTCACGTCGGCGGGCGAGACGCCGAGCGTAGACAAAGCATTAGCAAAGCGCGCACCGTCCATATGCACCTTCAACCCGTTGTCGCGCGCTGCAGCGGACAGCGCCTCAATCTCATCTACCTGATAAACCCGACCGGTTTCACAAGCCTGCGCAATGCTGACCGCAGCGGGTTGCGCATGGTGAACATTACCCCGTCCAAACACGGTTTCAGACAAAGCCGCCGCAGTGATTTTTCCACTCTCACCCGGCACGGGGATCAGCTTTGCCCCACCGGTGAAAAACTCAGGTGCACCGCATTCGTCAGAGTTTATGTGCGCCAACCCATGGCAATAGACTTTACCATAGGATGGCGTCAGGGCGGACAGCGACAGCGCATTCGTCGCCGTTCCCGAAACCGCTGGAAAAACCTTCACCCGTCTTTCAAAAATATCTGAAAACCTGTCCTGAACCCGCGCGGTCCATTCATCATCGCCATAGGACGCCGCTGTGCCGGTATTGGCTGCGATGATCGCCTCCATCACTTCGGGGCAGACGGGCGATACGTTATCAGACATGAAAAGGGTCATGAGATCATCTCAAAAATAGTTATGGTGCAGCATAGGTGAGCAGGGCAACGAACTGCCCCACTAACCAAACTAAGGTTTGACGAAAACCTCACGCGGGAAATCGGTCAGACATACTGCGTCATTCTCACGAATATGAATGGTTTCGCTTAGTTCCATTCCCCAACCCTCCATCCACATGCCAAGGATGATGTGGATCACAGCATTCTCTGGCACCGGCGTTGTCTCACCGGGACGGAAGCTCAGCGTATGCTCGCCCCAATCGGGCGAATAATTGACGCCGATGGAATACCCGATACGGCTTTTCTTCTCCAACCCATAACGGTCGAGCACCTTTTGCCATGCCGCATGAACATCCTGACAAGGAACGCCAGCTTTCAGGCTGCCAAGCACCGCCTCCATCCCCTCACCAACGGCATCAGCGGTACGGGTTAGTTCGGCTGGCGGATTGTTGCCCAGATGAACAGTGCGCGCGAGGCCGACATTGTACCGTTTCCGGCAGGCACCCAGCTCAAACGCAATTGTCTGGCCATCCTCAAACGGCGCGTCAGTCCACATCGGGTGCGCAGTCGACGCCGCCTCTCCGGCCAGAACCAGCGGGTGCAGCGCCGGCTGATCACCGCCAAACTCAGGCGTGCCGCGTATCTGCGCAGCGGCAACCTCGGCCATCACATCGCATTGCCGCTCACCGGGTTTTACAAGGTCATAGGCGGTCTGCATCGCAGCGCTGGCAATCACCGACGCTTGTTTCATATATGCGATTTCTGCCGGCGATTTCACCACGCGCAGCCAGTTCACCAACAGGTCTGCATCAACCCATTTGGCATTCGGAACACCAGCTTTCAGGAAATTGGTGGCATTATGCGTCAGATAATAAACATCGGATTCATAGCCGATGGATTTGCCATCCAGTCCCGCATCAACCATCCATTGCGCCATAAACTCTGCCGGGTGAGTGTCCTTGCGCTGCACAAGCGGTTCGGGAAAACCTACAACCTGTTCAGGCGGTAGATATGTGGTGAACTTCGCGGCACCCGCATCCATTTCCCGCCCAATCCACGTCGGGTCCAGCGCCGTACCAACCACCATGATCTGCGGCGTATAAAACGACCACGCATCATAGCCGGTCAGCCAGTTAATGTTGGATGGGTTGCCAATCACCATCGCATCAAGATGACGGCGCTCGAGCTCTTCCCGTAATCGGGCCAGACGATCAGCGTATTCAGAAATGGAAAATGGAGGCGCCATGACAACCTTTGCTTAGCAGTGATACCAGCAGCAACCGTAGCTGAGGAAAACGTAGCAGGCTACAACGTGATACGCCCTTAGCTACTAGAAAAAATGTCGTAAACAGACACCCGACTTAGCCCCAACATGCTCAAAGATCATGCAAGTCTTGCGGCTACTATCGCGGCCGCATAGGCGTACGGCACCTTCCACCGCCAATCGGATCTGAAAACCATGCAGGAACCAAAAGAAACGCTCAGCATCCTTGCATGCCAAATCAACATTCCTGCGATGACGACCGTGGCGGAAAGGGATGCTCACCTAGCACTATCTGCGCAAAAGGTCGGCGCGAAGCTGACAGAAGAACCGGCGCAACTGGTGGTGCTGCCAGAGCTTTCAACCATCGACTACGCCCGCGAAACCTTCGACAATCTGGATGAGTTGGCAGAGAGATTAGATGGCCCATCCTTCCAATGCTGGGCCAAAATTGCTCAACGCCACAACTGCCACATCGCCTACAGTTTTCCCCGGCGCGATGGCGATCAATTCCATATCTGCTTGGCTGTGGCTGGCCCGGATGGTGAGTTGGTGGGCCACTACGACAAAATCCACCTCGCCCAATACGGCGCATCGATGGAAAAAGACTATTTCACCCGTGGCAACCACCTGATGACCTTCTCGGTGGGTGGCTTCAAACTCGCGCCGATCATCTGTTATGACATACGCATACCAGAGCTTTCGCGGGCCTTAATCATCGACCACGGCGTTAATGTGATCCTGCATTGTGGTGCTTATTACCGCGACGAATCCTTTGCCACTTGGCATGATTTCGCGGTGACAAGGGCGCTTGAGAATCAAACCTTCCTGCTCAGCCTAAACCGCGCAGGCGAAAACTACGGCGCTTCGATAAACTGCGCCCCTTGGATGGATGAAAACACCCTGCCCGCCAAATTTGCAGATCATGCAGAGGATTTTCGCCAGATCACGTTATTTAAGTCTGACCTAACTGACGCCCGGCGCGACTACTCATTTCTGTCTGACCGGCTGAAAAGCTATCAATTGCCAGTCGTCAGCGGTTAATCCAGCTCTCGCGCTTCGTCGGCCAGCATAATCGGAATGCCATCGCGAATAGGGTAGGCCAAATTTGCTGCTACTGAGATCAACTCGTTAGTCTCAGCATTATACTTCAAAGTACCTTGCGTCACCGGGCAAACGAGGCATTCAAGCATCTTGCGATCAACGCCAGATCGGCTTGCGTTGCTGTGGTCAGTTATCTCAGACATTCCGCACCTCCTATTGCAGCGCGCTGTCATCAGCGGGCGCTGCCAGAGTGAATTCCATCAGGGTCGTCAGGCTGGCACGTCGATCTGACAATGTCTCAGCCTCCAACAACGCCTGTTTTTCCTCGTCAGTATACGGACATAGCATCGCCAAGGAATTTACCAATGTTTCTTCGTCAGCTTCTTCCAGGCTTTCCCAGTCGGTCGAAAGGCCCGAAGCTTCGAAATATCGTTTTAGCAGGTTTAAAAATCGCTCACGATCAAAATACGGGTCAACTTCCTCTGGCCCCAAATCACGCGCGAACTTGGTCCAATTGGGCCGAACACGGCGATAGGGGGTGAACCCCTCAACCTCCTCGCCCAGCTCAAACCGGCTAATCCCGGCCAGAACAATCAGATAACGCCCGTCTTCAGTTTCAGAGAAACTAACCACCCGACCAGCACAACCTACGCCCCGCAGCGGCGTGTCATTGCCGGGGATGATAAACCCACCATCGGCTGCATCGCTATTGGCAGGTTGCGTCAGGCCAATCAGCCTGTCGCTGGTTTTCAGCACGTCATCCATCATCGCCAGATAACGTGGTTCAAAGATATTCAACGGCAGCCTTCCACGCGGCAGCAGCAATGCATCTTGCAGCGGGAAAACCGGGATAATGTCCGGCAAGTCAGCAGGTCCGAAATGCCGAGACATCAGATCACGCGAAAATCATTGATGACAGGCGACGACGGCCTTTCAGCGCCGCTGGGTCTTTTTCACCCAAGCTGTCAAAGATTTTGAACAATTGCGCTTTGGCAGCGCCGTCATTCCATTCGCGATCCCGGCGGAACAGGTCCAGCAACTCGCTGATTGCACCATCGGCATCACCGGCACCCATCAACGCAGTGGCCAGATCCAAACGTGCTTGATGGTCATCTGGGTTGGCTTCCAACTTGGCACGCAACTCTCCGGTCTCACCGGCATCTGCGGCCTCGATGGCCAGCTCAATCTGTGCCCGTGCAGCGGCAACCACAGCGTCGGCCTGCACAGCCTCCGGCGCGCCGTCCAATGTGGCCAAAGCTTGCTCAAGTTGCCCCGCAGCCGCGAATGACTTCGCCATGCCGGCTAATGCGCGCGGGTTTTCAGGCGATTCAGCCAAAACCGCGCCGAAAGTCTGCGCAGCATCGGTGACTTCACCCTGCTCCAACATCTCATCGGCGGCATCCATAGCCTCTTCCAGACCATCACCGCCGCCCGTACCGCCAGCGCCTTGCGCAGCGACCCGGTCAACGAACTCCTGCAATTCAGATGGCGCGACATTGCCCATGAACCCGTCAACCGGTTGCCCATCAACAAAGGCAAACACAGCCGGGATCGACTGAACACGAAGCTGCCCAGCGACTTGTTGATTGTGGTCAATATCAATCTTCACCAGTTTCACCGCACCGCCAGCCTTGGTCACGGCGGCCTCCAGCGCAGGGCCGAGCGTTTTGCACGGGCCACACCATTCGGCGTGAAAATCAACGATTACGGTCGCTTCTTTACTGGCCTCAATTACATCGGCCATAAAGGTTGCGTCGCCGCCATCTTTAATCAGGTCCGCAGGCGCATCCGCGCCTTGCCCTAGTTCAAGCATTCAATGCCACTCCCTCTCGTTTGGGATGATGTAGTGCGATAAGGGGGGGTGCGGTAAGGTCAGGTAACAGATTCCTGTGCTGATTGGGCCTCTAACGCGTCAAAGTCGACCAATATCGGCGTATGTCCGGTTGCCGCAAAGAAGTTTTTCAACCCTTTGGCATTAACAGTTATCGTCGCCTCATTATGCAGTGGGTGGTAGTTCAGCGGGTCCATTTCCATCATTTGCTGATCCAAAACCAAAGTAACCTGATGGGCCTCACGATCATTAAACAGGCCAAATGGCGTTACTGATCCGGGGATCACATCCAAAACCTCTCCCAAAGCTTCGGGAGAGCCAAACGACAATCGCTTCATACCAATTGCCTTTTCCAGATTTTTGATGCGGATGGCACGATCCTCCAGACAAACCACAAGAACATAACCGCCTTTTTTCTGCTTCAGAAACAGGTTCTTGGTATGGGCACCGGGCATATGACCAGTGGCGGCTTTGCTGTCCTCCACCGTGAAAAGGGGTACATGACGCTCCAACGTCCAGGCCACACCGATCTCATCCAAAAACGCCAACAACGCAGATTCGGCGGCAGGTGGTTCTGCTACTGGCGGCGTGGTCGTTTCAATCGCTGATGATGTCGTCATTTCGGGTCTCTCGCCGGTGTTTTATCTTTGCGTTACAAAGGGTTTTAAGGAAAGCGACAAAGACAGCAAGATTTTTTGCGAAACCCGCTTGCACTGCCGGAACGAATCTTTATAACGCCGCCTACCGAACGGATGCGGGCGTAGCTCAGGGGTAGAGCATAACCTTGCCAAGGTTAGGGTCGGGCGTTCGAATCGCCTCGCCCGCTCCATTCGGTCAAATCATCCAACATTGTTTTGCGGATTACTCTTTAGAGATAAAGGGCTGTTTCTGCTTGTGATTTACGTCTGAACATTCGACGCTTTTGTTTATTCAACATTCTTCGTGATCGTGGTTCTATTCTGAGCAATGGGATTTGAACGTATTCGCCTAACATCAAAAACAAAGGGCCCCGTAAACACGAGGCCCTTCTTCATTTTCAGTGTTAACCCCATCAACCGCCGGGGCCAATTTACCGGTTCTGCGCCTAGATCAGCTCGCAGCCTTCACAGCACGGCTGGTCATTACTTTGATCAGATGGGCGCGATAGGCTG
>JBMYPG010000081.1:0-14190 GCA_049600095.1 Pikeienuella sp. | reverse complement strand
TCGATCAATTCGGCGCAGTCGCGTGCCTGATCCAGCGATTCGGCAACAACGAATGCAATTGGTTGGCCGACATATCGGACGATGCCGTCGGCCAAATGGGGCTGATTGATGGCATCAATGGCTGGTCCGCCAACCTGATCGAGCACAAATCGACAGCCAATGGTGGAGAGCCGGTCCTTTATGTCATCCGCTGTAATGATTGTAACATTTTCGCAAGCCGAGGCCGCCTCAAGGTCGACTGAAACAACCCTTGCATGAGCGTGAGTAGACCTCACTACATATGCGAAAGTTGTATTTTCTGGCGCGAAATCATCAATATAGCGCCCTTTTCCGGTTAGAAAACGGGTGTCCTCTTTGCGCAGAACTGCCTGACCAATACCGAATTTCATCAACTTGTATCCTTGCAATCGATGCCCATATAAGTGGAAATGTTACAGCTTGGTGCGATGATTCCAACCAATCGTTACCCTTGTCGGCAAAAAATGCTTTAAAGTTTTCGCGCAATGCCTTGAAAACGCGCAAATTATTCGTTTTAACATTTGTAGGGAATACCAAGGGGAGAGTCCGTTTTGTTTAAGGACGACAGGGTTATGTCTATTCTGACTGGGTTGGTCATCGTTGTTGCGATGGCTACGCTTGCGCAGAAATCTGACACCTTGATTGACTATTTCTTTACCGAGAAGAGCCCGGGGGTGGCACCGCAGAATGATGCGGTGGCTGTTGTTGCGGGTAAAAGCCAGATCATCGACGTATTGGCGAATGATGAAGGTGTTACGCCTGAAGACGCAGCCAATGTGCGCATCTTGGTCTCTCCGAGCTGTGGTGCGGCGGAGGCGACAGCGAGTGGTGTGCTTTATATTCCCAATGATCGATGTGTCGGCGATCAGTTGTTTGCCTATTGCGTGCAGCGCGGGGATGAATGTTCATCTGCATCTGTAACCGTCAGCGTTTTATCATCTGAACCGCAAAGATTGGTTGTTGGTGCGCAGCCTACGCCTTCGACAGATAATGTTTCTCAGGTGCCGCGTGAGTTGCTGAACGCTGGTGATCAGGCCGATCGCATTGTTGCGGGTGCACGGCAAGGTCTTGCGCCGGTTGAGCGGATTGTTGCGCCTGAAGATTCCAATGATGCGATTTCGGCACCGCGGCTCGCGTTAGCGCCATTGAGGGAAAATAGCCCAGCGAATGGTAATTTGGGTGCCGAACCGGCAATTCAGTTACGTGTTGATGGTGGCGTTGCCGCGGCTGTGCGGCCAATTCAGCCGACCCAGACAAATGTCGGTCGCCTTGCATCGGCACCTGGCCCTGCCATTGGATCGGATGATGGCGGGTTGATGGACCTGCTGCGTGACGATAGTGAGCCGCGTATAGGACAAGCCAATGCACCACGGTTGGCTGACCCGTTTGCAGGCTCTGGTGCTAATGTTGATGGTGCCGTTGAGGCCGTTGATGATGGGTTAAACCCTGTTCGTGTTGCCACGCTGGCCCCGGCAGAAGTTGAAGCTGAGGACCGTACCGAAGACCGTATTGCGCCTGATGTTTCTGCGATCAAATCGCTACAACCTGCTGAAGAAGAGGAAGAGGTTGTAGAGGTTGCGAGTGTTGACCAGTCTGACGGAGATGAAACGCGCGGTCTGTTACAGAACGAAGCAATCAATGCGTTGAATAATGGGGTAGGTACACAAGCAACCGCCAAGCCGGAAACGGCCGAAGCACCAGTTGAAGATGAGCAGCCAGCGGATACGCTGATTGCCTCGATCCCAACTGTTGAGCCGGAAACTGCGGTATTGCCAACAACTATCGTCCCTAAACCTGCTGATGTGGCAGAAGGTTGCGGTCCGGTTGTTGTTTCAAGTTTTGCTGCACCCGGCGCAGCGAGCCAGATTGCAGCATTTTCCAGTTGCCGTGCAGGTCAGGTCGCCTTGTTTAGCCATGCTGGATTTGAGTTCCCGACAAAATTTGATCGGGATGGTAAGGCCCAACTGACTTTGCCGGTCTTGGATTATCTTGAGGGTGTTGAGGTTTTAACATCTGATGGTGTGCGTACACGGTCTGAGCTGGTCTTTAATGAGGCTGAGTTGGATCTGGCGCTGCGGATCGCGGTAGGCTGGACTACGCCAGTCGATTTGGATCTGCACGTATTTGAGTATTCCGCTGGTTTTGGCGATGCTGGCCATATCTGGCAGCAGAACCCACGGCGGTTCCGCGATGTACGCCGCAGCGGCGGTGGATATTTGTCAACTTTTCAGGCGCTGACGCCGGGTGGGCAATCAATCGAAGTTTATACGTTTTGGGCGAACAGCCGGGCGCGTGATGGATATGCACGTGTGGCTGTCGATCACGCATCGCGCGGGGATCAGCCGAGTGGCGCCTATTGTGGCCGGGGCGTCCTCGCGACGCCTGACTATTCCATCGTCCGGGCAGAACGGGGCGTTGTTTGGTCTCGGTCACAGGGGCAATTCGCTGCCGCCAGATGTGGAGCGCGGCTAAGCAATGATGCCCGTTACGCTGGCGCGGGCGTAAAAGAGTTAAAGATCTCTGGCCGGTAGGTTAAGCGCCGCAAGGCTGGGGATCGTGCAGGGGAGAACTGGTCATGCTGCGCTTTGTAGCAAAACTCACGAACGCCAGAGTTTGGGCCGGAAAGGTCACGGCTGCAGCTGTTTTGGCTGGCGGCATGTCGGTGTTTGGCGGCACGGCAGCGCAAGCGGCTGAGATTAACCTGATTTCCAAAGAGACTGGTTTTGTTCTGACCGGAGAGTTGGTGTCATTTGACGGTTCTAATTACGTTATAGATTCGTCAATCGGAAAGCTGACTGTTGGTTCTGACCAAGTTACATGCGAAGGGCCGGGGTGCCCGAACGCGGCGGCACCGGTTGCCACGTTGTCCTCCTCTATCGGTGTGTACGGATCAAACATGATCGGTGCGAGCCTGATGCCGGGTTTGATTGAGGCCTATTCTGAATCGCTTGGGTCTGTCGTTGAACGTGAAATCGGTGCGAATGCACGGCAGGTGAAAATGCGGTTGCGCGGGCAGGATGGGGCAGAGATTGCGTCCATCGACCTGCGGGCAGATGGGTCTGCCAATGCATTTCCGGGTCTGATTTCAGGTCAGGCTGCGATTGGTATGTCTTCGCGGCAGGTGTCTCGGCAGGAAATTACAGCGCTGGAACGTGCTGGTATCCCTCAGATCAGCAGCGCCGGGCGTGAACATGTTTTGGCCCTGGATGGTCTGATCGTTGTGGTTTCTCAGCGAAACCCGCTGCGGTCGATCAGTGCGGAAGATTTGGCAGATGTATTCTCGGGCGCTGTTAACAACTGGGCTGCGCTGGGCGGACCGGACGCGCCGATTAATGTCTATATGCGCGAACCGGGTAGTGGTGCGCATGATACGTTTAGTGAGCGCGTTTTGGCACCAAGAGGTTTGTCCGTTTCGCCAAATGCTCGGATCATCTCATCAGCCCGCCGATTGTCAGATTCTGTTGCGCAGGACCCGAATGGGGTTGGCGTGACCGGTATTGCTTATGAACGGAATGGCCGGGCTTTGGCGATTGAAACATCTTGCGGATTGGTGGTTGAGCCGAGCGAGTTTAATGTCAAAACCGAGGAATACCCGCTGACCCGTCGCTTGTATCTGTATACCAGCGGAGCACCATTGCATCAGTCGGCCAAAGGGTTGCTTGACTATTCTTTGTCGGACGATGCGCAGGGGCAGATTGCTGATTTGGGGTTTGTTAACCAAGAGATCACAACAATTTCATTGAACCAGCAGGGGCGGCGTATCACCGAAGCTTTCCTTTTGTTGCGTGACCCGAATGCAATGGATGCGATGCGAGAGTTGGCGCAGGAATTACTGGATGCGGTTAGGTTGTCGACCACTATCAGGTTCCAATCAAATTCAACCGCTTTGGATGTTAAATCCAGCGGAGATCTATCTCGTCTGGCTCGCCGCGTAGCCTCTGGCGCGTTGGATGGGAAAGAGGTTGTGCTGATAGGTTTTGCTGATGATTCCAGTGAGTTCGCAGCGAATGTCTCGCTTTCTCAGCAAAGGTCCATCCAAATTAGGGCTGAATTTGAACGCGAACTGGCGAGTGTTGGTGCACTAGGACGAATCAATGTTGCAACCATGGGGTATGGTGATCTGGCCCCTGTCGCCTGCAATAACGGTAGCCTGAGCCAAGCTTCGAATAGGCGAGTCGAAGTGTGGGTGCGTGAGCGTCTGTAGATCATTCTGATCTGGTTGGCTTTTCCGGCACCCTAAGGTCGATTCCCGACAGTGGCATCGTAGCGATGTCGTTTTTGACCCGAAAAAGGTTGAAACTCTGCCCCGACACTGTTTCTGTCATAAAGCTAATTCCTTCGCAGCAAATGCGGGGGCGATAATCGCCGCTTGATCACCATCAGGAGTGAAGGCGAAATTACAGGTTCTTCGCTCGCTCAGCGAAGAACACAACAGGGAGACTGTTAATGGGCAAAATTGACACAACGATTAACGGCAAGCCGTTGCACCCGGCTGTAGAAATGTATGCAGAGGAATGCAAAAGCGGTGGTCTTGATCGCCGTGAGTTCCTTGCACGCGCTACGGCACTTGGTGCGACGACGGCTGCTGCCTATGCTTTGATCGGCGCGCCAATGCCAGCAATGGCTGGTGGTCACGCTCAGCAGGGCGGCACTATCCGCATGCAGATGGAAATTCGTGCGTTAAAAGACCCGCGCACCTATGACTGGACGCAGATTGCGACGTTTACCGCTGGTTGGCTGGAGTATCTGGTTGAGTACAACTCAGATGGTTCATTTGAGCCAATGCTGCTGGAAAGCTGGGAAGCCAATGCAGACGCCACCGAGTATACACTGAACGTTCGTAAAGGCGTTAAGTGGAACAATGGCGATGATTTCACTGCTGAAGATGTTGCGCGCAACATCGCCGGTTGGTGTGAGAAAGACGTTGAGGGTAACTCAATGGCTGGCCGTATGTCCGCCATGATCAACCCAGACACCAACACTGCCATCGACGGCGCGATCACTGTTGTTGACAGCCACACAGTTAAGTTGAAGCTGCCTGTGCCTGACATCACCATCATTCCTGGCATGGCGGACTATCCTGCTGCGATCGTGCACTCTTCGCACAATCCTGACGATATGCTGGGCACTGCCGTTGGTACTGGCCCTTACAAGCCAGAAAGCCTGGAAGTTGGTGTTAAAGCGGTTGTTGTTCGCAACGAAGGCTTTGACTGGTGGGGTTATGCTGCTGGTAAAGGCGGTTATGCCGACCGTTTTGAGTTCGTCGATTACGGCACAGACGCCGCTGCATTCGTAGCTGCTTATGAAGCTGATGAAATCGACATGAACTGGGAATCAGTCGGTGAATTCTCTGACATCATGGACACGCTTGACCTGACTCGTTCGGACGTTGTTTCCGGTGCAACGATTGTTGTTCGTCCTAACCAGAATTCAGAGCCTTATGGTGATGTTCGTGTTCGTCGCGCTATTGCAATGGCTGTGGACAATGAAGTCTGCCTTGAGCTTGGTATTTCTGGCAAAGGTGTTTCAGCGAACAACCAACATGTTGGTCCGATCCACCCTGAGCATGATCCATCAGTTGGTCGTGGTCCGATTGATCCAGATGGTGCACTTGCGCTGATGGCCGAAGCGGGCATGGCTGATTATGAGCATGAGCTGATCTCTATCGACGATGACTGGCGTCGTAACACGACAGATGCAGTTGCCGCGCAGTTGCGTGATGCAGGTATCAAAGTGAAGCGGACCATTCTGCCAGGTTCAACTTTCTGGAACGACTGGGCGAAGTATCCGTTCAGCTCAACCAACTGGAACCACCGTCCATTGGGTACGCAGGTTCTGGGTCTGGCTTATCGTTCAGGTGAAGCATGGAACGAAAGCGGCTTCAACAACGCCGAGTTCGACAGCTTGCTGGCTGAAGCAAACTCTTTGGCTGATGCCGATGCACGTCGTAAGGTTATGGCCAAAATCCAGAAGATCATGGTGGACGAAGGTGTAACCATTCAGCCGTACTGGCGCACGGTTAGCCGTCACCACAAACCAAACATGGTCGGCGTAGATATGCACATCGCGTATCTGCCGCAGATTTATAAGTGGGCTTGGAAAGCCTGATCTTAACGAAGATCGGGGCCGCACCTTACGGTGCGGCCCTTTTCGTCTAAGGCGATACAAAATCGCCCAATTGCGCAAAATGCGCAGCCTATAAAAACATCGACCAATAGGGGTGGAAATGGGACTGTTCTTCCTTCGAAGACTCGGCGTCATGTTGCTCACGGCTTTATGCCTGACCTTCGTCGTATTCTTCCTAACCAATCTGTACCCAAATCTTGAAAAATTGGCTAAAACGCAGGGCAACTTCCGTATGTCGGAAGAGGCTGTTGCTTCATGGCTAGGCGATCGCGGGTATCTTCAATCCACCCCCCGGAAATATGGTGAATGGCTAGGCGTTGTGCCGTCGTTCAGGCATGTTGACGAGGACGGCAAAGTGCGCAGCCGCTGTATTCAACCAGGTTCCACCGACACAGAAGTGTCTGATTATTGTGGGTTGCTGCAAGGATACTGGGGATATTCAACCCAGTTTAAGAAAACTGCCGCTGAAATAATGAGCAAAAGGTTAGGACTGACCGCATATCTGATGATGTGGGTTTTGCTGTTAACCATTCCGCTTGCGTTGGTGATCGGTATTTTAGCGGGGATGCGAGAAGGATCGCCCACTGACCGAACATTATCGAGTTTTTCAATCTTAACATCGGCGACGCCGGAATATGTATCGGGCGTGGTTTTGATCGTTGTCTTTACGTCAAAGGCTGTGGGGTTGAAGTGGTTCAAGGGCTCGGCAGCCTCGGCGATGGAAAACCCGGGGATAGAGAATTTTCTGCTACCGGTTTTGACCATCTCACTGTTTAGCGTTGGCTATATCGCGCGTATGACCCGCGCATCTATGGCCGAGGTTATGACTGCCCAATACATCCGCACCGCGCGGTTGAAAGGTGTCAGCTTTCCTAAAATCGTTATGCGTCATGCATTGCGCAACGCCCTGATCGCGCCGTTTACGGTGATTATCCTTCAGATCCCGTATCTGTTGACTGGCGTTGTGATCACCGAGACCTTGTTTAACTACAAAGGGTTTGGGTGGCTGTTGGTGCAGGCCGCTGGCAACAACGACATTGAAATGTTGTTGGGTGTCTCTGTCGTTTCGGTCGTGATCGTTTTGGTGACGCAGCTAATATCCGATATTGGCTATGTGTACCTGAACCCTCGCATCCGCATTTCTTAAGGGGGCCGAGATGGAAAAGTTAACTTGGTTTGGGTCCGCTGGCGATACGCTAGGCTTGCCTTTCAACATTCTGGCAATTGCCTTTGTGGCGGCTGCTGCGGTTATTTTGATCGGCGCAACTGTTGCGGCAGTTATCGGAATGACGGCGGGTGAGTTGGCGCGACGCCCAATTGACCGCGTTGTGTCATTGGCGGCGAAAGCGGCCAAATGGTTGTTGCTGGCGCTGGTGATCATCGTCTTGGTCTACGGCATTTGGTCTGTTGCGCTGGATGCGCAGGATCGTGGCATTGCAGGCAATATCATCATGCGGTTGATGCCGGTGTGGATCAGTCTGATTGTGATCTATTCGGTTTCTTTCGCGATGAAACCAAAGCTGGGCCTGTATGGCAAATTGTTCGACAGCCCAGTTGGGATGCTCGGTTTTGGGTTGGTCATGTTTTGGGTGCTGACGGCAATCTTCACCGGCATTTTCGACATGATCGCGACGCATGACCCGCTGGGTCAGGTTTCGGGCATGAAGAACAAAGTGCCGGGCACGCCGATGCGGGGCGCGGAAGAGGGTGAATACCTTTGGTATCTGCTGGGTGGTGACAACCTTGCGCGCGACGTGTTTAGCCGTGTGGTTAATGGGTCAGTTATCGTGTTGCAGATTGCGCCATTGGCGACTTTCTTTGGCTATATCGTTGGCATCTCACTTGGTTTGCCTGCGGGTTATCTGGGCGGTCGGTTGGACACGGTTTTGTCTTTCCTTGCCAACCTGATCCTCGCCTTCCCAGTAATTCTGTTGTTCTATCTGTTGGTGACACCAGAGATCATTCAGACAGGTATTCCGAACTATATGGCGGCGGTGTTCTTTATCTTCCCGCTCATATTCATCGCGGTTTTGCTGAACTCAAAATACGCTGTGTTGCCACATATCAGAACGCCATTGCTGGCGGTTGTGATGACTGTCTGTATCTGGATCTATGCCTCGGCGGTTTCGGAATCAGGTCGCGGAACCTTGGTTGATATCTTCCCCGGTTCGATCGATTTGTTTGATATTCCAAGCGGCATTCTGGTGGTGTTTATCGCGGTTGTTTTCGTCAACTCGCCCACGATTTTCCGTATTATGCGCGGTCTGACGATGGACGTGAAAACCCGTGATTATGTGGCTGCTGCGCAAACTCGTGGTGAAACATCATGGTACATTATGCTGTGGGAAATCCTGCCGAACGTGCGGGGGCCGTTGATCGTCGATTTCTGTCTTCGTATCGGGTACGCGACCATCCTGCTTGGTACGCTCGGTTTCTTTGGCCTTGGTTTGCCACCGGAAAGCCCGGATTGGGGATCGACCATTAACGATGGACGCAAGTTGATTGCTGCCTATCAGCATCCACTGTTGCCACCGGCGTTCTGCCTGTTGTCACTGGTGTTGGGTTTGAACCTGCTGGCTGATGGCCTGCGCGAACAGTCTTTGAAAGACTGAGGAGGATAAGATGAGCGATTACGAAGGACCGATCCTAGAGATCGAAAACCTGCACATCTCGTTCTTTACCCAAGCGGGCGAGATACCAGCGGTGATGGACTTTTCCTGCGTCGTCCAACCGGGCGAAGCGATGGGATTGGTTGGCGAGTCTGGTTGCGGTAAATCCACCGTTGCGCTGGGCGTAATGATGGACCTTGGCGTGAACGGCGACATTGTTGGCGGCACGATCAAGTTCAAGGGGCGCGACCTGAGCACATTCACGAAAGAGGAGCTGCGGAGCATCCGCGGCTCTGAAATCGCGATGATTTATCAGGAGCCTATGGCGTCACTGAACCCGGCAATGAAAATCGGCAAACAGTTGATGGAAGTGCCGATGATCCATGAAGGGGCCAGCAAGGAAGAAGCATATCAGCTGGCGCTGGAAATGGTGGAGTCGGTGAAACTGCCAGACCCGGCACGTATCCTGAATTCATTCCCTCATCAGCTTTCGGGTGGGCAGCAGCAGCGTATCGTTATTGCGATGGCGCTGATGTCTAAACCTTCGCTGTTGATTTTGGATGAGCCGACAACCGCGTTGGATGTGACGGTTGAGGCAGGTATCGTTGATCTGGTTAAGGGGCTGGGCGAGAAGTTCGGCACATCGATGCTGTTCATCAGCCATAACCTTGGGCTGGTTTTGGAAACCTGTGACCGCATCTGTGTGATGTATTCGGGTGAAGCGGTTGAAACCGGTTCAATCGAAGAGGTGTTCGATCATATGCGGCACCCTTATACAGAGGGGTTGTTCCGGTCTATTCCACTGCCGGGGGCTGATAAAAATTCCCGTCCTTTGGTTGCCATTCCTGGGAACTTTCCGCTGCCGAACGAACGCCCGCCGGGATGTAATTTCGGGCCCCGTTGCAATTACTTTGAAGAAGGTCGTTGTAACGTTGGTGACATTCCGATGGACCTGTTGCCTGATCGCGACCGGCATGAAAGCCGTTGCGTAAAATGGCGTGAAGTCGATTGGGATGCACCGATTGAGGGGGCTGATGACAGTGAGGTAACGGAAGTTGGTAAGGTCGTTCTGAAGGTTGATAACCTGAAGAAATACTATGACGTTGCTGCCAGCGCCCTGTTTGGCGGTGGCGAAACCCGCGTTGTTAAAGCCAATGAAACGCTAAGCTTTGAGGCTCGAGAAGCTGAAACGCTGGCCATTGTTGGCGAGTCTGGTTGCGGTAAATCCACCTTGGCCAAGGTTTTGATGGGGTTGGAAACGGCCACAGATGGCCATGTGAAATTCGAAGATGACGATATTGGTCTGATCGAAATTCAGGACCGGGATACCGACACGGTTGCTGGCATTCAGATGGTTTTCCAAAACCCATTCGATACGCTGAACCCAAGCCATACCATTGGTAATCAGATTATCCGGGTGTTGGAGAAGTTTAACGTTGGCAAAAACCGGAAGCAGCGTGAGCAGAAAATGCTTGAGCTGTTGGACATGGTGAAACTGCCGCGTGCCTTTGCCAAACGGAAACCTCGGCAGCTTTCGGGTGGTCAGAAACAACGTATTGGTATTGCCCGTGCATTTGCGGGTGACGCGAAAATCGTTGTGGCGGATGAACCGGTGTCGGCGCTGGACGTGTCAGTTCAGGCAGCGGTGACTGACCTGTTGATGGAAATTCAGCGGGAACGTCGCACAACGATGCTGTTCATCAGCCATGACCTGTCGATTGTTCGGTACCTGAGCGACCGTGTGATGGTGATGTACCTGGGCCATGTGGTTGAGATGGGGGATACGGATCAGGTGTTCTCTCCGCCATATCACCCATATACCGAAGCGTTGCTGAGTGCGGTTCCGATTGCGGATACGTCAGTCCAGAAAAAGCATATCGTTTTGGAAGGCGACATTCCGTCAGCAATGAACCCACCCTCTGGGTGTCCATTCCAATCACGCTGTCCACGCAAACATGTGGTTGCGGACGGTCTGTGTGATCGCGAAGTGCCGCCGATGCGGACCTTGGCTGATGGGCATGAGATTAAGTGCCATCTGCCGCAGGAAGAGTTCGATGCGATGGACCCTGTGATTGTCTTGTCGGATGTTGCGGCTGAGTAATCAGTAAGAAAATTGACGGGCCGATGAATTGTTGGCCCGTTGATACTTTTTAAAAAAGAACGCATAGTCGTAAGCGTCTATCTACGCTGGCTGGTGAATTGAACCAGATTACTTCAAGGCGTGTTTGAATAAGCGGGGGCTGTTGTATGGTTTTTGGACTATTCAAAAAGAACGCAAGCGAAGACGTTACAGTCTATGCCGATGTCGTTGTCGTTAGTTTGCAAAAGGCAGCTTATTATGCCGATGCGCGCAATGGTTTGATCGAGTTGTTGGACAAAGCCATCGCAGACAGTCCAACTGGCAATGTTGTTGTGGAAATGCAGAAGGTAACGCAGTTTACCTCTGGCCCCTTGGGGGCGCTGGTTGTTTCGGCACGTAAGGCTGAGGAAAAGGGCGGTAAGCTGGCCTTGGCTGCCTCGGTTTCCGGCTTTGTGGGCAAGGTGCTGTCGACCGCGACGACAAGTTCGGAATCGCCCAGCTACCCTGATGTTCGTGCAGCTTTGTCTGCAATGTCTACGCAGGCGGCGTCGGCTTACGACAAAGCTAACTAAGACGTTCCACGCTTAGGAAGGCAGTCGCTTTGCCAACCGTGCCAATGCCTTGTTGATTGCTGCGTTGATGCGCCTTTGGGCCATGCGTACCAATGGGGCGGATAGGCGGGCCTTTAGCGTCACCGCGAATACTTCCACAGTGATCGTCAGGTTTGTTGCCGGATCAGCCATCTGGCCGTCGCCGAGTTCGACGGCCGGCGTTTTGGTGATTTTGATTTTTGTGAATGCCTCAAACCCACCGCTGAGCGAGCGGTAGATAATCGCATCATCTGCATCAGGTGCCCGTTCGATGGTAATCCGCCGTTGGCCGAGGCGGCCCGGGCTGGATATGCGCCACCCCGCCCCCTCAGGTATCAGGGCGACATCCTTGGGCTGTATAAGCGCCAACAAGGCATCCGGGTCTGACATGATGTCTTTCACCGCTGATGCAGGTTGGTCGAGCAGAACGCGGTTGTGGAATGTCGCGACGAGGGTCGGCATTAGTCGAATCCTTGTACCCGACCTTCGACCCAAGCAGAGAGGATCATTTGGGCAACGGCACCTTTGCGGGCGGGAGCGAGCCAGTCTGAGCGGCCATCTAGCCCTGCGCGAACCTCATCACGGGTGGCCCAGCGGGCGTCCTCCAGCTCATCATAATTGATCTTCAGGTCAGTGCTGATGGCGCGACCGGAACAACCAATCATCAGGGATGACGGGAAGGGCCAAGGTTGGGAAATGACGTAGCGGATTTCGCCAACGGGGATGCCTGCTTCCTCCATCGTTTCGCGGCGCACGGCGGCCTCAATGGTTTCGCCCGGTTCCATGAAACCAGCGAGCAGGGAATACATCTGATCCGGCCAGAATGATTGGCGGCCGAGCAGAACGCTGTCGCCATCCAGCACCAGCATGATCACGACCGGATCAGTGCGGGGGAAATGTTGCCCACCACAGGTTCCACAATCCATCCGCCAACCGGCAGCCGCGACCCCATTTGGCTGACCGCATTTGGCGCAAAAGCGATGGGTGGCCCGCCATTCGAACATGCCCTTGGCCGAGGCGGCGACGCCAGCCTCTAGGTAGTCAAGCTCTCCCATAACGGCGCGCAGGTCGATGAACTTGCGGGTTTCGCTGAGATCCAAAGTGCGTTGATCGACGAAATCAGCAGGGTGTTCGTCAGGTGGAGCGATATGGCTAACATCGGCGGCGAAATAGGCGACGCCCTGATCATCGAGGCCCAACAGGGAAGATATGTCGGGTGCACCGGTGATAAGCTCATCCGTTGCGGAGAGCCATGCGAGGCGCGGGCCATCGCCAGTCAGGTCAAACAGCGGTTTCATGCTCCAAAATGGCAGGGCGCGGCTGTTCGGGTCATTACGAAGTTTCGTCAACGCAGCCTCGTCGCTGCGTAGGTGATCGGCGCGGTCAAGGAAGCTGCCGCCGAAGGTGATTTCTGTCTCTGGGATCATGTGGCGGAGATTGCCTCGGTTCGCTTAGAGGTGCAAGCGCTGTGTCAGCTTTTACGTTGTGTGTTTGTGGGCAATTACATTAAGGAATTTGATGGCCGGAGATGTTGCAGTGGGTACTATCCCGTAGGGGCCGGTGTGTGGTTGAAGCTGACGCGGCAAGCGTCTGGTCCGCCGAGTTCTTTGATCCGAGCGCGCTGGCTGTCAAAGGCAGCTTTATTGACTTCTTCCGGGTTGCAGATCGCGCGGAGGCGGGCTTCGCCTTCGGCCAATGTTGCGGCGGCAGATGGATCGCTGGCGCGGTCGGTTAGCTCGTCCGGGTCCTCGATAAGGTTGAAAAGCTGCGGGCGGTGGCCAACGTAGTGGACGTACTTCCAATCGCCCCAGCGGACCATGAAGCTGGCCGTTGTTGAGCCGCCATCGTGATATTCAGAAAATGCAGTGCGGTTAGGATCATCGGGTGCATTGGCCAGTGCGGCCAAATCATCACCGGGGTGGTCGCTGGCATCAAGGCCGAAGGCGGCGAGGGCGGTTGGGTAGATATCAAGCAAGCTGGCGGCGGTAGAGCGGGCTTGCCCTGCGGGGATGCCGGGGCCGGACAGGATAAGCGGTGCACCGGCGCTGCCTTCGTACATTACCTGTTTGGTCCATAGGCCGTGATCCCCCAGCAATTCACCATGATCTGAGCAATAGATGACGAGGGTATCATCTGCTTTTCCCGATGCTTCCAATGCTTTCAGCACGCGGGCAACGTTGTCGTCCATATAGGCGGTGAGGGCGTAATAAGCGGCACGGGCTTCTTTCATCCGCTGACGATTAAAATGTATATCGTAGGAGAAGAACCCGGCGATTTCTGCGATTTCGGGGTGATCCGGGCGCTGGTCTGGGGCGTAACCGATGGGATCGTCCATATCATCAGGGTTGAAACGAGCGAGATATTCGGGGCGCGCGGTGAGCGGATAATGAGGGCTGAGGAAACTGACCCAGAGGGCGAAGGGATTGTTGGTTTTATCTGACTGCAACCAAGTCTCCGCCGCTTTCGTTACGGCTGCATCATAATCGGTGTATTCGGTGGTGTCCGATGCAACATCGGCGGCGAGTTCTGCCGCCTCTGGCCATGTCTCGCCCGGTCCACGTAGCAGGCCGCGGGTCCAGCCCTGACCGTTCAGCACATGCATGGGCAGGATTTCGTCGGACCAGCCATTGTCATCGTCGGTTGACCGATAGTGAAGTTTGCCGATGGAGGTGGTGTTGATGCCGGCATTGCGGAGCTTGTGCATCCAACTGTCGGGTGATCCGGCATAGGGGGTGGCGCTGTCCCAGTGGCCCGTGCGGTGGACGGG
>JBMYPG010000080.1:0-14191 GCA_049600095.1 Pikeienuella sp. | reverse complement strand
AGTTTAGTCCCTCGTACACACCGGTTGATACGCCGCCGTGCCGGGTGAAAAAACCGTGACTAGTTGTTAGGTCGTCTGATGTAATCGGAGTCATGGAGCCTCAGAAGCCCGGGGGTGGGGTGGCCTTGGGCGGGTAGATCGCCATAGCCTTGAACAGGTTCCCCATCTGGGCCGGGTCGGTCAAGCGGTGAAGCGCGTTTGCGATGGTTTCGGCCTGTTCAGGGCGGGCATTGGCCAATGCCTGTGCGCGTTGCCCGATGCCGAGTAGCGAGAGCAATGTGCCTTGCGTAACGATTGGAGAGGCGGCAGCACCTACGTCGCGGGCGTTATCGGCGAGGGCTGCGAAGTTCACGTGGGCTGTCAGGTCGACCTTGCCTGGTGATGATAGTGGATCGGCGTACTTATGGTCTTTGACGGCCTGAAATGTATCACCACCGTCGGTCGGCGTGGTGTCATAGCCATAGTCGATGAAGATTGCCGCGCCGCCGGATGATGCGATTTGTGTGCCGATGGTGCCTGTAATTGCCTCTGCCGATGGGCAGCGTTCGTGAACTGCGCCTTCGGTTGCTTCGCCCATGTGAGGAGCGCCTTTGCCGAGACCTAATGTTAGTTTGTCGTCTTTCAGGCCAACGACACGGTCGAACCATTTGCCGTTTGCCATCACGTATTGATGGACGGGCAGAGCATCGAAGAATTCGTTTGCTAATAGAAAGAGGGGGCCTGCGGGCAATTCATCAACGCTGTTTACCCAATTGGCGTTTGGAATGCGCTGTGCTTGCTCGGCCCGTAGAGTTGGAGATGTTTCGACCAGCCAGATTTGCGCTGCCGTAGTGAAGCCGGGGACTTGTCCCGCTGCACGCAAGACATCTGCCATTAGTTGCCCACGTCCTGGGCCAAGTTCAGCTAATATGAATGGTGTCGGGATGCCTTGGTCGAGCCATGTTTGCGCGAGAGCCAGGCCCAATAGCTCGCCGAACATCTGAGAGATTTCTGGGGCTGTGGTGAAATCACCCTCTGCGCCGATTGGGTCGCGGGTGATGTAATAGCCGTGCTCTGGATGGCTAAGGCAAAGGGCCATGTATTCATGCAAGCTGATCGGCCCGTGTTGGGTGATCAGCCTGCGGATGATGTCTTCGAGCGGTGTCATGCTGATTTGCGTGTTGATAGCCAAATGAAACCTATACCGATCAGGATCATAGGAAGAGACAACATTTGGCCCATTGTGAGGCCGTTTTCCGCACCGAACTGAAGGGCGTAACCGATTGGATTGTCTGGTGCGCTGAAATGAGCATCGGGTTCGCGGAACAGCTCAACAAAACTGCGGGCCATGCCGTAACCGATAAAGAATAGACCGGAGATGCGACCGGGGTGTTTTAACCAGCCAGCCTTCATCGCCAATGTCCAGAGGACGATTAATAAGAGTGCGCCTTCAAGAGCCGCTTCGTAAAGCTGGCTTGGGTGGCGGGGCAAGGGGCCGCCGTGAGGGAAGATGACTGCCCAGCTAACGTCTGACGGGCGGCCCCAGAGCTCTCCGTTAATAAAATTCGCGATGCGGCCCAACAGGAGGCCAATGGGGGCGGCCATTGCCACTACGTCAGCGAGGGACAGAACGGGGAGGCGGTTTACGCGGGCGAAGAGGATGACGCCGACGATTACGCCGAGAAAACCACCGTGAAAGGACATGCCCCCGGCCCAGACTTGCAGGATCTCTGCCGGGTTGGCGAGGAAATGGGCGGGGTTGTAGAAAAGAACATAACCGAGCCTGCCACCTAGAATGACGCCAATAACCATATAGGTGAGCAGGCGATCTGGTGCCTCTTGATCATAGGGGGCTTGTCCGTCGGTCCAAAGCCGGGGTTGGCGGGCCAGCCAGCGCAGGAGGTAGAGGCCGCCAACCAAACCAACCAGATAGGCCAATGCATACCAGCGCAAAGCCAATGTCAGGCCGAAAATATCGACCGAGAAAATTACCGGATCGATATTGGGGAATGGAATGGCGAACGGCATGATGGTGTGCTCCTACAATTACCCGCTTTCTGGTAGGGTCTGGCGTGTGGGTCAACCCGTCCGCTTGCGTAGCGCGTATGAAAGCCACATATAGACATCTATAGGGCCGAATACAGCCGGTCCTCTATGCCAAAGGAAAAAGACCATGCAGACCCGCAATCGTATTATGGACGACCTTTCCCAACTGATGACCAATGCCGCCGGTGTGGCGCAGGGCATGAAGGATGAAGCGGAGACTGTGTTCAAAAGCCGGGCAGAGCGGATGCTGCGGGATATGGACCTTGTTACACGCGAAGAGTTTGATGCGGCCCGCGATATGGCAGTTAAAGCCCGCGAAGAAAATGAACGGCTGGAAGCGCGGATTGCCGCGTTGGAAGCTAAACTGGCCAAGTAAGTGAGTTAAATAGCGGCAGTAGTTTCACCTTAGATCCAAGCTGACAAACCATCCCACGCAAGTTTTATCCCGGTGAAAAATAGTGCAGCGGTCATTATTCGAAAGAATGGCCCGGCTGGAACCCGTTTGTGTGCCCATACGCCCAAACCGACGCCAATGATTGCTACGGGGGCGAGCACAAGTGAAGTGCTTAGGCCATTTGCGTGCACCAGCCCTAATGCCATAAAAGCTGGTACTTTCATAAGGTTAATCGCCCAGAAGATTATCACACTGGTCGCTTGATAGGTTAACTTGTCAAGCTTTTGACCCAATAGGTGCATCGTAACCGGTGGCCCGCCTGCATGGGCTATCGTGCTGATAAAACCGGTGGTCCACCCTAATATTGCCGCGATGATCGGCCCTGATGTAGCGCGTGGTGGGCCAATCCATTGGCTAATTGCAAAAAGAATCGCAATCAGCCCTAACGCGAATCTGAGCATGTTTGCGTCGACGAATGAAAAGATCAAAGCAGCACAAAAAATGCCCAATGCGCCGTAAATTATGATTGGGCGAGCTGCGGCGGAATCCCATTGTCGCCAGTATGATTTGACGTTCACAACATCCATTAGAATCAGAATCGGCAACATAATTGCCAAAGCCTGGGACGGGGGAATAGTTAGTGCGATCAATGGGGTAGCGAGAAAGCCGACTCCGGCACCAAAGCCGCCCTTGGATATGCCAGCCAATAAAACGCCGAATATGGCGGCGGCCCATGTAGCTGTTTCCATTTCCATTTGTGGATGTTCGCACTTGCGAGATAGACGATCAAGGTCTAATGCTTCGCCCCAGTTTTTACCTGTAGAGAGGGGTCTATCCCATGTCTCGTCCTAAAATTGCGCTTATCGGCGCTGGTCAGATCGGCGGCACGCTCGCCCATCTTGCTGGACTTAAGGAATTAGGCGACGTCGTCATGTTCGACATTGCCGAAGGCATTCCTGAAGGCAAAGCATTGGACATTGCCGAAGCAAGCCCAGTTGGTGGTTATGATGCCGCCTTGTCTGGTACGCAGGACTATGCCGACATTGCCGGCGCAGATGTTTGCATCGTAACCGCCGGTGTTGCCCGTAAACCGGGCATGAGCCGTGATGATTTGCTTTCAATCAACTTGAAAGTCATGAAATCAGTTGGTGAAGGCATTGCCGAGCACGCACCAAACGCATTCGTTATCTGCATTACCAACCCGCTTGATGCGATGGTTTGGGCGCTGCGCGAATTTTCTGGCCTGCCACGCGAAAAAGTATGCGGCATGGCTGGCGTATTGGATAGCGCACGGTTCCGCTATTTCCTGGCTGAAGAGTTCAACGTTTCTGTCAAAGACGTGACAGCATTCGTTCTGGGCGGCCACGGCGACACCATGGTGCCGCTGACACGTTATTCGGCTGTTGGTGGTGTTACACTGCCAGATCTGGTCGACATGGGCTGGACCACTCAGGACAAGCTGGACGCGATTGTACAGCGGACCCGTGATGGCGGTGCTGAGATTGTTAAGCTGCTGAAAACCGGTTCTGCATTCTACGCGCCTGCAACCTCTGCCATTGAAATGGCTGAAGCCTATCTGAAAGACCAGAAACGCGTTCTGCCAGCGGCGGCTTACGTTGATGGCTCATTTGGCTTGGACGGTTTCTATGTTGGTGTTCCAACCGTGATCGGTGCCGGTGGTATCGAGAAGATCGTAAACATCAAATTGAACAAAGAAGAGCAGGACATGTTCGACCATTCGGTTGAGGCTGTTAAAGGCTTGGTTGCTGCTTGTAAGGAAATTGACGGCTCTTTGGCCTGATTTCTTTGAAAAGTTGAATTAGTAGGGTGGTCGTGTGAAGCGGCCGCCCTATTTTTTTAGCTAATGCGTGAAAATATAGTTCAAATTACTACCCAAATGGGTAGTTAAGAAAAAACTACCCCTAAAAACATTGCAGTGCGGCGCGGCTTCGCGTATCCCAGACTCGAACAATTGCAAGCGACGCTGCGTTGTGCGTTTGCGACATTTTGCGCGTCAGCCCTCTGTGCTGATGCAAGTGGGAAGAGGGATGGTTCGCAGATGAACATTCATGAATACCAAGCCAAAGAACTGTTAAAAGCCTATGGCGCGCCTGTTTCTGATGGTCGTGCGGTTACGCGTGCCGAAGAAGCAAAGACGCTTGCAGGTGCATTAGACGGTCCTTTGTGGGTTGTTAAGGCTCAGATCCACGCTGGTGGTCGCGGTAAAGGTAAATTCAAAGAGCCCGAAGCTGGTGAGCAGGGCGGTGTTCGTCTGGCCAAGTCGGTCGAAGAAGCAGCTGAGTTTGCTGAGCAGATGTTGGGCCGCACATTGGTTACGCATCAGACCGGCCCAGCCGGTAAGCAGGTTAACCGTGTTTACATCGAAGATGGTTCTGACATTGATTCAGAGCTGTATCTGGCTTTGTTGGTTGATCGTGAAACCAGCCGCGTTTCTTTCATCGCATCTACCGAAGGTGGGATGGATATTGAGGAAGTTGCTGCGAACACGCCTGAGAAAATCCTGACATTCTCTGTCGATCCTGCGACTGGCATTTCAGGCTTTCACGGTCGTAAGGTTGCTTTTGCGCTGGGCCTGACTGGCAAGGCGCAGAAACAGTGTGTGAAACTGGTTGGTCAGCTTTACAAATTGTTCGTTGAAAAAGATTGCGGCCTGCTGGAAATCAACCCGCTGATCGTTAAGCCAAGCGGCGATGTTCACTGCCTCGACTGCAAAATGAACTTTGATTCAAACGCGCTGTATCGCCATCAGGAGATTATGGCGCTGCGCGATGAAACCGAAGAAGATGCGAAAGAGTTGCAGGCGTCTAAATTCGACCTGAACTATATCGCACTGGACGGCGAAATTGGCTGCATGGTCAACGGTGCCGGGTTGGCGATGTCTACAATGGACATTATCAAGCTATACGGTTCTGAGCCTGCAAACTTCCTTGACGTTGGTGGCGGCGCGACGACTGAAAAAGTCACAGAAGCGTTTAAAATCATCACCTCGGACCCGCAGGTTAAAGGTATCCTCGTGAACATCTTTGGCGGCATCATGCGCTGTGATGTGATTGCAGAGGGTGTGGTTGCGGCGGTCAAGCAAGTGGGCCTTGAGGTTCCGCTGGTTGTTCGGCTGGAAGGCACGAATGTTGAGATCGGCAAGAAGATCATCAACGACAGTGGCCTGAACGTGATTGCTGCTGATGATCTGGCTGATGCGGCTGAGAAAATCGTAAAAGCGGTTAAGGGCTGATGCGGTTTGTAATCCTTTTCGCAGCAATGCTGGCTGTATCGGCCTGTGTTGTGAAGACCGAAACGGACCCGGGGGCAATGACTGTAGCCCCTCAGGGAACTGTTGGCGCTTTCGCTGTTTCTGTTGGAACTGTCCAAGGAAATGCTCCTTATGTCGAAACGCTGGGGTTGAAGCCTCAGTTCTACAAAGGGTCGGTGAACTACGTGCCTGATGCATCAGGTTCGATAAGTGGAAACGTGTCAAACATCGGCAACGTGCCGCTTAAAACCTCAGTTATCTCATCTTTGCAAAACTCAGGCATGTTGACTGAGGGTTCTGCACTAACGCTGAGTGCATCGATTGTTGAAAGGCAGCGGGTTCCTGACGTTGGCGCTAAAATGCGAACCGTTGTCCTCTTTACTCTTTCACAGAATGAGAAAGAGGTTTGGCGTGAAAACATTGAAGCGACCGGATACGCGAGTTTCAGTGAATCACCCCTTAACCCGAAACGGGTTCGACTCGCGACCGAGCGGTCAATCCTTCAGATCAATGAACAACTAATAAAGCGACTGGCGGAACTCGACCCTGCTGCGCTGAATAATTCATAGGAACATTCACCATGGCCGTACTCGTCGATGAAAACACCAAAGTGATCTGTCAGGGCCTCACCGGTTCGCAGGGCACATTCCACACTGAGCAGGCTATTGCGTATGGTACGCAGATGGTTGGCGGTGTGACCCCCGGCAAAGGTGGCAGCACCCACATCGGGCTGCCGGTTTTTGATACCGTAGCTGATGCGCGCGAGGCGACTGATGCCAATGCGACGGCTATCTATGTGCCGCCGCCGTTCGCTGCTGATGCGATCCTTGAGGCGATTGATGCTGAGCTTGAGCTGATTGTCTGTATTACCGAAGGCATTCCAGTGATGGATATGATGAAGGTGAAACGGGCTTTGGAGGGTTCATCCTCTAAGCTGATCGGACCAAACTGCCCCGGTGTTATCACGCCGGATGCTTGCAAAATCGGCATTATGCCTGGCCATATCCACCGTCGTGGTTCAGTTGGCATCGTTTCACGCTCTGGCACGCTGACATATGAAGCTGTTGGCCAGACCACAGCGGCGGGTCTGGGCCAGTCGACTTGTATCGGTATCGGTGGCGACCCGATCAAAGGGTTTGAATTTATCGACGCGCTTGAGTTGTTGCTGGCGGATGATGAGACCGAAAGCATCATCATGATCGGTGAAATCGGTGGTTCTGCTGAAGAAGATGCAGCGGAATTCCTAAAAGCCAACAAAGTCAAAAAACCAACTGCTGGCTTTATTGCTGGTCGCACGGCGCCTCCGGGTCGTCGTATGGGCCATGCTGGTGCGATCATCTCTGGCGGCAAAGGCGGCGCGGAGGACAAAATCGACGCGATGAAATCTGCCGGTATCACCGTTGCTGACAGCCCAGCGGGCTTGGGTCAGGCGGTATTGGCAGCGATGGGGCGCTAAGGCGCCCCTTTTGGGATAAACCCATCTAGGGAGTATGGGGATGATCGAGAACAGTTCGGCCCTTCAGGGACATAACGCACTGTATGTAGAGCAGCTTCGCACCCGGTATGAGGCTGATCCTGCCTCTGTCGAGGAAAGCTGGGCTGCGTATTTCGCATCACTAGCAGAAGTAGAGGGGCCAACCGGCCCGTCTTGGGCGCGCAGCGATTGGCCGCCCACGCCAAATGATGATCTGACGGCAGCGTTGGATGGTCAGTGGCCTGCGGATACTCCTGATCCTAAAAAGATGGGCGACAAGATCAAAGGTGGCGCGGAAAAACGCGGTGTATCGCTGAGCGATGCGCAGTTGCGTGCCGCCACGGTCGATGCGATCCGGTTGCAGTTTCTGATCCGCGCGCACCGTATTCGCGGCCATTTGGTTGCTGATCTTGATCCTTTGAAAATTGCTGACAAGCCACCTCGTCGTTCGCTGGAGCCATCTACTTATGGTTTTGGCCCCGACGATATGGATCGTCCCATCTTTGCTGACAATGAGATGGGTTTGGAAATGACAACTGTGCGGGAGGTTCTTGCGATCCTCCGCCGGACGTATTGCGGCACGTTTGCTTGCCAGTACATGCACATCGAAGATACGACCGAATGCGATTGGTTGCGCGATCGGATCGAAGGATATGGCAAGGAAATCGCCTTTACCCAGCAGGGTCGTAAAGCGATTTTGAACAAGCTGGTTGAGACTGAAGGTTTTGAGAAATTCCTGAACGTCAAATACCTGGGCACCAAGCGGTTTGGCATTGATGGTGGCGAAGCGCTGATCCCGGCGATGGAGCAGATCATCAAGCGTGGCGGCGCGTTGGGTGTTAAAGACATCATCTTTGGCATGCCACATCGTGGCCGCTTGAATATCCTCGCTAATGTGATGGCCAAGCCATATCGCGCCATTTTCAACGAGTTTCAGGGCGGTAGCTTTAAACCCGATGATGTTGGCGGTTCTGGTGATGTGAAATACCATCTTGGCGCCTCGTCTGACCGTGAGTTTGATGGCAACAATGTTCACCTTTCATTGACTGCCAACCCGTCCCATTTGGAAGCAGTTAATCCCGTTGTTCTGGGCAAGGCGCGGGCCAAGCAGGAACAGTTGGGTGATGAGGAGCGCACTCAGGTTCTGCCGGTGCTGCTGCATGGTGATGCGGCGTTTGCGGGTCAGGGTGTTGTTGCGGAATGCTTTGGTTTGTCTGGCTTGAAAGGGCATAAAACCGGCGGCACGATCCATATTGTTGTGAATAACCAGATTGGTTTCACCACGGCACCCCATAACTCCCGTTCATCGCCTTATCCCACGGATATTGCGTTGATGGTTGAAGCGCCAATTTTCCACGTAAATGGTGATGACCCGGAGGCTGTAGTTCACGCGGCGCGGGTTGCGACCGAATTCCGTCAGAAATTCCATAAAGACGTTGTGCTCGACATTTTCTGTTATCGCCGGTTTGGCCATAACGAAGGCGATGAGCCGATGTTCACGCAGCCTTCGATGTATTCAACCATCAAAAAGCACAAAACCACGCTTCAGATTTATTCTGAAAAGCTGGTTGCTGATGGTTTGATTGCCGAGGGTGAAGTTGATGATATGAAGGCTTCGTTCCAGTCTTATCTGAACGAAGAATTTGAGGTTGGCAAAACCTATCGCCCGAACAAAGCCGATTGGCTGGACGGTCGTTGGAAACATCTTGGCGCTGGCGAAGGTGAGTATCAGCGCGGGTCCACCGGTGTTGCGCTAAAAGACTTGCAGGACATTGGCGCGGCGTTGACCAAGGTTCCCGAAGGGTTCACAGCGCATAAAACGGTGCTGCGTATTCTGGATGCCAAGAAGAAGATGTTTGAAACCGGCGAAGGTTTCGATTGGGCGACGGCAGAGGCGATGGCCTTTGGTTCGCTACAGCTCGAAGGTTTCCCGGTTCGTCTTTCGGGGCAGGATTGTACACGCGGTACGTTTAGCCAACGTCATTCGGGCCTGATTGATCAGACCAATGAGGCACGCCATTACCCGCTTAACCATATTCGCGAAGGGCAGGCAGAGTACGATGTTATCGACTCGATGCTTTCAGAATATGCGGTGTTGGGCTTTGAATATGGCTATACGCTGGCTGAGCCGAATGGGTTGACCCTGTGGGAAGCTCAGTTTGGTGATTTCGCCAATGGTGCGCAGATCATGATTGACCAGTTCATCTGCCCGGGTGAGCGCAAGTGGTTGCGCATGTCTGGTTTGGTGATGCTGCTGCCACATGGTTATGAAGGGCAGGGGCCTGAGCATAGCTCTGCCCGTATTGAGCGGTTCTTACAGTTGTCGGCTGAGGAAAACTGGATTGTCGCGAACTGTACGACACCATCTAACTATTTCCATATTCTACGCCGTCAGTTGCACCGTAGTTTCCGCAAGCCGTTGGTGATGTTCACGCCAAAAAGCCTGTTGCGTCACAAAGGTTGCGTTTCAACGCTAGCCGACATGGGCCCTGACAGCAGTTTCCACCGTATTTTGTGGGATGATGCAGAGCGCGGCTTGTCTGACACGGTTCTGAAATCGGATGACAAGATCAAGCGGGTCGTTATCTGTTCTGGTAAAGTCTATTTCGACCTGTTGGCGAAACGGGACGAGCTGGGCTTGGATGATGTTTATCTGCTGCGGTTGGAGCAGTTGTATCCGTTCCCGGCCATTTCTATGACGCGCGAGCTGTCTCGGTTCAAAAAGGCTGAGTTTGTTTGGTGTCAGGAAGAGCCAAAGAACCAGGGCGCATTCTATCACGCTGAACCGAATATCGAATGGGTGCTCGACAAGATCGGCGCCAAACATGGCCGTGCTTGGTATGCCGGGCGCGCCGCTGCTGCTTCGCCTGCTACCGGGCTGGCGGCACAACATAAACATGAGCAAGAAACGCTGATCGAACAGGCCCTTAGGGGCGAGAGGACTCACTGATGTCGATTGAAATTCGCGTACCGACGCTGGGGGAAAGCGTCACCGAAGCCACCGTAGCCTCTTGGCTGGTGAAAGTAGGTGAAGCTGTTGCTGCCGAAACGCCACTTTGTGAGTTGGAGACGGACAAAGTTTCCATCGAAGTTCCAGCGCCTGCTGCTGGGGCGCTGACCGAGATTATCGCCAAAGAGGGTGAAACGGTTGGTTTGGATGCGCTGTTGGCGATGTTTACCGAAGGTGCGGGCGAAGCTGCTGCGCCAGCGGCTGCTGCTGCGGAACCTGCTGCGGAAAAAGCACCTGCGCCGGCGGCTGCTGCTGCGCCGACTGCTGCTGCTGCCAAGTCCAAATCTGATGTATTGGCCGAGGCTGCGCGCGGCGTTACTGCCAAGGCACCTGCGGCTGCGACTGGTGTGTCAGCTGCTGCTACCCCAGCGCAGCGTGCGCCTTCATCGCCCGAAGATGCGGCGCGTGAAGAGCGTGTGCGGATGTCTCGGCTGCGTCAGACCATTGGTCGTCGCCTGAAAGATGCGCAGAACACCGCTGCGATGCTGACCACCTATAACGAGGTGGACATGTCAGGTGTCATGGGTCTGCGAAACGAATACAAAGACCAGTTCCACAAAAAGCATGGCGTAAAGCTGGGCTTTATGTCGTTCTTTACCAAAGCCTGTGTGCATGCATTGCATGAAGTTCCAGCGGTGAACGCTGAGATCGACGGCACCGACATTGTGTACAAGAATTTTGTTCATATGGGTGTTGCCGTTGGTACGCCAACTGGTTTGGTGGTTCCTGTACTGCGTAACGCGCATGAGATGTCATTTGCTGGCATTGAGAAATCAATCGCCGGGCTGGGCGTGAAAGCGCGTGACGGCAAGCTGTCTATGGCTGATATGCAGGGCGGTACATTCACCATTTCTAACGGCGGTGTTTATGGGTCGTTGATGTCTTCACCGATTTTGAATGCGCCGCAGTCTGGTATTCTGGGCATGCACAAAATTCAGGAACGGCCAATGGTTGTTGGTGGTGAGATTGTGATCCGCCCGATGATGTATCTGGCGCTGTCATATGACCACCGGATTGTTGACGGCAAAGAAGCTGTCACGTTCTTGGTCCGGGTCAAGGAAGCCTTGGAAGACCCACGTCGGTTGTTGATGGATCTGTGATGCTATCGGGTGGGATTCCAGCGCGTTGGCCACGGGTGTTTTCAGCCATTGGCCTAGGTGGTACTGGAATCCTATTTGTTCAAAGAGTCCCGGCAGGATATGGTGAAGTTCCTCTAAAATTTGGAGAAACCGACTTTGAATCGGCGATCTTACAGGGCGGAGCGTTGCCGATTTTTATATTCTTTGCCTTGATCGTCGGTGAAGTCTGTATTTTTTCGGGGCGCGTCGTTGCGAGTTCCTTTCGCCCAAGCGAAGTGTCGGCTCCTTCTATGCGAATTGCAAAAGTCGTAGAGTATAATAGGCCGATGTTGTCTGAAACATTTGTTAAAAGTGAGAGCTTTTCTGACCTGTTTTACGGCCTTGGTTTGCTGTCGTTGTTTGCCGGTGGCTACTTAACTTACTTCATGTGGGGATTGATAGAATGGCTCTCTCTCATCCTTACTGTAACAGGTTTTATTGGCGCTCGAATATTCTGGCTTTATGCTTGGGATAGTTTAGCGGAATTCGATAAAGTTCTCCTCGCGTTACGTGTGCAGAATGCTGTTGATGCACAGGCAGAGAAACTGGGTTCAGCCCGCCCAACTGACCAAGAATAAGGAAAACACTATGTCTTATGACCTCATCATCATCGGCGGTGGCCCCGGCGGTTATGTTTGTGCAATTCGTGCGGCTCAGTTGGGCTTGAAAGTGGCTTGTGTTGAGGGGCGCGGGGCGTTGGGTGGCACTTGCCTGAATGTTGGCTGCATCCCATCCAAGGCTTTGTTGCACGCTACTGAGATGCTGCATGAAGCAGAGACCAACTTTAAGCGGCTGGGCATTGTCACCAAGGGCGTTAGCGCCGATTTGGAGAAGATGCAGAAGCATAAATCTGCGACCATCCGATCAAATACGGCCGGTATCGAGTTTTTGTTCAAGAAGAACAAAATCGATTACATCAAAGGTTGGGCAACCATTCCTGCCGCTGGTCAGGTTCAGGTGGGTGAAGAAACTTACACCACCAAGAACATCGTGGTGGCGACTGGTTCGGTTCCAGCGACCTTGCCGAATATTGAGATTGATGAGGAACGCATCGTCAGCTCAACCGGTGCTTTGGAACTTACGAAGGTTCCTAAAAAGCTGGTTGTTATTGGTGGCGGTGTTATCGGGCTGGAGCTTGGTTCCGTCTGGCGTCGTTTGGGTGCTGAGGTCACGGTTGTAGAGTTCCTGGACGAAATCACGCCGGGTATGGACAGTGACGTTGCCAAGGAATTCCGCAAGTTACTGGGCAAGCAGGGCTTTAAGTTTGAACTGGGTGCCGCTGTCACCAGTGTTGAAGAGCTGAAAACCAAATTGAAGGTTAACTTCAAAAAACGGAGCGATGACAGCGAGCATCAGATTGATGCTGATGTTGTTTTGGTCGCGACTGGTCGCCGGCCTTATACGCGCGGTTTGGGTCTTGAGGAAATCGGTGTTGTGACGGAGCGTGGCTTTGTCATGACCGATGCAAACTGGCGCACGAATGTGCCGGGTGTTTATGCCATTGGTGACGTGACCGAAGGCCCGATGCTGGCGCATAAAGCCGAGGATGAAGGCATGGCCGTTGCTGAGCAGATTGCTGGCAAAGGTGGTCATGTAAACTATGCGGTCATTCCGGGTGTTGTTTATACTGGGCCCGAGGTTGCCAGTGTTGGTTTGACCGAAGATGCGCTGAAACAGCAGAAGCGTAGTTATAAAACAGCTAAATTCCCGTTCATGGCGAATGGCCGATCAAAGGCAAACCTTGCGACCGAAGGGTTTGTGAAGCTGATTGCCGATGCAAAAACCGGGCAGTTGTTGGGCGCGCACATTATTGGCCCTGCTGCTGGCGACCTGATCCATGAAATTTGTGTTGGTATGGAGTTGGGGGCCACTGCGGCAGACATCGTTAAGACTTGCCATGCGCATCCGACGTATTCCGAAGCTGTGCGCGAAGCTGCGCTTGGTTTGGAAGGTGGATCGATCCACATCTAAGACAGATGCATCGGTTGAGTTTTAGGCGCTGCCCAAATGGGCGGCGCCTTTTTTGTTGGTTGCTTCGTTCGGGTGACAAATCTGTGACCGCCTAATGACGCCGGGGTCATTGCCACCTATGTTCGCTTGAAGAACTTTTGAGGGGTTTCACATGACTGTTAATTTGTTGGGTATGTCTGGATCGCTGCGCAAAGCCTCGACCAACTCGGCGCTGGTGCGTGCTGCGGCAGAGGCGATGGGGGAAGATGTTGATTTTGCCTTCGCCGATCTGGACTTACCGCTGTACAATGGTGACGTTGAGGATGCTGGGTATCCTGAAAGTGTTGAGACATTTGTTGCGCAAATTCGTGCCGCCGATGCCATCGTGATTTCAACGCCGGAGTACAACAAGAATATCTCTGGCGTTTTGAAGAACGCTTTGGATTGGCAAAGCCGGTTTTCGCCTGGACCTATGGCGGGCAAACCTGTTGCGATCCTGTCTGCTACTGCTGGGCGGTCTGGCGGAGAGCTAACCCAGTTTTCCTTGCGCCACTGCCTGACGCCGTTTGGGCCACGGATTCTGCAGCAGCCGCAGTTGCATGTTGGCTCTAACTTCAAGGACACTGTTTTTGCCAATGGTGAGTTGGCAGATGAAAAAGCACGGGAGAAATTGGGCGAGATCATGGGCGCATTACGCGCGATTATCTGAGCAAGTTTTCGAGGGCCGCCATGGTTAAAGGCGGTTCATCGCCCCAGATGATTTCTTCGATTTTCGGGTCGGCTAACGTTAGCCCACATTTGCGGCGGGGTGCTGGCGAAGTTCCGGCGAAGGATAAAACCAGTGAAAGGCCCGGTCCGACCCTGCGGACCGGGCCGAATTTTTCTAGCGTGTTGCGTCGGGCGAAAGCGATGAGTTGGGTTTGCTGATCCGATGGACATGGTGCTTTGG
>JBMYPG010000079.1:0-14287 GCA_049600095.1 Pikeienuella sp. | reverse complement strand
ATGTGGCGCTGTTCGCAATTTCCCAAGGCGACAATCAGGGTGCCTTGGCAACCTATGACGAACAGATCACAGGTGTTCAACCGGCATATTCTCAGGATCAGATCAATGAGATTTCTCTACTGGCACGGTTAGAACTTGCGGGGTGTGATGTTGGCAATCGATGGGAAGGTATTGCCGACAGAATGGCAACTCGAGTTGGCGATTTCGTTAGCCCGTTCCTGACCATGCAATACCTCTATGCCCTCGCCCGCGCAGGTCGGGAGGAAGCAAGCGTTTTGATGCGTAACTTGGATGAAGTTTGCGCCGCACCAAATGGTTGGTCCACATCAATTTGGCGTGATGCTGCGCTACCCGCCTGCCAAGGGATGATGGCGCATGCGAAAGGCAATTGGGCAGAAGCCGCAGATCAGTTAGGCACCGCCCTACCCCACTTGTGGAGAGGCGGCGGCAGTCATGCACAACGTGATTTGTTCAACCAAATTCACTTGGACGCCGTAATTAGGGCTGGGCGGCATGTCGAAGCCCAGCAAATTCTGATGGGGCGGTTGAGCTTTGAGCCTGACAGCGTGCCAAACAACAGCACACTCAGCACCGTCTATCAGGCACTCGGCCTACCAGAGGAAGCAGCCGCAACCGCAGCACGTGCACGGATGAACTGAAGCAAATAGATGAGGCTCGTGATCTACCACGAGCCAATTCCTCATTCACTAAGTATCCAAAACAGTACTATTCATTTAAAATGGCCGGCCGGATCGTTAAGTCCATTCCGAAATCCGCGCTTCATGTTCGCGATCACTAAATCTCGCCCCCTCACTCATAAACGCCTCAGCACGCGTGATCCACCCGCCCTTTCCGCCATCGTTACGCTTGGCGTATTTACGCGACTTTGGACGGTTATCTGCGATTTTATAGTAATATTCTCGGCGTGCCGAGCCATACGCATCGACCAACTCGTCTGCTCCAATTCGACCTATGACGATTGATGCAGCACCCGCTGTCTTTCGCCCAATGCCGCCATCAACACCGATATTCTCACCTAATTCACGCAGAGTGCGTTGCAGTATTTTCACGGCGTTCGACCCAGCATTTACATACATATCAAATACCACTGGCTGAATCGGAACTGGTAGCAGGTCAATTTTCGGGCTTATAAAGTATCGTTCTGTATAGATTTCGCGCGCTTCTTCCTCAGTCATAGCCTCAACTTCGGCAACCGACACTGTTCGCCCACGATAGGCCTCCAGCGTCTTTTTCGTTATGCCCATATTCGTGGCACCACCGGGGTCATCCGGGTCATCCACGAAACCACCTTCGTGGTGCAGCACGCCGTTAATCAGTTCCTCAATTGTTTGCATAGCAAACCTCAATCAGTTTTGGTGGTACGCACTCGGCGAACAAGAAATAACAAACCAGTTGGAAAATATTGCACTATGCGCACTCTGCACGTCTATGCAGTTACGCAACTTTCAAACAATCAGAGGATGTAACGCAATTTATGCGAGGTCAGCCAACGCTGTAGCCAAATCACCATAACCTGTAAAACGGCGCTCATAGGTCAACCCAAGGCGCTCAGCACGTTCTTCTGCCATCGCATCAAGCGATGGGTCGTTGACCTGCGCCAAATAAACGAGCTTTTCATAGTTACCAAACAACATATCGCGCAATTGTGGATGACGATCCAGGCCCATGGGTTTCCATACAAAGGCGTCGAACTGTTTGACCAAAAAATCCGTCAGGTAAAATGCAGTAAACTCTGTCTCAGATTTTTCCGCAAAAACATCATTGCCTTCAAAGAATGAATAACAATGCGGGCCGGCAACCATCTCTACACCCAATTCATCGCATTTGGCCTGCAACAGCCCACCTGTGCCACAATCAGCATAGACGACATAAACGATGTCATAGTCGCCGCGATGCTTTAACACGGCTTCTTCAACAGCTTCGACAATCTTATCTGGGTAAAGATGAAGTTTGGCGGGCAGACATTTCAGGTCCATGTGGGCCCAGCCATTGGCCTTGGTCAATGCCAAGATCTCTCTGGCCAATGCGCCACATGCCAAAAGCAAAACGCGCCCAGGGTTTGTACCGCAGGGCGCATCTAATCCTTGTTCAGTCAGCGTGGTATCGCTGACATCCATAACCTTAAGCCGACAACTGGTTGTGGCGCTTGGCCATGTATTCTTTAGCAGTTTCCACTGCCACAGCAGCATCACGACAATATGCGTCTGCACCAATGGCTTTACCGAACTCTTCGTTCAACGGCGCACCACCGACCAGCACAACATAGTCATCCCGCATGCCTTTTTCGACAAGCGTATCAATGACGACCTTCATGTAAGGCATTGTCGTCGTCAGCAAGGCAGACATGCCAAGAATGTCGGCTTCTTCGCGCTCAAGCCCTTCGATGTAGTTCTCAACCGGGTTGTTAATACCCAAATCGACAACCTCAAAGCCCGCGCCCTCCATCATCATCGTGACAAGGTTTTTGCCGATGTCATGAATATCGCCCTTAACCGTGCCGATAACCATTTTACCTAGGCGCGGCGCGCCGGTTTCAGCCAACAATGGCTTCAGGATGAACATGCCACCCTTCATCGCGTTTGCCGCCAACAAAACCTCTGGCACGAACAAAATACCATCGCGGAAATCAATACCGACGATGCGCATGCCTTCGACCAAAGCTTTCGTCAGCACGTCATAGGGCATCCAACCGCGCCCCAGAAGGATGTGCACACCTTCTTCGATCTCTTCTTTTAGACCATCATACAGATCGTCATGCATCTGGGCGACAAGTTCTTCGTCATCCAGTTCGCTGAGGATGACATCTTCTTCTTCATCCGACATGGCGGCAATCCTTATCTATTGGGCCGGCGCGGCGACCCAGCATGCAAAAGAGTAATACAGTTTCGACAAATGCGTTGCCGCGCGCGCTTTTGCAGGGCGAATGGCGACTTCGGATGGCGCTAATGCGACACCTTGTCGATTCTTTCACCTTAACTGGTCAAACCAAGTGTTTCAGGGCACATAAAGGCGAGGTTTTCACAGAGATTAACCACGCCGACGACGCCGCTCTCGGGACGGTGCCGGAGCAGGGCCTGAGCCATCATCTGCAGATGAAAATTCGCCAATCTTTTCACGGACATCATCCAATGTAGGACGGCTGGCACCCGGAGGCGTCGTTTCAAGCGCGCGTCGCATCGCCTCGATGTGGATAGGGCGCGATCCGCAGCAACCGCCAATGATCCGCGCACCGGCATCTCTTGCAATACAGGCATAAGCCGCCATCAGCTCAGGTGTGCCGTCATATTCGATTTTGCCATCAACATATTTTGGAATGCCCGCGTTTGCCTTGGCAATCAAAGGTGCGTCAGGTGCCGCTTTGTTCATTCCAATTACAGTACGCAGCAAATCGGGTGCGCCTGTACCGCAGTTGGCACCAAATGCAATTGGTTTTGCCGGTAACGCTGCCGCGATATCCGCATATCCAGCGCTTGTTACGCCCATCATCGTCCGCCCGGCAGTGTCAAAGCTCATGGTGCCACAGAATGGCGCATTCAGGTTTGCAGCGGCCTGTGATGCGGCGCGCATTTCCTCTTCTGAGCTGATGGTCTCTGCCCACAAAACATCGGCACCACCTGCGAGCAGCGCTTCGCCCTGCTCCTGAAACATCGCGACTGCATCATCATGAGATAACGGTCCAACCGGTACCAACAATTCCCCCGTAGGCCCCATGGAGCCTGCAACGATGATCGGGCGATTGGCGCGATCAGCACAATCTCGTGCCAGCTCGGCCGCGCATTTGTTCAACTCTGCTACGCGGCCCTGCGCATTGTGCAACTTTAACCGCGCCGCTGTGCCGCCAAAAGAATTGGTCAGGATCAAATCCGAACCTGCATCGATAAAGCCTTGATACAAGGCTGTGATCTTTTCGGGCGAATCTACGTTCCACAGCTCCGGTGCTTCGCCAGCCTCCAATCCCATCGCGAACAGATTCGTTCCTGTCGCACCATCGGCAATCAACCAAGGGCGAACATCTAGGAGTTTGGAGAGAGCATCTGTTTTCGGCGCATCGGACATGGGAAGAGTTCCTGTAGAGTGGAATAGAGCCAATCCACTACTCGAATATGCAGTTTTTGAAAAGAGAAGTCGGGCTTATTTGAGTTAAATTCAACCAAAAAACAAAAACGGCTGCCACGCATAAACGCAGCAGCCGCTATTCTTAACGTTGTAACGCGCGCTTAGACGACGCCGAAGGCCAACATCGCGTCAGCAACCTTTTTGAAGCCAGCTACGTTCGCACCGCGAACATAGTCGACATGTGTGCCCATATCGCCCTGATCGACACAAGCTTCATGGATATCGCTCATGATCTGTTTCAGAGCATCACGCAAGTCATCTTCGGTCCGGTGCAAACGAGCAGAGTTCTGGCTCATCTCAAGACCTGACATACCAACACCACCGGCGTTAGAGGCTTTACCCGGTGCATATGGAATTTTCGCATCCGCAAAAGCGCCAATCGCAGCCAGATCACAAGGCATGTTTGCGCCCTCACTGACCGCCATACAGCCGTTGCTCAACAGAGTTTTCGCCTGCTCACCATTCAGCTCATTCTGTGTTGCACATGGCAGGGCCATGTCACAAGGCACACCCCAAGGGCGCTCACCTTCATGATAGCTTGAACCACCGCCGAACTCATCAACATATGCCGAGATGCGGGCACCGCGATGTTTCTTATGGTTTTTGATCCAGTCCAGTTTCTCCTGCGTGAAACCATCCGGGTCATGGATAAAGCCCGCCGAGTCAGACAGCGTAATCGGCTTACCGCCGCGGTGCAGAACTTTCTCAGCAGCATGGGTCGCAACGTTACCTGAGCCCGAAACAACGGCAGTTTTGCCTTCGATCGAGTCGCCTTTGTGGCGTAGCATGTTGTCTAGGAAGTAAACGGCACCATACCCGGTTGCCTCAGGACGCATGGCAGAACCGCCATATTCGCGGCCTTTACCAGTCAAAACACCTTCAAACGCGTTCGTGAGACGCTTGTACTGACCGAACATATAACCGATCTCGCGTCCACCAACGCCGATGTCACCTGCAGGAACATCAATATTTGGGCCGATGTGGCGATACAGCTCAGTCATGAATGACTGGCAGAAACGCATAATCTCGTGCTGAGATTTACCTTTAGGGTCAAAGTCTGCACCACCTTTACCACCGCCCATAGGCAGACCAGTGAGTGAGTTTTTGAAGGTTTGCTCAAAACCCAAGAATTTCAAAACACCCTGATTCACTGAAGGGTGGAAACGGATACCACCTTTGTATGGTCCGATCGAGTTATTGAACTGAACGCGATAACCGCGGTTCACCTGAACTTCACCATTGTCGTCAGCCCAGGAAACACGGAACGATATTGTCCGATCTGGCTCAGCCATACGATGAAGCACTTTGATTTTTTCATAGACAGGGTTGTCGTTGATGAACGGGATAACTGTCTCGGCCACTTCGTGGACTGCTTGATGGAACACTTCTTCGGCTGGGTTACGTGAAACCACCCAATCCATGAATTCACTAAGATCGATTGCCATTGGCCCCAGAGCCTCCCCTACTTTATTTAGCGCAGTGCGCGTTTCGCATGCCCACCTCCGCTCCTTCGACGAAGGGTTAACGAGGTGCGCCATTTCAAATTCAACCATCCTGATGCAGATCAAACCAAAACTGATGTTCAAGATGCTACCAACTCAACCGTGGCCGAATAACACCTTTCCGGTCAAGGTGGATGAAGCGCTAGCCGTGTGAGTTTGCACAGTTTTTTGCATCGGAGTATTTTCAGGTGAATGCGCCACAAGGAAGAAAATTAGGAGAAATGACTAACAATAACTCGCCTTGGAGTAGCTGCAAACCGGTAATGATGGCCTTGAATTCAAACTAATTTAGGATTTATACCCCAACCTGCATATTTTTCTGGTATGCGAATTGCTGGGAACGGGGTAGATAGGCTCCAGCTTGAGGCTTGGGTGCAGTGTTTAAGGCGAATTCGCAGGAGAACGCCATGTTTTGTGTACAAAATGCAATGCGTATTGCAACATATAGTGCAGTAGCAGCAGCAACTCTTATTGTCTCCGGTTGTTCGATTGGTGGTCTAAGGCCAACTATTGACCCGGTTGACTATGTAATTGGTTCGCAAGTTTCGCGGGCCGAGGTTGAAAGCTGGTCGTTGGCCGGCGTCAACATCATCATTCCCGAAGAAATGGAAGTTTGGACTGATCCAGACTCACGTTATCCCTCAAAAAAATATCTGATCTGGTGGGGTGACCCTCCCGGTGATCGCAAGGCGCAGGTACGCGAGCTAATGGCTCAGGCAATCGCAACCGGTGCGGTTTCTGAATTGCGCGGCACGACGAAAGTTGTGTTGCAACTCGACATGATCGAGTTTCATGCGATGACCCCAGCAGCCCGCGCTTCAGAGTTGCCATTTGGCGTTCACGAGATCAAATTTGACGTCACGATTGTCGATTCGGCGACGGGTCAGATTTTGGCTATTGAAAAAGGCGTCAACGCCGACCTTCAGGCCTTTAGCGGCACTGCTGCTATTCAGTCCGAAGAAGTTGGCCGTGGGCAAAAAGTGCGTATCCAAGAACGTGTCGCCCAAGTGGTCAGAAGCTGGCTACGGTCAGTTCAAAGCTAACATCTGCAAACTTAACGAAATAAGGCCACCTACTATACCGTAAGTGGCCTTTTTTGTTTCTTGTACAGGGTATTGATTGCCCTAACCCACACTGAAAACGTCTAATTGCCAAAACTTTGAACGCCGGCAACGTTTCCAATTGAAAGAATGGCACCAAAATTGTTTTGAGCGAACTGCGTTTATGTCGAAACACACGCCATTCTTGATAGACGGGACAAACCACGCAGGGCGCAACCCGGCCACCTTGCTCTCGGTCGTTTTGCTGACAGCCAGCTGAACAAAGTCGCTCACTATCGACGCGGGTCACATCTAGCCCGCTGCTTTGGCCAATTCCTGAACGCGTTTGATCATCGCCTTAAGGCCGTTGGACCGCTGGGCAGATAAATGTTGATCCAATCCCAATCGCCCCAATTGGCCAATTACATCAGTCGCAGCAATATCGGCGGGCGCTCTCCCAGACAACATGGCATGCAACACCGCGATTAGGCCCCGCACAATCATTGCATCGCTGTCACCTATGAAATGTAACGCTCCATCATCCAGACGGGGCGCAATCCAGACCTGACTCACACAACCATCCACCTTGGTCAGAGGCGATTTCTGATCTTCACGCATTTCAGGCATCGCCTTGCCCAAATCAATGACATGCCGATAGCGATCTTCCCAATCGTCCAAAAATTCAAAAGTCTCGACGATCTCTTCAAAATAAGGGGTGGGCATGGTTAATCCTTTCACCGATAACCGCCCCATAACGCGACCAGAGGTTCTGCGTCCAGCCGCCCCCTTTCCTTTCTGCGCGGTTTGTGGCCTTTTGGCGCTAAGATTTTATCGGAGTCGCCAATGCCTCGCCTACACCTGATCGCCGCCACTTTGCTGTCTGGACTAATTCTTTCTGCTTGTCAGGAATCCATCGACCAAATCACAGGGTTAGACGAAGAACTGAAGCAAACGGCTGTAAAAAACCAAGCGGGGCCTGAAAAATTCGCGCTAAAGACAGTAGAGCGCTTGGAACTTGGGCGGCTTGAGCGCGGATACATGCTAACAGTGGTCGGCGCGGCACCGACTGTTGGGTACTGGGCTCCCGAATTGCGCATGCGCAACGGCGGGGCTCTGGCAACTGACAGTTATTATGAGTTCGATTTGGTCGCAGCACGACCATACGAAACCGCCGTTGCAGAATCCGCCCCACTAAATGCTCGGCTGATCCGTGCTGACTTTGAAATCACACCCGAAATGTTGCGTGCGGCGCGCGGAGTTCGGATTTACACGACAGACGGCAGCGTAGACGGTCGTTTCTAAACTAATTGAGTTTGAGCGCGCCCACATCGGCGCGCCTAACTCAACCCCGCCTATTTTGGCGACAACTCAACAATAACCACCCCCTTACGGCTGGCCGACAGTGCGATCTCGCCGCGTTTCAAGCGTAGCGCCGCATCCCCAAAAGCCTCTCTCCGCCAACCGGAAAGCGCCGGAACATCAGGTTCATCTTCTACAGCCAATACATCCAGCTCTGCCGACGAAGCGATCAACCGCTGCGCAACGCCCAATTCTTCGGCTTTTGCCTTTAGCAGAACCTTCAGCAACTCCACCAAAGCTAGGGCACCAGGCGTGTTAGGCCGTTGTGGTTTTGTCGGTGCATGTGCCGTAACTGGTGCGGCAACCCCCTCCGCTATGGTTCGGATGATCGCTTCACAAGTTTCGGCTTTCCGGCCTTCTTTCTGAAGCGACCGCAGCGCCAACATCTGCTCACGACTTGTCGGCTTAGCCGCCGCAATTTCCAAAACCGCATCATCTTTTAGAATGCGACCGCGTGGGACATCCCGCTTTTGGGCCTCAGTTTCACGCCATTTTGCCAAAGCACGAACGATTCCCAAGAATTTCGGATCTGAGGAGCGCGTTTTGACCCGCTTCCACGCTTGCTCAGGCTCAACAACATAGGTTGCCTTATCGCGAAGGATTGCCATTTCGGCATCTACCCAATCCTCACGGCCAGACATTTTCAACTGAGAGGCGAGCGATTCATAGATCGCGCGAAGGTGGGTAACATCTCCTATCGCATAGGTCAGTTGCTTCTCTGAAAGGGGGCGACGAGACCAGTCAGTAAACCGCGACGACTTATCAAGCGATTCGCGGACGATCCGGCGAACAAGCGTCTCATACCCCACTTGATCGCCGTAACCACACACCATTGCAGCAACTTGGGTATCAAAAATTGGGGTAGGAACAGAACCAGTCAAGTTTACAAAAATCTCAACATCCTGCCGGGCAGCATGGAAAACCTTCAGAACAGACTCATTACTCAACAATGAGTAGAGCGGACTTAGGTCAAGATTCACCAATGGGTCGACAATACAGCTCATTTCTTGGCCCCACTCCCCCGTAGGGCGAGCCAATTGAACCAAACACAATTTGGGCCAATAAGTCCTTTCGCGCATGAATTCTGTATCAATCGTTATATATTGAGCTTTAGAGAGAGCTTCGCAGGCCCGATTTAGGTCATCTTGGTGTGTGATTAATGTCAAACGTTTGCCCCTACATCTTCTTAACTTACCCAGTTCGCATTTTTTTTGGTGTATTCTTGTACAGTCGCGTTGTATAGACGGGATGTCGCTAAGTACTGGGGCTACGTGGCGACGACGGTGAATGCATATGTAACCTGGCGCCCATCTTGCGTTCAAGATGGATAAGACCAGAAACCCGTACGGGTCTTTGCAATTCGCTAATGTAATGCGTTGTATAAGTTGCGGACTGCAAAGACCGTTTAGTGAGATCGAGTGTATGTACGTGAGCCCTCTTACTGAAGATGCTGCAAAAGCAATTCTTCCCGCACGCATGGAAAGGTCCAAAGGGCTTTTCGCTTGGGGTTTCCCAAGGTTACGTGTGCATGAGCTTGTTGTTGCTTGGACAGAATTTCTCTTCCTCTTCATTGCATTGCCTATGGTGGCCATCAGCCTTGGCGCTCCTTTGCCAGCCTATCCCGCCATTGCCGCAGGAATTGTGGCTGCTGCAACGTTACTAAGTTCAACACGCGCTTTTCATTGGCGCGATTTGTTGCCCGTTGATTTCGCATCTGAATGGCGCGTCTTAGTGACAGGTACCATTGGTGTTTCAGCTTTTGCCGCAACAATTACCCTTGCAACAACACCTGCTCGGTTCTTGGCACCCTCTGCGGAGTCGATACAGCTAGCGCTACTTTACCCACTTTGTCTGGCCGCTCCGTTTGAACTGGTCTATCGCGCCCTATTCTTCCGTCGCTATGGGCATTTGTTCCAAAGCGCATTTTGGGCCGTTACAATCTCTGCTCTATCAACCGGCATGATCTATGCGCTTATCTTCGGTGGATTGCCAGGAATGGCCATTGGTGCCGTTATTGGCGCGGGCATGGGCATTGCATATCTGCGCACCGGGTCTTTCCTGCTATCATGTCTGCTTCACACCGCGGCAGGAATTGCGCTATTGCTAATTGGACCGGGCCAGTCGCTGATGATCTGAGCCTGATTTCAGCGCTTAGGACCATCCGATACCATGATCCCATCAAAAGCCCGACTTTGGGCTGAGTTCATTACACTGTTCGCCGGGGCACCTCTGTTGCTGACAGCGACATTTGGCATGTACCCGTTACTACCCGTTGTATGTTTGTTTGGTTTGGGTGCCGCAGGGCTATTGCACATTACCCCCGGCTGGTCATGGTCGATGTTGAGACGCGGGCCTGTTTGGGGCGAATGGCGGCTTCTATTGGCCTACAGCTTCTTGATGGTGGCGGTATCATTGGGCTTTGTATTTGCACTTGTACCAGATCATTTTTTATCGATCCCAATACACCGACCGACGCTTTGGATAACAATACTGGTCTTTTATCCTCTGGTGTCTGCCTTTCCGCAGGAAATCATTTACCGAAGCCTTTTCTTTGAACGCTATGGGGTATTGTTCCCCAACAATACGGTCGCCATTTTAGCCAATGGTTTGGTGTTTGGCTTCGGGCATCTCTTCTTTGACCACTGGCTGACAATTGGCATGACCGGCATCGGCGGGGCCATTTTTGGCTGGGCATACCTGCGCAATCGTTCAGTCGGGTTGCCGTGGGTCATGCACGGGCTGGCGGGACAAATCATCTTTACCGTCGGTTTGGGCGTGTTTTTCTATCATGGCGCGGTTGGCGCCACGCCATAACAGCCCATACACCTTGACATAGCGCGCCCCGCGTTGTGTATCGCGCACTGACCCGCGCGCGTATTCGTGCGCCCAAATTTCATGACTTAAGGGATCGCCCCGATGCACGCTTATCGCAGCCATACTTGCGCAGACCTACGCGCCGAACATGTCGGCCAAACCATTCGCCTATCTGGCTGGGTTAATCGTGTGCGCGACCATGGCGGCATTCTGTTCATCGATTTACGCGATCACTACGGCGTAACGCAAATTCTGGCAGACCCAGACAGCGCCGCGTTTAAAGACGTTGAAAAAGTTCGCTCTGAATGGGTGATCCGCATTGATGGAGAGGTGAAAGCCCGCGACCCAGAGATGATCAACCCCAACATCCCAACGGGCGAAGTTGAGGTGTTCATCCGCGATTTGGAAGTACTTGGCGCGGCTGAGGAACTCCCCCTACCCGTCTTTGGTGACCTGGAATACCCAGAAGAAACCCGACTGACCTATCGCTTCCTCGACCTACGCCGCGAAAAGCTGCACCAGAACATTGTGCTGCGTTCGAAAGTCATTTCTTCTATCCGCCGCCGCATGGTCGATCTGGATTTTATGGAATACCAGACACCAATCCTCACCGCCTCCAGCCCTGAAGGCGCACGTGACTTCCTCGTCCCTTCACGTCTGCACCCCGGTAAAATGTACGCGCTGCCGCAGGCACCGCAACAGTTCAAACAGTTGATCATGGTTGCGGGCTTTGACCGTTACTTCCAGATCGCACCATGTTTCCGTGACGAGGACCCTCGCGCAGACCGCTCACCGGGCGAATTCTACCAGCTTGATGTAGAGATGAGCTTTGTTGAGCAGGAAGACGTGTTTCAGGCGATTGAACCTCTGATGCGCGGCATCTTCGAAGAGTTTGGCGGTGGCCGCGCCGTTACGCAGGAATTCCCGCGCATTGCTTACAAAGACGCCATGCTGAAATACGGCTCTGACAAGCCCGATCTTCGGAACCCGATTGAGATGCAGATCGTCAGCGAACATTTCGCCGGCTCAGGTTTCAAAATTTTTGCTTCGATGTTGGAAAAAGAAGGCAACGAAATTCGCGCCATTCCAGCACCAACCGGCGGCAGCCGCAAATTCTGTGACCGGATGAATTCGTGGGCACAGAAAGAGGGCCTGCCGGGCATGGGCTATATCTTCTGGCGCGAAGGCGCTGATGGTATGGAAGCCGCCGGACCACTCGCCAAAAACATCGGGCCAGAACGGACCGAAGCCATTCGCCAGCAGTTAGATCTAGGCGTTGGCGATGCCGCATTCTTTATGGGCGGTGAGGCACATAAGTTCATCGACGTAGCGGGCCGCGCCCGTGTCGAAATCGGCAATACACTGGGCCTAACCGCTCAGGATCGTTTCGATTTCTGCTGGATCGTTGATTTCCCGATGTATGAGCGCGACCCAGATACCGGCACGCTCGATTTCAGCCACAACCCATTCTCAATGCCGCAGGGTGGCCTAGAGGCTTTGGACGCAGCTGATCCGCTTGATGTGCTCGGCTACCAGTATGACATCGTATGTAACGGCGTAGAGCTGTCATCAGGTGCCATTCGGAACCATCAGCCGGAAATCATGTACAAAGCATTTGAAATTGTCGGCCATGACCGCGCGTTTGTTGATGAGAACTTCGGTGGCATGATCAACGCGTTTAAATACGGGGCCCCTCCGCATGGCGGGATCGCACCGGGTGTGGACCGTATGGTGATGCTGCTGGCCGATGCAGAAAACATCCGCGAGGTCATCATGTTCCCAATGAACCAGCGCGCTGAGGACTTAATGATGGGTGCACCAAGCCTGCCCACTAACGAGCAGCTTCGTGACTTGGGCTTGCGGGTTATTCCGCAGGAATAGGAACTTCCGAAACCCAGAGGTACATTAATGCCTCTGGGTTTTAACTTTGTTGAATGCAGCGACAGAATTTAGACATTTCTGCGTATTATCCTTTGCAAAACAGCGAAGGAAAGATTCGTGATCAGTTACCAAACCATTGCCGCCATTCGCTTTGGCTATGGTTTTCATCCGAACCAAACACCACCAACCGAAGCAACGGCGTTGTTGCAACAGCTTGGCAACCATGCCTCAGATTTGGGTGGGCCGGGTCTGCATGCGAGGGCGCGAATGTTGGGGACGGTTCGGCAGGCGCGTAAAGCCAAAGATCGGGATGCTGTAAAGGCAGCTACGCGCAGCATCCGTTCGGTGTTTCGTGACGATGCGGCGGCACGGTTAACGGCCCCAGTTGTTTCGCCAAATGGGTTTCAGGAACGGCTCGCTTGGTTCTGGGCAGATCATTTCACCATTGCCGCACGAAACCCGCACATGCAGGCGGTCGCGGGGCGATTTGAGCCCGATACGATCCGTCCGCACATCGCCGGGCGGTTTGCTGATATGCTAAAGGCGGCAGTAACCCACCCGGCAATGCTTATCTATTTGGACCAATGGCGCTCAGTCGGGCCAAATTCTGCCTTTGGGCTAAAGCGTGACAAGGGACTGAATGAAAATCTGGCGCGAGAGATCATAGAGCTACACACCCTTGGTGTTGGCGCAGATTACAAGCAATCTGACATCGGCGGCTTTGCCAGACTTTTAACAGGCCTATCTATCAACAAAGATACAGGAGCCACTGTATTTCGCCACCGCGCAACCGAACCCGGTACCCATAAAGTGCTGGGGCGCGCCTATGGGCCGAAAAACAATATGGCAGATATCCTACACTGCCTCGACGACCTGGCCGCCCACCCGGCAACGGCTCTCCACATCGCGCAAAAGCTCGCCCGGCACTTTGTTGCTGACATTCCACCCGAAGATTTAGTTCAGCATATGACCGAGGCCTACGTCACTTCCGAGGGCTCATTATCGGTAGTTTACGGGGCAATGTTGGAACACCCCGACAGTTGGAATACCTTTGGGGCCAAAGTAAAGCAGCCCTTTGACTACGTCGTATCCGGCTTGCGCGCTGTTGGCATCAATCGTTCGGCTCTGGCAACCAAGACAGGGCAAAAGGGCGTTAAACGCACCACCAGCATGCTCAAACTCATGAACCAACCAATTTGGGGCGCACCCGGGCCGGATGGCTGGCCAGAGGCGGCCGAGGCTTGGATTACACCACAAGGGCTAACGCAGCGAATGAATTGGGCCGCAGGGCTGGCTCGACGCACTGCGAAAGGCCAGGACCCGCGCGTGTTTCTGGCGACTGCCCTGTCGGACTACGCGCATCCTGACACTGATTTCGCCGTAAATGCAGCCGCAGAAGCATGGGAGGGGATCGCTTTTACCCTCGCCAGCCCGGAGTTTAACCGTCGATGAAAAATCTCATGTTAAACCGCCGTCGTATGATATTGGGCGCCGCATGCTCCGCTGCCGCATCTCCGCTCATTACACCTGTCACTGTGGCAGCTGCACCGGGTG
>JBMYPG010000078.1:0-14291 GCA_049600095.1 Pikeienuella sp. | reverse complement strand
CCAAATAGTCTCGCCCTGATTCTGGCGGCCTGATTCCGCCGCTGGACAAGACTTCTCCGTGCCATCCGGCGACTGAGTCCCATCCGTCTGGTACGGTTTTATCCCATTCGAAGGCATCGTGTTTGATGTCGAGGCCGACTGCTTGCCAATAAGCCTGCATCATTTCTGTCGGGTGCTGTCGAAATTTTGCTGACTGAATAATCGTTGAGGGTATTTTCAGTTCGGTAAGGCCGGAATACAGCCGCCATTGCGCTACAATGCCGATCTCTTCATCCGTAACCTCAGGGTCTAGCTTTGCGTAGGAGAGGATGGATTCTGCTGGATCACGCACGAGGAAAGAGTGCGTTATGCGTTTAGCGAATGCTGGGTCTTCCAAAAGCTCCTCGGCCATGTAATAGGCCATATCTTTGAAAAAGACCGGGCCATGTGTTGCCCTTTCCAGCAGGTGTTCTTTGACTTCTTCGTAGGAGGTAGGGTGGCCGGGTTTTCGTTCAAAATGGGGTAGGTGGCGCACGGCCTTGTGGACGTAATAATGATAAAGAAACGGTTCATGCAGGCAGTCAAGGTCGCCCCGTTCCCGCATCACCCTTTCAAAGGCGGTTGAGGATGAGCGGGGGTGACACCAGAGAGCGTAGATTGGATAGATCATGGTTGCCGACTGTGGCGTGGAAACGATTAACCGGCAAGAACAGACAGTAGAAACAGGCAGGCAAATCGGGCTGGCCGGTAATTATGCCTTCCAGTTCGGTTTACGCTTTTCAAAAAACGCGCTGACGCCTTCGTGGGATTCTGGGTCTTCCCATGCATCGGCCAGTGCCTCGACAGTGCTTTCAATCAGGGCATCATCAATGCGCAGGCCCATGGACCGGGCCAGTTTTTTGGATCTGGCAACGGCGCCGGGTGCGGCTGACAGGTAAGGTTTGATTTCAGCTTCGATTGCAGTGTCGAGCATGTCTGCGTCGACAGCTTTGGCGGCGAGGCCCAGCGTAACAGCCTCGTCGGTGTCGAACAGTCGGGCAGACATGAAAACGCGGCGCGCCATGCCTTCGCCCATGCGGGCCAGAACGTAGGGAGAGATGGTTGCGGGGATCAGGCCCAGCCTTGTTTCGGTCAGGCCGAATTTTTCGCCCTTGATCGCGATAGCAACGTCGCAGACTGACATCATGCCAATGCCCCCGCCGAATGCCTGACCCTGAACGCGGCCAATTAGTGGTTTGGGGAGGGTATTAAGTGCACCGAGCATGCCGGCAAGTTTGCGTGCTTCTGCCATTCGTGTTGCGCGATCGGCGGCGAATTGTTCGCGCATCCAACCCAGATCACCACCGGCGCAGAAGCTGGCACCCTCACCAGTGAGGACGACAACGCGAACGTCGTTGTTTGTGCCAAGGTCCGCCGCAGCCTGAGTAAGCTCATCGATCATCTCAGCAGACAGAGAATTGTGTTTTTCGGGACGACTGAGGGTCAGTGTTGCGACGCCGCGTGCATCTATGTCGATACGGATGGTGTTCATGGGCTTGGCCTCGGATCTTTGAAAACGCTTGATTGTTTCTGACCCGAAATGTTGAAGGCCACAACCCGCTAAGCATTTGTTCGTTTAGCCGATGTTTGTGCACAAATGTACTGAGGTAGGTGTTGGTTGGGTGACTTAGGAAAGGCAACCGCCGTTGAATTGCGCAGCGGTTGCCTGTGTGTTTCTTAGATTGCGGCGATGACGCAAACTTCGACCAAAAGCTCTGGCAAAGCCAATGCGGCCTCAACTGTTGCGCGTGCTGGTGCGGCACCTTCTGGCACCCATGCGTCCCAAACGGCGTTCATTGCGGCGAAATCGTCGATAGATTTCAGGTAGATGGTTGCAGACAGCATTTTGGTTTTGTCACTGCCAACTGAGGTCAAAAGCGCCTCAACTTTATCCAGAACCTGCTGGGTCTGGCCGGCGGCGTCTGGTGCATCGGTTGCGACTTGACCTGCCAGATAGGCGATGCCGTTGTGAGTGACGACCTGGCTCATCCGGGCGTTTGTTTCTTTTCGGGTAATGGTCATGATTTTCTTCCTTACTAGAGTGGTTTATTTGAGTTTGAGCGGCAGACCGGCAGCGACAAATTCGACCCGATCTGCGATGGCTGCGATACGTTGATTTAGGCGACCCTGTTCATCGCGAAAGGAACGGCCGAGAGCGTTGTCCGGCGACAGGCCCATGCCGACTTCGTTTGATACTAAGACGATGTTTCCAGGTGCCTTGGCCATTGCTGCGATCAAGTTATTGGTTTCATCGGTGAGGTTTTGATTGTGGTGCATCAAGTTGGACAGCCACAGTGTGAGGCAGTCAATCAAAAGCGTTCTGTTTTCGTCGGCGCTATCTGTTATCGCCTTACAGATGTTTAAGGGTGCCTCCACAAGGTCCCACCCGTCATTTCGCTCTGCCTGATGAGCGGTGATGCGGGCGGTCATTTCATCATCCAAAGCCTCCGCGGTTGCGATGAATGTATGTGGAGCCGGGCAAAGTGATAGAGCGTAGGCTGATTTGCCGGAGCGGGCACCGCCGAGGATGAGGGTTACATGTGCCATTAGGCGGCCTTCAGTTCTGAAAATTCAATTGGCGTTGCGAAAGGTATCGGTTCGGCAAAAGCTGTTTCAAAGGATGTGTTGGTTAGCAGCATTCGAGCCGCGCGAATGGGGCCAGCATGTGCAACGACCGCTGTGTCTTTGGGATGTTCCGCAAGCGCATTTTGGACGCGGGCGATTACCTGTGAAAATGCCTCGCCTCCAGGTGGGCATTGGTTCATTGGGTCCGCTGCCCAAGGGTCGCTTTCATCGCGGTTGATTTCGGGCCAGAGGAGCCCCTCCCACGCGCCGAAGTTCATTTCCATCCAGCGGGGGTCAGGTATTAGTTTTGCGCCTGTTGCGGTAGCCAGCGGTTGGGCCAAGGCCAATGCCCGTTTGGATGGGCTGGAAATGATGGCTGATATAGGTGGAGCAGCTGTGCAGGCATTATTGATCGAGCCTTGGGAGTCTGGATGAATGCCAACGTCCAATTGTCCGTAACATAGCCCGGTTGGGACATCAGGGCGGGGGTGGCGGTAGAAGATCATGCCCAAAAGCCTGCGAGTGCGATCAGGATGAATATTTGGCTGATTTGTTCGGCCGCGCCAAGGCCGTCGCCGGTGTAGCCGCCGATTTTACGGGTTAGCCACTTTAACCAGATGAAGCTTAGTATGAACGCTCCGATTGAGACCATTAGCCCTGTTGGGCCGCCGAGGATGAGGGCGATTAGGAGTGCGAGGCCAATGGCCATTGCAGTTTCGTCAATTTCAACGCCGCTTGCCGCGCTATCGGCGGCGCCGGATGGGCGTGCATAAGTCCCGAAACGGAGTATCAGAACCATTGAGGCGCGTGCTGTTGTTAGGGCGATGATGAAAGCGGTGATGCCGGACCATATCTCAAAGGAGGAAAGCGCAGACCAGCGTAGACCAATGCTAAGGATTAGGCCGACAGCACCATAGGCGCCGATACGGCTGTCGCGCATAATCTCTAACGCGCGCTCGGTTGTTGAACCGCCGCCTAGGCCATCACAGCAGTCAGCAAAACCATCCTCGTGTAAGGCACCGGTTAGCAGGGCCAAGGCAGCCATGGTTATACCCGCCGCAATGGTTGGGGCGGTTAGCCAACTGAAAATGGCCCAGATTGAGCCAGCGATGATACCCAAAAGCAGGCCGACGATTGGGAACCATTTGGCTGCGCGAGCCAAACGGTTTTCATCATGGCCTACCCATTCGGGCGTCGGTAATCGTGTCAGAAAGCTTTGGGCTGACAGATAGTACTTTAGTTCTTGGGTCAGCCGTTCCTGCATCGTCGACTTAGCCTTCTTTCCCTGAAACGCCCGCGCTTTCAAAAGTTGCCATTTCGGCAAGCATTGCGGTGGAGGCAGTCAGGAGGGGAAGAGCGAGGAGAGCACCAGAGCCTTCGCCGAGGCGCAGGCCGAGGTCAAGCAGCGGTTTTGCCTTGAGCCATTTCAGCATATGAGCGTGGCCGCCTTCGTTACTGTTATGGGCAAAGACAACATAATCAGCAGCCTCTGGTCGTGCTGCGATTGCAGCCAAAGCGGCGGCGGTGGCAATGTAGCCGTCAACGAGCACGATGGCGTTGGAAGAAGCTGCGCCGATTAGTGCGCCCGCCATCACAGCAATCTCTAACCCACCGAATGCAGCCAGTGCATCGAGTGGTTGGAGGGGGGCAGGTCGCCGGGCGGTGCAGGACTTCATAACTTCCAATTTGTGGGCAACGCCGGGCTGGTCCAGACCAGCGCCAGGGCCGACGATGCTGGCCAAGTCCAGACCGGCAATTGCGTGGGCCAGGAGACCGGCAGAGGACGTGTTACCAATGCCCATTTCGCCAAGCGCGATGATGCCAGCACCTTCGCTGACGGCTTCTTTCGCCTGATCTGCGCCGAACTTTAGGGCCGCAGAGACTTCTTCGGCGGTTAGGGCATCCTCTTGCAAGGCATTGCGTGTGCCTGCGCGAATGCCTGCGCGACGTAGCGAAGGGTCATCAGGCAGAGGGGAAGCCACGCCAGCGTCGATGATGCGAATGTCTGCGCCAGCCGCACGAGCGAACACATTTGCCGCTGCACCGTCACCTAGAAAGTTCATCACCATCTGTGCCGTAACCTCGGAGGGCCAAGCAGAGACGCCTTCGGCAGTTAGGCCGTGATCACCTGCGCACAATAGAAGGGTCGCCTTGGATGACGGCTGTGTCGTATTTTGTGCCAGCGCCATTTGTAGAGCCAGATCCTCAATGCGCCCAAGAGAGCCGGGAGGCTTTGTCTTGATGTCGATCATCCCCTGCACTTGCTGGCGGAGAGTTTCAGAGTGGGCAGTAATACTCAATTCTGGCAGCATTTCGGTCATCCATTATTCTGTTCGACTGAACCCTATCGTAGCCCAGCGCCCCTACATGGCGGAAAAAGACAAAGAGGGGAAGTATCGCGACGAAATACTATGATTTGGGGAAGTTTGGTCGCGGTTGTTTAACTAAGAGCCATGGCAAGCGCTGTTGCGATGAGGATTACAGCCCAACTGCGCCAGAGGATGCGCACGCTGGCTTGCACATCACTTGCGAACAACGCGCGGCGGCCTTCGGGCCACACATATGGGTCCTCGGTTGCTTTGCCTTCGTAAATGCGTGGGCCGGAAAGAGAGGTATCGAGACATGCTGCCATTGCAGCCTCTGGCCACCCGGCGTTTGGTGATCTGTGCAAGCTGGCATCGCGGAGGGCCGCCTTGATGGGTTTCAGGCTGAGCGATTGTAGGGCGATCAGGCAGGCGGACAAGCGGGCGGGGATAAGATTGAGCAGGTCATCGAAGCGCGCAGAAGCCCAACCGAATGCCAGATATTTTTCATTGCGGTAGCCGATCATGCTGTCTGCTGTGTTGACCATCTTGTAGATCAGGATGCCGGGAAGGCCCGCGACGACAAACCAGAATACGGGCGCGACGATTCCGTCTGAGAAGTTTTCAGCACCGCTTTCGATTGCGGCACGGGCAACACCTGTTTCGTCCAGCGCCCCGGTATCGCGCCCGACTATTTTTGCGACTTCGGTACGGCCGGTTTCGATGTTTTTCTGGAGACCTGTTCCGACGGCTGCGACATGATCACATAGGCTGCGCTGGGCAATGAGAATTGCAGCGATCAATGTGGACCAGACCGCGCCCAGTGGCAGTGCTGAGATGATAAGGCCGATGCCGCCAGCAGTTAGGACCATGGCAATCAAAGCGACAATGCCCCTTGCACGGCGGGTGCGATCAGTCTGCTGGGTATCTGTGTTCAGGGTACTATCGAGCCAGCTAACCACACGGCCCATCAGAATAGCTGGGTGCGTTACTTTGCGCCAAAGCCAAGACGGCTCGCCGAAAATTCCATCAAGCAGAAGGGCGATGAGAACGCAGAGCATGCCTTCGGTCCAGAACATCAGGGGCTTGGCCTTTTAGTTGGCGGGGTGTAGACGGCGCATGAACACGTTCCTTACCTTTATCGTCAATACGAAATATTCCCCATGACAAGCACCAATGCCGATCAAGCCCGCGCTTCGGGGAAAATTGACGGCCATGCCTTACGATTGATTGCGGTGCTAGCCTTTGTCGGTGCGCTTGGCCCGTTTGCGATTGATACTTATCTGCCTGCGCTGCCTGCAATGGCTGAGGCGCTACCAGCGACGGCGACCCTAATGAAATGGACGGTTTCAGCCTATTTGCTGGGTATTGCGGTGTTTCCGCTGTTTCTGTCGCCATTGGCTGATGCGCTGGGCCGGTTGCCTGTTTTGTATGGTGCGTTGATTGCCTTTGCTGTGATCAGCGCGGGATGTGCGTTAGCACCGGACATTGAAAGCTTTGGTGCCCTTCGTTTCCTGCAGGCTGCTGCTGGTGGAACGGCGATGACCGCAACCCGTGCGATCATGGCTGATTTATACAAGGGCGATGCGTTAAGTCGGGCGACGTCTATTCTGATGCTGATTTTCACAGCGGCACCAGTTGTGGCCCCGCTGTGGGGTGCATGGATGCTGGAAATTGGCGATTGGCGCTGGATTTTTTGGTCGCTTTCACTTGTTGGTGTTGCTGCATTGGTGTTGGGAATGGCGCTGCCAGAAACGCTGACTGTTGAGAAAAAGCGGCCCTATAAGATTGCGCAGGTTATTCGAAACTATGTGGAAATCGCCAAGAACAACACGGCTCGGCGATACCTGCTTGCCAGTTTCGCCTCTAGCTTCATGTTTTTTGCAATGCTTGCTGGTTCACCGTTTATTTTTATCGAGCACTTTGATGTAAGCGCAGTGAATTTTTCCATCATGTTTGCCAGTATTTCGGGTGCAGCATTTGCTGCGAACATGCTGAATGCTCGTTTGGTTATGAAGCGCGGTTACCCACAGATGTTACGTGACACTACCAAAGTTCTGTTGGTGCTTGCCGTTTTTCTGTCAGTTATTGCGGCAACCGGTTGGTGGGGAATGTGGGGCGTTTTTGGTGTGATGGTTTGGCTTATGGGCTGCTATCATGTGATTTCCGCCAACTCTACCGCTGGGCTGATGACAGAACTTGGCAATCAGGCTGGGGCTGCTGCTGCTGTATTGGCGCTGGGTCGCTTTGTTGGTGGTGCTTTGGGTGCTTGGTTGATTGGTGCTATTGGCACCTCTCACCCTTGGAGCTTTGCCGTTATTCTGGCAACGGCTGCGATTGGAATGCACCTGGCCATGAAAATTGGATCAGATGGTGCGCGCGCCTAGAGCGTTTTCACGAAAAAGCGGCTGCCATGAGTTCTTTCGTATAATCGAATTTAGGCGTTTCCATCACTTCGGTAGTGGGGCCTGATTCAACGACGTCGCCTTGGCGCATGACGATGAGTTTATGGCTGAGGGCGCGAACAACCTTTAGGTCGTGGCTGATGAAGATATAGGCGAGGCCGTATTTCTTTTGCAGGTTGCGCAAAAGGTCGATGATTTGTGTTTGCACTGTCATATCCAGCGCCGATGTTGGTTCGTCTAAAACAACTAGTTTTGGTTTCAGAACGAGGACGCGTGCCACTGCGATGCGTTGTCTTTGACCACCGGAAAATTCATGCGGATAGCGATCCATCGCGTCGGCGGGTAAATCGACTTCCTCTAGCACCTCTGCGATGCGCGTGCGGATGTCGCCGTCGTTGATTCCGTGAACACGCAGACCCTCTGCAATGATTTCAAAACAGGTCATTCGGGGGCTGAGGCTGCCAAATGGGTCCTGGAATACGATCTGCATTTCACGGCGTAAGGGACGAAGGGCGCGGCCTTGCAGGCCTTGGATGTCTTTACCCATAAAGGCAATTCGGCCATCACAATCGATCAGGCGCATCAGCGCGAGCGCCAATGTGGTTTTGCCTGACCCGCTTTCGCCAACGACGCCCATTGTCTCGCCTGCGCGCACAGATACGCGGGCTGCGTTGACTGCCTTTACGTGGCCTACGGTTTTTTTCAGCAAGCCGCGTTTTATTGGGAACCAAACGCGGAGATCGTCTGTTTCAGCAATTACCGGGGCATCGGGTGACACCGGGTCGGGGTGGCCTGTCGGTTCGGATGCCAAAAGCATTTTGGTATAGTCATGCTGCGGCTGATCAAACACGGGGCCGGTATCGCCGGTTTCTACGATCTGACCATCCTTCATGACGCAGACCCGGTCGGCCATGCGGCGGACGATGTTTAGGTCGTGAGTGATGAACAGCATCGATAGCCCCTCATCACGTTGCAAATCTTTCAACAGGTCAAGGATTTGCGCCTGAATGGTTACGTCGAGAGCAGTCGTTGGTTCGTCTGCGATTAGGAGCTTGGGTTTGTTAGCCAGTGCCATTGCAATCATGATGCGTTGGCGCTGACCACCGGAAAGTTCATGTGGGTAGCTAGTGAGGCGGCTTTCAGCGTCTCGGATACCTACCTTGTTCATTAGTTCCAGAATGCGAGGTCTTGCTTCTGCTCCGGTAACGCCTTGATGTACCGCTAAACTTTCGCCGATCTGGCGATCTACGGTTTGAAGCGGGTTTAGTGAGGTCATCGGCTCCTGAAAGATGAAGCTGATGTCGTTGCCACGCACTGCACGCAACTGAACCTCGGTGGCCCCGACCATCTGCTGGCCGTTGTATTCGATAGAACCTGTGATCTGGGCGCTTGGCGGCAGAAGGTTAACTGTGGACAGTGCCGATACTGATTTGCCTGAACCGCTTTCGCCAACCAGTGCCAGCGTCTCGCCCGCCTTTAGGTCAAAGCTGACGCCCTTTACGGCTGGGTGGAGTTCTCCGTCACTTTGGAAACCGACGGCCAGGTCGCGGACTTTCAGCAGTTCGGTCATGCGAAAGTCTTTCTGGGGTCAAAGGCGTCACGTATTGCTTCGAAAATGAACACCAAAAGCGAGAGCATCACTGCGAAGGTGATGAATGCTGTAATGCCCAGCCACGGTGCCTGAAGGTTGTTTTTGCCTTGTAGTGCGAGGTCGCCGAGAGATGGATATTCTGATGGAAGGCCAAGACCGAGGAAATCTAGGCTGGCCAGAATCGACACTGAACCGGACAGCAAGAATGGCAAAATCGTGAGTGTTGCCACCATCGCATTGGGCAAGAGATGGCGATACATGATTGCCCAATCGCCGAGGCCAAGCGCCTTGGCTGCGCGGGCGTATTCAAAATTGCGGGCGCGCAGGAATTCAGCGCGAACGACGCCGACCAGCGCAGTCCAACTAAACAGGGTCAGCAGACCCATGAGTATCCATATGTTCGGCTCAATGATCGCTGCAACGATGATGAGGACATAGAGGACAGGGATATTGGCCCAAATTTCAACGATCCGTTGGAAAAAGAGATCGACCCAGCCGCCAAAGAACCCCATCGCGGCACCGGCAAAGACGCCTATGATGCTGGACATGAACGTGACGCCAAAGCCGAACAATACTGAAATGCGGAAGCCATAGATGATGCGAGCGACAACATCACGGGTTTGGTCGTCGGTGCCTAACCAATGATGAGCGTCCGGGGCGCTGGGTGCGCGTTCAACCTCTGGATTTCTGGTGTCATAGGAATAGGGCAGCAATGGCATGATCGTCCAGCCAGCCTCGGCGCCTTCGGCTAATGAGGCTTCGCCCAATCCGTCGTCCTCGTCTAGGCAACCGTCAAGGTTTCCACCCGTTCTGATCAGGCATTTGACCACTGGGTCTGTGAAGTCGGGCTCTGTTTCAAATTCACCGCCAAAGGCTTCCTCTGAATAAAAGGAAACCATCGGCATCCGTAGCTCTCCGTTATAGGAAACCAGTAGCGGTTTATCATTGGCGATTACGTCGGCGAGCATGCTGATGATGAACAGGACACCGAAAATCCAAAGCGACCAATACCCACGCCGATTGGACTTGAAGTTCCGCCAGCGTCGTTGGTTGATATGGGATAAGACCATGATTAGCGCCCCTCAAAATCTATGCGAGGGTCGATCAGGATATAGACCAGATCGGTGACGAGGTGGATAATCAGGCCCATGAGGCCGAAAAGGTAGAGCGTACCGAAAACAACAGGGTAATCGCGTTTGATGATGCTTTCGTAGCTGAGCAAACCAAGCCCATCGAGTGAGAAAATCGCCTCGATAAGCAGTGAGCCGGTGAAGAAGATACTGACGAAAGCAGCGGGAAAACCTGCTACGACGATTAGCATCGCATTGCGGAACACATGGCCGTAAAGGACGCGATTTTCGGTTAAGCCCTTGGCGCGGGCGGTGGTCACGTATTGTTTGCGGATTTCGTCAAGAAAGCTGTTCTTGGTTAGCAACGTGAGCGTGGCGAAACCTGAGATGGCCATCGCCGTGACAGGTAATACCAGATGCCAAAGATAATCGAGCGCATAGGCGATTGGGCCGAGGTCCTCTGCTCCTGTTGAATGCAATCCCCGCAAAGGAAACCATTGCCAATAGGAGCCGCCGGCGAAGAAGATGAGGAGCATCACTGCGAAGAGGAAGCCGGGAATTGCGTAGCCGACGATGATGGCGGCAGAGGTCCAGACATCGAATCTTTCGCCATCTTTTACCGCTTTGCGAATGCCAAGAGGAATGGAAACGAGATAGCTGAGCAATGTTGTCCAAATGCCCAAGCTGATGGAAACCGGCATTTTTTCGATGATCAGGTCTGTTACGTTGACTGACCGAAAGAAGCTTTCACCGAAATCAAATCTCACATAGTCCCAAAGCATCGTGGCAAACCGTTCCAAAGGTGGTTTGTCGAAGCCGAATTGGCGTTCAAGCTCTGCAATAAATTCGGGGTCGAGGCCTTGCCTGCCTTTGTAATCGCCGCCTGATTGAGACCCTAGATCGCCCGAACCACCAGTGAAACGTTCGGTGGCGCTGCCGGAATGGCTTAGTTCTGATACAATCTGTTCAACCGGCCCGCCGGGGGCGAATTGCACAATAGAGAAATTGATCGCCATGATCCCAAAAAGGGTCAGCGGAATCAAAAGTATACGTCTGGCTATATAGGCTAACATCGAGAATTGTTGTGATGCGATGAACCGGCTGGGTCAAGAGTGGTCGCGCGAATGATCATGGCTGATTGACCATTCGTGAACGTCGGTGTGAATTATGGCAGTTTTCAGCGTTGGCCTGTTAGCCTTCTCTGCCGTAAAAGCCCAATCTTTCTGAAGGTGAAAAAATGACACCGGGTTCTTCGTAGTAAGAGAATACGGCGATGGTTCTGGGGCTGTCACCTTTTGGTGGGGTCACGCGATGGGCGGTGTTTTTACCCTTGAATACGTTTAATGCACCGGGTGTCAGGCTGATCTTTTTTACATTGTCATCACGGCCTTCGAGCAGTTGGGCAACGCCATCGTAGTTCGGGTCGTCATCTGTGCGGAGGGATGGACGATATTCAAATTCGCCACCTTCTTCGGGTGCTTCCAGTAGCAATGTTGTGGTGAACTCGGAGCGGTCGAAGTGCCAGTTTAACGCCTCGCCTGCCCGATATGTCATGGCATTGACCCGTGCGAGTGGATCATCCATCGGATAAAGCGCTGACTTACCCATTGTAGCGGCCAAGAATGCGGCGAATGGTTCCCATTCGTACAAATTGGTGAGGGGTGTATCTGCAACCTGATCTGCACAAAGGGTGCGATTGCAGGTATCGCGTTTGACGAGTGCGGGATGGTCATCGGCAAGGCCATCTACATGATCTTTGAAATAGATATTATGGCTGCGTTGATGCAGGAAGCTTTCGGTTTCAAACCGAGAGCGGGATAGCTTCATTGTTTCAGCCACCGCTGCCTGAGTCATAAAATCTGGAAGCGTGAACATGCCTTCTTCCCGAATGTCTGCCTGACAGCGTTCTATCAATGCGTTGAGTGCTGTGCCGGGCGTGTCCAGTGGGTAAAGGTCTAAGTTGATCATGTAAGCCTCCTATATGGGAAACCAATCGCCGTTCCTGAAAATTGGTTCCCGACAGTTAGCGACAAGCGATGCCGGTAACAGGTTTACATCTGTTACTGATCGCCACGGACTTCTCGGATGTGCTTTGCCTTGCCCTGATCAATCCACCACGTTTCAACGATTGCGCGGTTGTAGGGTGGTTTGACTTCGGGTCTGCCGAACATATCCCAATAGGCAAGGGTATGGGTGCCCTTGGTCCATTGCGGCACCCAGATGTGGCTGGCCCGTAAAGCGCGGTCGAGTGCGGATACGGCTGTTGCATGTTGCTCAACCGTTTCTGCGCCAATGACCGTTTCGATCAGTTGATCAATTGCAGGATTGGCAACGCCGCCGAGGTTTAGGGTTCCACGTCCATTTGCGGATACGGATGACCAGAGGTTTCTTAACTCGACCCCCGGTGTGGCGCTGATCGGCAGGCGTGCAACGACGACGTCGAAATCAAAATCCTCGGTCCGTTGCTGATATTGCGCGGCGTCTATCAGGCGATAATTGGCGCGCACCCCCAGTTTTTCGAGGTTTTTGATGTAAGGGCCGGTGATGCGTTCAAATGCAGGGCCATCGGAAAGGAATTCGATTTCCAGCAACTCGCCTTGCGCATTGCGTCGGTCACCCTTGTCGTCTACCCGCCAACCGGCAGCGTCGAGCATTTTGCTGGCACGCCGGTGGAGCCTGCGGATGCGGCCAGAGCCGTCGGTTTCTGGGGGCACATATGCGGGTGCTGTCAAAACATCGGCTGCGAGGCCGTCGACAAGGGGTGAGAGTAGGGCTGTTTCTTCGGCGGATGGCATCCCATCAGCGGAAAGAGGGGAGCCTTGGAAGAAGCTGTTAGTTCGATTGTAGAGGCCATAAAATAGGGTCTTATTCGACCATTCGAAATCAAATACTAAACCTAGAGCCTGTCGAACGGTTGGGTCTGCGAATTTGGCGCGACGTTGATTGAACCAATAACCCTGCGTTCCAGATGGTCTGCCATCGGGTATAACATCTTGCTTTACCCAACCTTTTTCCAATGAAGGGAAATTGTAGGAGGTTGCCCAGATCTTGGAGTAAAACTCCTCATGCAAATCAAAGGCCCCTGATTTGAAAGCCTCAAAGGCTGCTGTGCTGTCTTTGAAATATTCATAGTTCAGTTCGGCGAAGTTCCATCTGCCACGGTTCACGGGCAGGTTTTTTGCCCAATAATCATCGCGCAGGACGTAGGAGATTGAACGGCCGGCGCTGACCTCGCCAATTTTATAAGGGCCGGACCCTACGGGCGGGATTAGAGAGCTTTCTGCAAAGTCCTTTCCTGCCCAATCTGCTCTGGAGAATATCGGTAAACTTCCAGCCAGCATCGGAAGGTCACGGGTGGCGGCACCCTTTCGAAACTCAAACCGGATATGATCTGGCGCAAGGGCGGTGGCAGAAGCAATGTCGCCAAAGAAGGTTCGATATTGTGGGGACCCTTTTGTTTTTAGAACTTCCAGCGAAAAAACGATGTCATCAGCAGTGACAGGCGTACCGTCAGAGAATGTAGCCTCTGACCTCAATTTGAATTCGGCCCATTCGCGGCTTTCTGGGTAGGTAATGCTTTCGGCCAATAACCCATACATCGCATCGGGTTCATCCCATGCGCGGGTTAGCAGGGTATCAAATACGAACAGCGATATTTCGGCGGCAGGTTCCCCTTTGAGAATGTAGGGGTTCAGGCTGTCAAACGTTCGAGCGGCATAGGTTGAGCGACCGCGATAGGCACCGCCTTTGGGCGCCTCCGGATTTACGTAGTCAAAGTGTGTAAAGTCGGGGCCATATTTCAGCGTTCCAAAGGAAGAAACGCCATGAGAGGTTGTGTCTGCTGCGTGAGCCGAGAAGGCCAAGAGTGCCGCAAAAATGGCAGTTAATCTGATCATTTGGTTGCCCCGATAGATGCTGCCTTTTCCTCGTCCCACCACCAAAGTGACGGGAAGCCGACTTCGCGGGATGCCTGTACTTCGGGGCGGCCAAATTTGTCCCACCATGCAATTCTTTCATGTGGGGAATAGATTTGGAAAATGGCGTAGTGGTTCCACGTCAATACACGGTCCAGCGCCTTTGATGCAGCCTCTAGCTCTGCCCGATCTTTGGCAAAGATAATTTTGTCGATGAGCTGATCGACGGCAGGGTCTGCCACACCGGAAACGTTGCGGGAGCCGACTTTGGTTGCCGCTTCGGTCCCCCAAAATTCGCGTTGTTCGTTCCCGGGGCTGGCTGAGTTGGCGACTGACCATACGACCATATCCCAGTCAAAATTCGGGTCTTGAAGAAGTAGGCGAATATATTGTGGGCGGTCGACCAGACGCGTTTTAGCATCGAT
>JBMYPG010000077.1:0-14413 GCA_049600095.1 Pikeienuella sp. | reverse complement strand
CGGAACCGTTTGTGGACGGTGTTCCAGGTGAAGGCCCGAAGGCTTTCGATGTCACGCCATGCCGACAGAGTGAGTGTCAGGAGCGAACGATCGCCATATTCAGGGCTGAACACTGGTGCGTCTGGGCCATCTTCGTCAATCAACCGCCAGATAAAACCGTCAGAGCGTTCAGCCAGCGCGTTCACAGCCGGGACCGCATCGATAAACCCGGCCATGCGCGGGTCATCCAATGGCCACCGCGCAGTAGCGATGTTGAACTGGGCCAATATCGTGGCGGATTCAACCATTACATATGGCCGACTTCTTCGGGGACTTCGTAGAAAGTCGGGTGGCGATAGATTTTGCTTTCGGCTGGATCAAACATCTCACCCTTAGCTTCTGGGTCGGATGCGGTGATCGCGGCTGAAGGGACGACCCAGATAGACAGGCCTTCGCCACGGCGGGTGTAAACGTCGCGCGCAGCCTGAAGGGCCAATACTTCGTCAGCCGCATGGACGGAACCGCAATGGCGATGGGCCAAGCCGTTACGAGGGCGGATGAAAACTTCCCAAAGTGGGGTTTCAGCGGTCATTGTGGTGATCCTTATTCAGCAGCGTGCTGCGCGGCGGCTTTGCGCGCGCGGCGTTTTTCGGCGTGTACGAGAGCCGCTTCGCGGACCCATGCGCCTTCGTCCCATGCTTTTTGGCGGGCTTTGATGCGGTCGCGGTTCATGATGCCATCGCCCTTAACCACTGACCAGAATTCATCCCAGTCGATGTCGCCAAAGTCATAGCCACCTTTGCCGTTGTTTTTGTCGGCATTCCACTTCAACTCAGGATCGGGGAACGTCAGGCCCATAAACTCGCCCTGAGGCACGGATGCATCAACGAATTTCTGGCGAAGCTCGTCATTGGTGAAGCGTTTGATTTTCCACGCCGCAGACTGATCGCCGTGCATACTGTCGCCATCTGATGGACCGAACATCATCAGGGATGGCCACCACCAGCGGTTCAGCGCGTCTTGCGCCATCGTTTTTTGCTCGGCAGAGCCATTGGCGAGGGTGTTCATGATTTCGAAACCCTGACGCTGATGAAAGCTTTCTTCCTTACACACGCGGATCATTGCGCGGGCATAGGGGCCATAAGAGCAGCGGCAGAGCGGGATCTGGTTCATGATCGCAGCGCCATCAACCAGCCAACCAACTGCGCCGATGTCGGCCCATGTCAGGGTTGGATAGTTGAAGATTGAGGAATATTTGGCCTTACCGGCCAGCAATTCTTCGGTCATCTGCTCGCGGCTGACGCCAAGCGTTTCAGCGGCAGAATAGAGATAGAGGCCATGTCCGCCTTCGTCCTGCACTTTGGCGAGCAAGGCTGCCTTGCGGCGTAGCGTTGGAGCGCGGGTGATCCAATTCCCCTCTGGCAACATGCCGACGATTTCGGAATGGGCGTGCTGGCCGATCTGACGGGTTAGCGTCTTGCGATACCCGGCAGGCATCGGGTCGTTTGGTTCAATCTTTTCATCCGCATCGATGCGCGCCTGAAAGGCGGCCAGAAATTCTTCGGATTCATCACTGGAGCCATCGGCGCCAATCAGTCCCTGCGAGTACATAGGCGATTCTCCTCAGCGTTTGGATCTTATTATATTACAAAAAACTAAAAATCAACAAATTTTGGTAACACATTAAGGGAAGCGACCTGTTAGCTCAGCGCTGCCCGTGGCATCAGTTGGTTCGGCCCACCATGCCTCTGACGGGGCAATCAGGTGTTGGTATGACTTCGCTACAAGTATAGCACAGTTATCGCCGGGCCAGTTTATTGGTTTTACTTCAGGCGGCAAAACCGTGTGGCGCAGTACGATGCGGCGCCAGTGGTGGATGATTAGACAGCGGGCGGCTAGAGCGTCCAGCGGGTGAATGTCGGCGTTATCAGCCTGCATGCAGCGCGTGATTGTTTCGGCCAGTTGCGCATAGCGGGTGGAGAGTTCAGCCGGAGCGGCAATTTTCTTCACCCAGTCGGGCACGGATTGGAACTGTCCGCTGACCAGCAGGTATTCATTGGATGTAAGAACAGATTTGGTTTTGTCGCTTAATCCTTGAAACAATGTAGCGCCCTTTAACATCACCCCACCCTCGGCTGGTTTTTGGCCGGGGCTTGGGATGGCGACAGTCCATGTACGCTCTGATGTTGAATGGGCCTGGCCCGAAGGCAATTGGTAAATGCGTTCCGTGGCAGGGATGAAGGTTTTCTGACCTGCCTGACTAAGTGAATAAAAGCTGTTGCGCCCCTGTTTTTCACGAACGACCCAATCTTCTTTTGCCAGCCGAGACATTGCGGTGCGGAGGGCGTTGCCCTCAATCCCCATCCGACCGGAAATATCCTGAAGATCTCTCATCGCAATGCGGCCGCCACGGGGTTGTACGGCATCGCCGAAGATTGAGATGACCACTGACCAAACCCGGAGGCGGCTTTCGCTGTGAAGCAAGGCGGTTAGTGGTTTTAGAAAGGGGTGCTGTTCGTTCATCCTTTGATATTAGCGGCCTGTTGGGAAAAGTCGAATGATGCCGCAGGGGTCTGTAATCGACAGGCTAAGGTCGCAAATGAGCCGACTCGTGATTTGGTTTCATGAAAAATTTGGTGAAAATTTCACGGCTTATTTCATGGCCTATTCCACGGATGATGTAGATGCTGGCGGTAGATGTGCAAAAGGCGGAAGCAAGCGGGCTTGGGCCTGACCTCCGTGCTTTGCGCAAGTCGCGTGGCATTACATTAGCTGAGTTGGCGCTGTCGACGGGGCGATCTGTTGGTTGGCTTAGTCAAGTTGAGCGCGGATTATCTGTTCCTTCGATTGATGACCTGCGGTTGCTGGCTGATCGCCTGAATGCACCATTGAGCCTGTTTTTTGGCGACCCCGATGCGCCGGAAGAGGAGCGTGGGCATATTGTGCGCTGGAATGCGGGGCGTAGCCTTGGCGCGCCTGATGCCGGGCTAAGCGAGATGTTGTTATCGCCCGACCTTGGCGGTGCGTTTGAGATCGTTCGTTCGGTGTTCGATCCGCATTCGGAGATGGCTGAACCTCAGCAACGACCAACTGAAGAAGCCGGATATGTTATCTCAGGCGATCTGGACCTGTGGATCGATGAGCGGTTGTTCCAACTGCATGCGGGCGACAGTTTCCGTTTTCGCGGTGAACCCTATCGTTGGCGCAACCCCGGAGATGAACCTGCTGTCGTCATCTGGGTTATTGCCCCGCCGGTTTATTAGGAGGTTGCGTTATGTTTCTGCTTCCTGAGTTTTCCACTTTAGCCGTGTTTATCGGGGCCTGTTTGGCCCTGAATTTCACACCCGGTGCCGACCTTATGTATTCAATTGCGACGGGGGCCGCGAATGGTCCTCGGTCAGCTATTGCGGCTTCGCTTGGTATCAATCTGGGCGTCGTTGTTCATATCGTAATGGCGGCGGCTGGTTTGGCCGCGCTGATTGCGGCCTCTCCGGTTTTATATGATGCTATCCGTTACATCGGGGCAGGCTATCTGTTGTGGTTGGCCTATTCTATGTGGCGTGCTGCGCCGCTTGAGGCCGGGCGGGCGAATGCTGCGCCGTGGTTGCGGATCGTGCGCAATGGATTCCTGACCAATCTGCTGAACCCAAAAACGGCCCTGTTTATCTTTGCCTTTTTGCCCCAGTTCGCTGACCCGGAACGGGGCGCGATATGGGCGCAGATTGCTGTGCTTGGTGCTGTTTTTGTCATCACCGGGTTTACGGTTAACGCTTGCATTGGTGCATTGGCCGGGGCCGCCGCTGGGCGGTTGCGTGCTGCTGCGCCTGTCATGAACAAACTCTCCGCTATCATCTTTGGCGGGCTTGCTGCCCGTCTGGTTTTCGACTGAAAGGATCAGCCATGGCCGATTTTCCAACTACCGCTCGCGTTGTCATCATTGGCGGCGGCGCTGTCGGTACTTCGTCATTGTATCATCTTGCCAAGGCTGGCTGGACTGATTGTGTGTTGCTTGAAAAGAACGAGCTGACCGCTGGTTCGACCTGGCATGCGGCGGGCAATGTGCCGACATTCAGCGCGTCATGGTCAATCATGAACATGCAGCGCTATTCGACTGAGCTGTATAAAGGGCTTGGCGAAGAAGTTGATTACCCGATGAACTATCACGTCACCGGGTCGCTGCGTTTGGCGCATTCCAAGGAACGGATGCGGGAATTTGAGCGTGCTTGCGGCATGGGCAAATATCAGGGCATCGGCATGGAGATGTGCACCAATGCTGAGATGAAGGAGCGCTATCCGTTCCTTGAGACTCATGATTTGGTTGGTGGCCTGTACGACCCTGAGGACGGCGACATTGACCCGGCGCAGTTGACGCAAGCGTTAGCCAAAGGTGCCCGTGATATGGGCGCGAAAATCTTGCGGTTTACCCCAGCCACTGGCGTTACGCGCGAAAATGGCGAATGGGTTGTTCACACCGAAAAGGGCGATATTCGTTGTGAGTATGTAGTTAACGCCGCTGGCTATTATGCGCAGCGCGTTGCTGAGTGGTTCAAGCCCTATGGTGGGCGCACGTTGCCGATGATGGTGATGAGCCATCAATATATGTTGACGGATGAGATTCCTGAGATCGAAGCATGGTGCAAAGAAACCGGCAACGCCAAGCTGCCGCTGCTGCGTGATGTTGATAGCTCCTACTATCTGCGTCAGGAAAAACATGGCCTGAACCTCGGGCCATATGAAAATACATGTAAAGGTGCTTGGTTGGACCCATCCGACCCGATGCCAGAGGATTTTTCCTTCCAACTTTATCAGGATGATCTGGAGCGGATTGAGTGGCATATCGAAGATGCGATGGCACGTGTGCCGTTGCTGGGTGAGGCAGGGATCAGCAAGGTTATCAATGGTCCGATCCCTTATGCGCCAGATGGCAACCCGCTGATCGGCCCAATGCCGGGTGTTCCGAACGCCTTTGAAGCCTGTGTATTTACCTTTGGTATCGCGCAGGGTGGTGGTGCTGGTAAAGTGCTGGCGGAATGGATCACCGAAGGCCAGACCGAGTGGGATATGTGGTCATGCGACCCGCGTCGGTACACCGATTACACCGATCAGGATTACTGCAACCAGAAAGGCATGGAAGTTTATGGCAATGAATACGCCATGCATTTCCCGCAGCATGAATGGCCTGCTGGCCGCGACAAGAAATTGTCGCCGGTTCATGACCGTGTTGTTGCCGCTGGCGGTGTCATGGGCGCCTATAATGGGTGGGAGCGTGCGAATTGGTTTGCCAAAGATGGCGACGACACCAGCGAAGAAGCGACCCACACATGGGGCCGGTCTGGCCCGTGGGAGCAACGCATTAAGGAAGAATGTGAAGCGGTGCGCGATGGCGTTGGTGTGCTGGACTTGCCGGGTTTCTCTCGGTTCCATGTTTCTGGCGAAGGTGCTGCAGAAGCGCTGCGTGGCCTATGCACTGGTGGGCTGCCGAAGGTTGGTCGTATCAACCTGCTGTATTTCTCAACAGCGCAGGGCCGTATCCTGACCGAGATGTCTTGCCTGCGATTGGGGGATGATGAGTTTGTTTTGATTACCGCAGCTGGTGCGCAGTGGCATGATCGGGATATTGTTATGAACGGCATGCCTGAGGGTGTTGCGGTTCATGATGTGACAACGACCCGCGATACGCTGATCCTGACCGGGCCGAAATCGCGTGAGCTGTTGGCTGGGCTTTCTGATGCTGACCTGAGCACAGGTTGGTTGACCCATCAGGCGGCTACGGTTGCTGGGCGGCCTGCTCATCTGATCCGCGTTTCATTTGCGGGTGAGTTGGGTTGGGAGGTTCATGCGCTGATGGATGATATGCCTGCCATTTACGATGCTGTTATTGCGGCAGGGGCCAAACCATTCGGCATGTATGCGCTGAACTCCCTACGGTTAGAAAAGGGCTATCGTGCATGGAAAGGTGATCTATCCACCGATTACAGCCTGTTTGAAGGTGGGCTTGAGCGGTTCGTGAAGCTGGACAAACCGCAGGATTTCCCCGGCAAGGCCGCTTTGATGAACGAAAAACAGCAGGGTGTGAAAAAGCGCTTTGTCACGCTGATCGTTGATGCGGGTGAGCATGATGCGCCGTACATGTCCACGCTGTGGCATGACGGTCAGGTTGTTGGTGAGACGACCTCTGGCGGTTGGGGGCATCGGGTAAATGCCTCAGTCGCGCTGGGTATGTTGCGGATGGATTTGACTGCGCCGGGGACTGAGATCGAAGTTGAGATCTATGGTCAGCGGTGCCGTGCCGTAGTGCAGGAAGATCTGCCGCTTTGGGACCCTGCGAACGAGCGTTTGCGGGCCTGATGAAACTGGCCATTCCCCCGCGCGAGCCGGATTGGCAAGATTGTCATTCCGGTCCCCGCCGCCCTGAATTGGGCATGGCGCGGGATGCCTATGCAGAGGGGATGGCCGTGATGCCCGGTTGGGCGCAGTTTGCATTGGCTGCGCGTAATCGGATTGTCGGATTGTTTGGGCTGCGGACGGGGAGCGATCAGGGGGGCGATTTAATGACGTCGCTGCCGGTTCTGACTGACACAACAGAATTGTATGAGTGTGGCCTGACCGACAAACATCTTACGTTTACCCTGAGCACTCGGTTAGAGGGTGGTCGGATCAGCATTACTACGTCTATCTGGTTCAATCATTGGTCAGGCCGCTTGTACCTAGCGGTGGTTCTGATCCCCCATAAATTGATCGTCAAACAGACGATCCGGCGGTTGGCGTGAGGAGACTTCGATGAAGCTGAATGATAGAGCGCGTGAGGTGATCGAAACCTGGCGGATGGGTTTTGTTGCTACGGTATCTGCTGATGGGCGGCCGAATGTGTCGCCCAAGGCCACTTTTGTCATTGTTGATGATGAGACCATTGCCTTTGCCGAGCTGCGTTCACCAAACACGATGGCGAACTTGGCCCATCAGGCTGAGGTGGAGGTGAGTTTCGTTGATGTTCTGTCGCGCAATGGTGTGCGGATTAGGGGCGAGGTTGTTGTGAAAACTGGTACCGAAATGGATGCGTTTTTGCCGTTGTTTCGGGCGCATTGGGATGATGCGCTGCTAGCAATGATAAATGCTGTGGTTGTGATCCCCGTTGAGGAGTTGAAACCGTTGCAAAGTCCTGCTTATGAGGCTGGCGCTGTTGAGGCTGATTTGCGCGCAGCTTGGAAAGATAAAATTGCGGGGATGCGGAATTGAAACTCTCTGATCGACTGACGACCATCAATGGTGAGCCGGGGCAGGATGATGGGTGGTCTGTCTATTACAAAGCGCAGGATATGCAGGCGTCTGGTGAAGTGATCACCATGCTGACCATTGGTGAGCATGATCGGTCGACGGCTGATTTCATTTTGGATGCGATGGATGGCAGCGCGCGTTCGGGGAACACCGGATATGCCTATGTTCTGGGCCAGCCGGGTTTGCGCGCCGCTATTGCAGCGCGGTATCAGGCGATGACTGGTGTTGAAACCTCGGCCGAGAATGTTGCGGTGACCACTGGCGGCCAAGCGGCGCTGTTTGCTTGCATGTGTGGCACCATGGACCCCGGTGATAAGTCGGTTATGGTTGATCCCTATTATGCGACTTATCCGGCGACCGTGAAGGGTGCGGGGGTTCGTTTTGAGACTGTTCCTGCGCGGGCTGAGAATGGCTTTCAACTGGCTGAGGCTGATTTGGAGGCCGTGGCGGAGGGCACGACTTCGTTGTTGATCAACACGCCGCATAACCCGACTGGAGCGGTCTATAGCCGTGAGACGCTGGAAGGGATCGCGCGGGTTTGTCAGCACCATGATATGTGGCTGATCTCGGATGAAGTTTACGATAGTCAGGTACATGAGGGGGGGCACCTGTCGCCGCGTGCTTTGCCGGGGATGGAGGAACGTACGCTGGTCGTTGGGTCCATGTCGAAATCGCATGTGATGACTGGTTTCCGCATTGGGTGGATCATCGGGCCAGAAGCGTTCATTTCTGAGATCAAGAACCTAAGCAATGCGACGACCTATGGTGTGCCTGGGTTCATTCAGACAGCAGCGGAGACTGCGCTGCGTGAAGGTGATCAGGAACAGGGTGAGGTTTCGGCCCTATACCGCCGCCGTCGTGATAAAGCAGTTGCGGCAGTGGAAGGTTCATGTGTGCGGGTATCGCCGCCACAGGGCGCGATGTATGTGATGTTGGACGTGCGCGCGACGGGGCTGAGCGGTGAGGGTTTTGCGCTGGCGCTGTTAGACCGGCACAAGATCGCAGTGATGCCGGGCGAAAGTTTCGGCAAGGCGGCGGTTGGCCATGTGCGGGTGGCGTTGACCATCAATGATGATGCAATGGTTGCGGCGCTAAAACAGCTTGCAGCATTTGCTGATGAGTTGGCAGCATGAGCATTCCTACGCATATGTCGGGTGTTCAGCTAACCGGCCATGGTGGGTCGGAGGTGTTGGTTTGGAATGATGCCATTCCGGTGCTAACGCCGGGGCCGGGTGAAGTGCTGGTCAAGGTTGCAGCGGCCGGTGTGAACAACACTGATATCAACACGCGTGTCGGCTGGTACGCCAAAGAGGTAACTGGCGCGACCAATGACACGGATCAGGATGTTGAGGCCGGCGGTTGGGGCGGCGCGTTGGAGTTTCCGCGCGTTCAAGGTGCCGACATGTGTGGCCATGTCGTTGCCGTGGGGGAGGGCGTTGATCTGCCGATTGGTGCCCGCGTCACGACGATGGTCAATCATCCCGCGCCAACCGAAGATAACCCCGTCTTATATCGGTGTATTGGTTCTGAATTTGATGGTGGGTTTGCTGAGTATTGTCTGTTGGATGCCCAATGGGCTTATGATGTAAGTGCATCGCCGTTGTCCGATGTTGAGGTGGGTGCGATGCCCTGTGCCTATGGCACTGCGCTGGGCCTGTTGACCCGTGCTGGTGTTAAGGCCGGGGAGCGGGTTTTGATAACTGGTGCCTCTGGCGGTGTTGGTCTTGCTGCGGTTCAATTGGCTCATCTGAAAGGTGCTGAGGTAACGGCGGTGACGGCTGCGGCCAAGGCAGAGACTGTGCGAGGTGCCGGTGCAGTGTATGTGCTCGACCGAGGTGATGTACCGCCTGAGGGGCAGTTCCATGTGGTGATTGATCTGGTTGGTGGTGATGGCTGGGGCGCGCTGATCGAAGCGCTGCGCCCGGGGGGTCGTTATGCCACCGCTGGTGCAGTTGCCGGGCCGATTGTTGAGACTGATCTGCGCACGGTTTACCTGAATGACCTAACCATCATTGGCTGTACGTATCAATCGCATGAGATGTTCACTGAACTGGTTGAGATCATCAACAAGGGCCTGATCAGGCCGGTTGTTTCGGCCACTTATCCGTTGCGCGACATTGCTCGTGCGCAAGAGGATTTCGTTTCAAAGAAAATGCCGGGGAAGCTGGTGCTGATCCCCCATGGTAAGAAGAAAGACTGACATGGCTGAGGTAATCTTAATTGATGGCAGTATGGGCCAAGAGATCGTGAACCGGTCAGGCCAAGAACCGACTGGCCTATGGTCCACAAAAGTCATGCGTGAGCAACCTGAGATCGTTGAGGCGGTTCATGCCGATTACATCGATGCAGGTGCTAAAGTGATTGGCACGAATACTTATGGCCTGTTGCGCGACCGACTGGTTGCCGCTGGAATTGAGCCTGAGTTTGAGGCGTTGCACAAATTGGGCTGTGAAATCGCCGCTAAGGCGCGTGGTGAACATGATGCGGCTATTGCTGGCTGTATGGGGCCGATGGGGTGGTCTTATCGGCCTGATATGGCGCCGAAAGCAGAGCTGGCGGCACCTTACTATTCAGAGATTGCAGAGCTGCAGAAGCCTTATGTCGATCTTTTCATGATCGAAACCATGTGCAGCGTTGACCAATCACGGGGCGCGTTGATGGGTGCTTGTGGGCATGATGTGCCTGTATGGCTTTGCCTATCTGTTGATGAAAACGACGGTACGTTGTTGCGGTCGGGTGAGCCGTTAGAGGATATCGCACCACTGCTGGAAGAGTTCGATGTCGAGGCGGCATTGCTGAATTGCTCGCCGCCAGAAGCGATTGATGCTGGTTTGCCGGTATTAGAGGAAATGGGGTTGACCTGTGGTGCCTATGCGAACGGGTTCACCAAGATTACTCCCGAATTTGCGCAAGCGGGGGCCAATGTTGGCGCGTTGTCAGCGCGGACTGATCTGGGGCCGGAGGCATATGCCGACTTCGGGCTCGGCTGGGTTGATATGGGTGCACGTATTGTAGGCGGCTGTTGTGAAGTTGGGCCTGAACACATCAAAGTTCTGCGTAGCCGCCTGATCGCAGCTGGACATACAGTTAGAGGGATCTAAGCCATGGCCGGGAACCACATCACCATTCTTGACGGATCAATGGGGCAGGAAATCGTGCGCCGCGTCGGTGATGCGGCCCGTGGGGCGGTTATTGGCTCGCGCGAGGCGGGTAAGCCGATCTGCTTATCCATGACCGTTGATGATGACGATGGTGCGTTGTTGCGGTCTGGTGCTCCGGTGAAAAGCGCTGTTGCCTTGGCCGAAGAATTGGGCGTTGAGGCTTTGCTGTTGAATTGTTCGCGCCCTGAAGCGGTGACAAAGGCCATTCCGCTGCTGAAAACCGCGAAGGTTCCTGTTGGTGCCTATGCCAATGGTTTTGAGCGGATTACTGCCAAATACAAGACCGATGATGCGCAGGTTTCTGACTTGTCGCATCGCGTGGATCTGGCCCCCGCAGCCTATGCCGAATTTGCCGAACAATGGGCCGCCGATGGCGCCACGATCATTGGCGGCTGTTGCGAGGTGGGCCCGGCCCATATCGCAGAACTTGCAAATCGACTGAAGTAAACACGATTTTAGATACGGCCTGTGGCCGCCCGGAAAAAGGTATCCGCCATGTCACTTCCTACCCATGCCCGCGTCGTCATTATTGGTGGCGGTGTTGTTGGATGTTCTGTTGCTTATCACCTGACCAAGTTGGGGTGGAAGGATGTCGTGTTGCTGGAACGCAAGCAGCTTACATCCGGTACGACTTGGCACGCTGCTGGTTTGATCGCGCAATTGCGGGCGACCGCCAATATGACAAAGCTGGCAAAGTATTCTCAGGAGTTATACGGCAATCTGGAAGCGGAAACGGGTGTTGCGACCGGGTTCAAGCGGGTTGGTTCTATCACTGTTGCGCTGACCGAAGAGCGCAAGGAAGAGATTTTCCGCCAAGCCAGTATGGCGCGTGCATTCGGCGTGGATGTTGAAGAAATCTCGCCTGCGGAGGTTCTGGCGAAATATCCGCATCTGAATATTGATGGCGTGACCGCTGGTGTTTACCTGGACAAAGACGGGCAGGGCGACCCGGCCAATATCGCGCTGGCGCTTGCCAAGGGTGCGCGGCAACGCGGCGCGGTGGTGAAAGAGCGGGTGAAGGCCACCGGCGTTAAACGCGAAGGCCGCCGGATCACGGGTGTTGACTGGGCTGCTGAAGATGGCTCTGCCGGCCATATCGCTTGTGAGCATGTGGTGAACTGTGGTGGCATGTGGGGCCATGAAGTTGGCAAGATGTTGAATGTGAATGTGCCGCTGCACGCTTGCGAGCATTTTTACATTGTTTCAGAACCTATTGAGGGCCTGACCCAGTTGCCGGTTCTGCGCGTGCCTGATGAGTGCGCCTATTACAAAGAGGACGCTGGCAAGATGATGCTGGGCGCATTTGAGCCAAACTCAAAACCCTGGGCAATGAATGGCATCCCTGATGATTTTGAATTTGATCAGTTGCCGGAGGATTTCGACCATTTCGAACCCATTCTGGAATGGGCAGTAGAGCGCCTGCCGATGTTGGGTGAGGCGGGCATTCACACATTCTTTAACGGGCCGGAAAGCTTTACCCCCGATGACGCCTATCATCTGGGGCTGGCGCCTGAGATGGATAATGTCTGGGTTGCTGCTGGTTTCAACTCCATCGGTATTCAGTCGGCTGGTGGTGCTGGTATGGCGTTGTCGCAATGGATGGATGCGGGCGAAAAGCCGTTTGATCTGGGCGATGTCGATGTCAGTCGGATGCAGCCGTTTCAGGGCAACAAGACCTATCTGTTTGAGCGGTCCAAAGAAACGCTGGGCCTGCTTTACGCCGACCATTTCCCCTATCGCCAGAAAGCCACCGCCCGCGGTGTGCGGCGGACACCTTTCCACAATCATCTGCTGGAACATGGCGGTGTGATGGGAGAGATCGCTGGTTGGGAACGCGCCAACTGGTTTGCCAATGAAGGGCAGGAGCGGGAGTATCAGTATAGCTGGAAACGCCAGAACTGGTTTGAAAACTCTGCTGCTGAACATCGGGCCGTGCGTGAGAATGTAGGCATGTATGACATGTCCTCATTCGGCAAGCTGCGGGTTGAAGGGCCGGATGCTGAGGCCTATCTGAACTACATCGGTGGCGGCGATTATTCCTGCTCGGTGGGCAAAATCGTTTATACTCAATTCCTGAATAACCGTGGTGGTATTGAGGCTGATGTTACCGTCACGCGTCTAAGTGAGACGGCTTATTTGGTTGTCACACCTGCTGCGACAAGGTTGGCCGATGAGACGTGGATGCGTCGTCATTTGGGTGATTTCCGCGTTGTTATTACGGATGTAACGGCGGGCGAAGGCGTGTTGGCGGTAATGGGGCCGAATGCGCGGACTTTGCTGAACAAGGTATCGTCGAATGATTTTTCCAATGCGGTGAATCCGTTTGGCACGGCGCAGGAGATTGAAATCGGCATGGGTCTGGCTCGTGTGCATCGTGTTACCTATGTTGGTGAGCTGGGATGGGAGATTTATGTCTCTGCCGATCAGGCTGGCCATGTGTTTGAGACGTTGCATGAAGCGGGTCAGGACATGGGGCTGAAGCTGTGCGGTATGCACATGATGGACAGTTGCCGGATCGAAAAAGGTTTCCGCCATTTTGGCCATGACATCACTTGTGAGGATCATGTTGTCGAAGCCGGTTTGGGCTTTGCCGTTAAGACCGCCAAGCCGGACTTCATTGGCCGTGATGCTGTGCTGAAAAAGAAAGAAGAAGGCGTCAGCAACCGTATGGTTCAGTTCTTGCTGAACGATCCAGAGCCGATGCTGTACCACAATGAGCCGGTTATTCGGGATGGTGCGATTGTTGGTTATCTATCCTCTGGCAACTACGGCCATACTTTGGGTGGTGCTGTTGGCTTAGGATACGTGCCTTGTAAGGGTGAAAGCGTGGCAGATGTATTGGCCTCTTCCTATGAGATTGAAGTCGCGGGTAGCCGTGTGGCGGCGACTGCTAGCCTGAAACCAATATATGACCCGAAATCTGAGCGGGTTAAGGTCTGATCGGCCTATGCATGATTGGATACGGGCGCGCTTGATCTGAGCGCCCGTATCTTTCTACACTCACGGTGTTGAGGGTAGGAGAAGAATTTGAGCACTCCGATTGAGCAAGTGGAGCAATGGGTTGAGGCGTTTTCTGCTGCGATGGCAGAAAGTGATGCTTCGGTTCTTGCGCTATTTGAGCCTGCGGGCCTGTGGCGCGATGTTTTGGCCTTCACTTGGAATATTACCACGCAGGCTGGTCAGCAAAACATTGGTGAGATGTTGGCCGCGACGCGGGTTGCCACCAAGGCCATCAACTGGCGGTGTGATGGAGAGCCGGTTTTAGACCCTGCCGGTTGGGTTGGCTGTTGGCTGCGGTTTGAGTCTGCTGCCGGTTCCGGGCGTGCCCATGTGCGTTTACGTGATGGGTTGGCTTGGACGTTAGTTACCAGTTTGGTTGCCTTGCACGATCAGCCTTGGCTGGAGGCTGGCAATCGCGCGCGCGGGTACGACTATGGTGCTGACTGGTCGGCGTTACGGCGTGATCAGCGGGCGGCGCTGGGCGATACTGTGCAACCCGATGTGGTGATTATCGGCGGTGGGCAGGGGGGCATGGGGCTGGGTGCCCGCTTGCAGGCGTTGGATGTTTCTTACCTGATTGTCGACAGCCACCCACGGCCCGGCGATTGCTGGCGGCATAGATATGATTCACTAAAGCTGCACGATCCGGTCTGGTATGATCACATGCCGTATATTGATTTTCCTGCGGGGTGGCCGATTTATACGCCCAAGGATCGTATGGCAGATTGGCTGGAGATGTATGCCAAGGTCATGGATTTAAACTATTGGTCCAGCGCGCGTGCCGAAGAGGCGAGCTATGACGGTGAAAACTGGTCGCTGAATGTTAATTGTGATGGTGAGATTAGGCGGCTGTCGCCCAAGCATATTGTGTTTGCGACGGGCATGTCGGGTTATCCTCGCATTCCTGAATTTGAGGGGACTGATGCCTTTGCCGGGGCGTTTATTCATTCAACTGAATTCCGCAATGGCAGCGATTATAAAGGGGGCCGTGCGGTTGT
>JBMYPG010000076.1:0-14540 GCA_049600095.1 Pikeienuella sp. | reverse complement strand
CCCCCCTTTTAACAGACTGCACGCGGTGCGGTGCGCCTTGAGGTGGGTGGCATCGATCATTAGGCGATCCGGCGGGCCGTTTTCGGCAACCAGCGCAGTGAAAATATGATCAAAAACGCCCATCTTCGACCAACGTATAAACCGGTTATACAAGGTTTTATGCGGGCCATAGGTCGCGGGTGCATCACACCAGCGCAAACCATTCCGGATCACATGAATGATTCCGCTAACCACCTTGCGGTCATCAACCCGGGGCACCCCATGTGACAAAGGAAAATATGGTTTGATCCGCGCCAACTGCTCCTCGCTAAGCCAAAAATGATCCGACATGTTGCCCTCCTGTTTTTGGAGAGCATTGATTCAGAACACTCTTAACTCTGCAAGAGATTAATAGGTCCTGACCCTAGTTATTCAATCGCTAACATGGGTACTCCTCAGACTATGAAGTGTACTTTCATAGTTATAGCACGGATTTACCAGTTGGTTGCCACGTTGCCGGCGAGAGTGACTGTAGTTGGAGATTTCAGACCGATTTGTGGAAAACAACTCTGCGGGAAGGCTGTTTAATCAAAGCCAAAGAAAAAGCCGCGCCTGATCGGGCGCGGCTTTCAATTCTACCGGGCTCACAAGTGCGCCCGGTGGTATCCAGACCTTAGCGGCGGATGCCGAGGCGTTTGATCAGGTCCTTATAACGGGCCTCATCTTTCGCACGGGTATAGTCCAACAGTTTCCGGCGCTGGCTGACCATTTTCAGCAGACCACGACGGCTGTGGTTGTCTTTTTTGTTCGTCTTGAAGTGCTCGGTCAGAACAGTGATCCGGTGTGTCAGGATCGCGACCTGTACTTCTGGCGAACCAGTGTCGCCTTCTTTGATGCCATACTCTTTGATGACTTCAGCTTTTTTCTCTGGCGTAATCGACATCGGGGTCTCCTTTCAGAGGGTACATATTAAGCCTGCTTCCGTGGCCAGAACCGGGATGTCGTCCAGTACGGTCGTAAAAGCACGCGAGGAAGCCGGGGATATGGACTATTTTGACGCTAAAGGAAAGGGGCGCGTGAATCTAATTTCCAGCACTGTGTTACTTAGGTTTGGCGATTAACCGACAGCCCGAATAGCCAAACATGCTTAACCAATCTGCCGAAGCGGCCATTCCGGGTTTTGTTCAGGCGCAACCGTCTGCTGTGGCTGCCGGGCCACCTGTTGTTTTAGCTCCACGACAAGGCTTCCATACCCGCGTGCAAGGCTCATGTCGTTTGGCTCTGACAGGTCAAAAACACAGGCCAGAATTCCAACCAAATCGCCTGCATCTGTATGCAAATGACTGACGTGGAAAAGACTATCCAAAGCCTCCCCCGATTTTTTCTGCACGGCAGCGATCAAACTGATGTCTTGGCCGGTCGCCAAAGCTTGCCCAAGTGGGTCAGAATTTGTCGATTCAAGAGAGCCACCGCGCAGGTGCTGTAAATCACGCCCCATGAGGTCTGCCCGAGAGAAACCAGTCAAATCCTCAAACGCCGTATTGCAGTAAACGATCGCACGATCAGCAGTCGCACCACCACATATCACCGCAGCAACGGGCGAGTAATTTAACAGGCGTAGGCATTGAGCATCTAACATTCGACAGGCACCAACAATTCAATCTGCATACAGTCAGAACGCCACCATAGGTAGGATTCCACGACTTTAGATTGTATCGACTGTTAGGAACTTGTGATGTGATATTTCGCGGATCGTATTAGGAAACAGGTCGCCAACCGTGAAATACACGCAGCAACTGGTGCTGCATGAGTTCATTTTTCTCAATAACTGCAATGACATGGCCATTGAATCCGGCCCAATACAAATTTGCGTCGGACTGCGGCGCAGCATCCGCCCGCCCATTGCTTAGCAACTCAGCGGTTAATTCGTTAACGCTGACTTCTTGGATGCCACTCAATCCCGACTCAACCGGCATCAAATGCGTATCACGGGTCTCATCGCCTTTAAGCGCCTCTAGTGCCTCAAAGCCCATCGAACCGTTAAGATCGAATCCGCCGGAGGACAGGCGCCGCAGGTCAGCAACATGGGCAAAACAGCCAAGCGCATCACCAATGTCACGCGCCATGGATCGGACATAGCCGCCCTTCCCGCACACCATTTCAAAGATCGCATGATCCGCATCTGGCTGAGAGATGAGTTTTAGGCTCTCTATCCAGATGGGCCGCGCCGCAAGCGCAACCTCTTCTCCCTTACGGGCGAGGTCATAGGCGCGCGCGCCATCAACCTTAATCGCCGAAAATACCGGCGGGGTTTGCATGATGTCGCCGGTAAACTGGGCAAGGATGGCCTCAATCTGATCCGCAGTTGGGCGAAGGTCCGCTTCGGCGCAAATCTCACCCTCCTGATCATCGGTGGTGGTGGCCTGACCCCAACGGGCAGTGAATTGATAAGTTTTCAGCCCCTCTTGTGCAAAAGGCACGGTTTTGGTCGCCTCGCCAAAGGCAACTGCTAACAAACCGCTCGCCAATGGGTCCAACGTTCCGGCATGACCGGCTTTCTGCGCATCGAAAGCCCAACGGGCACGCCCGACCACCTGCGTTGACGTTACACCACGCGGTTTATCGACGATCAGCCAGCCATTAACCTCACGACCCTTCTTACGGCGCGCCATATTAGCCGCGCCTCATCACAGGTCGCGCTTTACCTGCTCGTCATTCAGCAAACGGCGGGTCTCATCAAATGCATCAAAGGTTTCATCCAGACGGAACCGCAAGTCTGGCGTAAACTTCAGCTTGGTGTTCTTGCCAATCGCACGCCGCAATTCCCATTTGGCCCGCGCCAGCGCTTTAATAACCAAATCACCATTGGCCCCGCCCAGCGGCATAACATAGGCCGTCGCGATCTTTAGGTCCGATGACATGCGAACCTCGCTGACAGTGATCGACGCACCATCCAGGTCCGGTTCATGGGTTTCCCCGCGTGTCAGCGCATCAGCCAACACACGACGAACAACCTCGCCCACGCGCAACTGGCGTTGGCCCGGCCCGTCGTCAGAATCATACGTCCGCTTGCCCATTGATCCGATCCCTTTATTGTTGGTCGCGATGTAATCCCTCACCGCAGGTACAGCAAGCCCGATGACACCGATCCCGCCCCGCGAAGCAGCAGCGTTTTTACTTTGTGCGGTTATTACCGCACCCCCAGTGTTTCGCGTCGCCTTTAACTTGGGTGCTTATGGTGACGTTTTATACGAACACCAGATGACCCTTTGGGCGGCCTCCATCGCTGCATTGGTTGCTGTATTGGTGATTGGGCGGGCAGCAGACGGGCAGCGAATGGCACCATGGTGGGGCGTTATTCTGTTAGCATTACCCAGCTTGTGGATGCTGGATGAAGTTATGTTCTACGGCGTTCAATCCACGCCCGTCGATATTATTCGCGGGGTGTTAACATGGTCATCGGTACTGCTATCGCTACCCTATACACTCTACTTTATCTCTATGGCGCTTACGCCTGACCTGAACAATCTAACCTCTCGCCGGACGCGCGTCGCCATTGTTGCAATATGGGTAGTGATCTTTTCTGCAGGCATTATCGTCGGTTCCCATAATGACTGGTTTATGACCTGCCGCGATTTTGAGATTGCAGGTGCCCTTGCACCGGATAATTGCTGGAAAACCAATTGATAAAAGAAGGGCGGTCTTCGAACGCTTTTAGGTATTTATGGACCAAAGATGGAGTTAACCTGATCTCAACTTTTTACTGGCCCAATAGTTGTCGCGGTACAGGCTGAGGAGCCGATGGCCGTGACCGAAGATGGTTCTTGTCGCCTCCGTATAAATACTTGGGGTCGATGAGGACTATTCGTCCCCACGATCTTTGGTCTTCAAAATACCTCGACCCGTAGGGTCGTATAGGCTGTGCGTAAGCGCAGCAGCGCACGCAGTGCGTTCCGACCAAAGGGCGGAATGGATCCTACCCCTTAAACCCTTCAACTTGTTTGGCAGCTTCGCGCCGCCCAATGCGGGCCAAATGCGCCTCTCTTGCCCAAATCACCAGACCAGAGCCAACAATGATTGATCCGCCGATGATTGTTGGCAGCTCTGGCAAATGGTCAAACACCAACCAGCTCCACAAAGTCATATAGATAATCAGTGAATAACCAAATGGGATCAGCTTGTTAGCCTCGGCAAATCGATAGGATCTGGTGAGCAGCTCATGCCCCAACCACCCGCAGAACGACATGCCAATCATCATCAACCAGAAAACCTGCTGCTCTGGCTGGGTCCATACGGCAAATGCAAACGGCGCCATGACGACAGTTCCGGTCATACCCGCATAGAATTGCATCGCACTTGAATTCACAACCCCGGCCAAATGGCGCGTAACGACGTTATAGCTGGCGAAACAGATGACAGAGCCAAAGGACATTAGGGTGGCCCAGTGAAACTCCGCATCAAAGGGACGGATGGCAATGATGATGCCGGTGAAACCAACCATAATGGCGGTCCATCGAAACGGCCCCACCCGCTCACCCAATATCGGCCACGACAGGGCGCAGACGATGATGGGAGCGAGGAAAATGAATGTCGTCGTTAATGTCAGCGGCAAATACCGCAACGCCCAGAAATTCAGCACCGTTGAACCAAGCAGCAACAGCCCACGCAGAATCACAATCCCGGTTTTTGGTGTCTTAAGCTCTGCCAATCCATCGCCATGGTGAAAAAGCACAATGCCGGACAAAACCAAATGCCCGGCATAACGCATGAAAACCAACTGCATTGCCGGGATGCCCGCCAACGCTAGGTATTTGCTGAACAAGTCGATGAAGGAAAAAGCAAAGTAAGCGGCGATGACTAACGCAATGCCTAACATCGCCTTATCTTCTCGCCCGGGTGTAGGGTGAACAGCCATCAGGCCTCGCCATGCAATGGCGTGCGCGGGATCACATCACCGCCCCGATCTGCCACGGGACAAATTCATAGTCGCCCAGTCCCTGTGCTTCTGACTTTGATTGTTCACCTGATGCAACGGCCAATATCTTTTCGTAAATCTCGCGGCCCTTTTCCTCCAGGGTCAGGCCCTCTGTCAGCATTGCGCCGGCGTTCACGTCCATATCCTCAACCATCCGCGTATACATTTCGGTATTGGTCGCAACCTTGATGGTTGGCGCGGGTTTGGAGCCGAAGGCCGAGCCGCGCCCGGTCGTGAACACCACCATATTGCACCCACCAGCGATCTGGCCGGTGACGGAGGCCGGGTCATAGCCGGGGCTGTCCATAAAGGTGAACCCCTTGGCCCGCACTTCCTCAGCATATTTGTAAACGCCGGTAAGGGGCGTGGTACCACCTTTGGCTGCTGCACCCAATGACTTCTCCAAAATCGTGGTCAGCCCTCCCTTTTTGTTTCCGGGGGAAGGATTATTGTCCATGGAGCCTTTGTTGCGGGCGGTATAATCCTCCCACCACTTGATCAGCCCAACCAACCTTTCGCCCGTGGCCTGATCGGCTGCGCGCCGGGTTAGCAGGTGCTCTGCCCCATAAATCTCTGGCGTTTCGGCCAAAACGCCCGTTCCACCCTGCGCTGTCAGCAAATCACATGCGTAGCCAAGCGCGGGATTAGCGGTCACGCCAGACCATGCGTCTGATCCCCCACATTGCAACGCAACGGTCAGGGCAGAAGCTGGGCAGGCAGTGCGTTCTGCCTTATTCGCCTCTGGCAACATCGCCCGGATTTTTGAGATGCCAAGCTCGACCGTATGGCGCAGACCCGCCACATCCTGAATATTCATCGTGTGGAATAATGGGCCTTGTTTCAGGCCATAAGCCTCCAACAACCAATCGATCTGGTTCATCTCACACCCCAGACCAACCATCAAAACCCCGGCATGGTTGGGGTGTTTGGCATAACCCCACATCACCCGCTGCAATGCCTCAAACCCCTCACCACTATCGGCCATGCCACAGCCTGTGCCATGGACGTAAGCAACAACGCCGTCGACATTGGGATAATCCGCCAATTCCTCTGGCCCAAAAGCCGCCGCAATCATTCGTGCGGCCGTGGCTGAACAATTCACCGAAGTGACCACCGCGATGTAGTTACGCGTGCCGACTGTTCCATTCGCACGTTGAAAGCCCATGAACCTGTCACCACTGGCCGGGGCTACAGGTCGTAAGTCTGTTGAATACTCGTATTCCGCTGTGATGTTGCGAAACTCCACCTCATCAACATGGACATGCTCACCCGGCGCTATATCGCGGCGAGCATAGCCGATGATCTGGGCATATTTCCGAACGACTTCACCCTGCGTGATGGCCCGCGTGGCGATCTTGTGGCCACGGGGAATTAGCCCGGCGGTCCGCACATCCTCAATATCTGCTCCGGCCTCCAATGCACGAGTTGCGGTTACAACATTGTCGGCAGCGTCTAAGCGAACAAAATCAGCCATATCTAATCCTTAAGCGCAAACAGGGTGGTCAGAATCCCAACGGTGAATGGGTATGTGCGGCTTTTCGGCCAAGCGCGTGCGGGCCTGTCGCCACATATCGCGCCAAACCCGCCAGTCAGAAAGCACGCTATCTGGGTTAGCGCGGCTACCGGCAACAAATTCAGGGAAGTGAGAACGCCCCGTTGGCTGGCCCGTCACATTAAACCGAATGTCAAAGGACCACCGAAATCCGTCAGAGTGATTCACCAATGACGAATGGGCGGTTTTGGGGTGGAAAACCACAATGCCACCCGATTTCACCGGGGTTGGCACGGCTTGATCCTTGGGCAACTCACTATCAGGAATCGACAACTGAATACCAGCTGGGCAATGGGTTTTCAGTGGCTCGCGATGTGACCCCGGAATGACCTGCAAGCACCCGTTTTCTGTCGTTGCGTCACTAATCGCCAACCACACCGTAACCATCTGGGTATTATCAGCCTCATCATGGGTAACGCCCTGATCCTGATGCCAATCGGTAAAAGTCACATGGGGGCGAACTTCATCACCGCTTAGCAGATTAGCAGGCGGTTTGATCCGCACATGTTGAATGGGATTCGACGTAATTTCTGGCCCGATCAATGTTTCAACGATGTCTAACAGGCGTTGATTGGTGACCATATTGAACACCGCAGGGCCAAAATGCATCGGCGTATCTTCTTCAATCCGATCACCGGGCAGCGAAATGTCCAGCGGCTGAAACCAATCACAGCCCGCCGCATATCCGGTGCGCAATTGCGCCTCAAATCCACTGACAGATTCCACGCGACCCTGACTGACCCATTCTTGATACACCTGATCCAGAACAGCGGCATATTCCGTTCGGATTGGGTCAACACCCGCCACCTGATCAAGAACATCCTCAACAACAAGATAGCCTTTCTTGTCAAAGAACTGGATTTGGTCAGCGGTTAACACCTGAAACTCTCCGTAATTTTAAACGTGGCGAAATCGGCTCCGCAAGCGGGCTAGAGAAGGGATTCAATCAGACTCCCACGGCTGCAATTACATTGCGCCCGAATAGTTTCCTTGCCTACTGAAAAAATGCGAATTACCGTGGTTTATCGGGATTTTTCCGAAATCACGAAAATAGAGAGATAAATGGGACTTCACAGAGCCGATACACCTGATGGCAAACAGTTAACGTCAATCGACATATACTGGGATCTGCGCAATCGCCTGATCACGTCAGTGTTTGCGCCGGGCCTGCGGCTGAAACCCGAAGATTTGCGCCAGGAATACAATTGCGCGGCCAGCACCATCCGAGAAGTTTTGCTTCGCCTGTCTGCCGACCAGTTAGTTGAGCTTCGTGATCAACGCGGTTTTCGCACACCTGTAGCCTCTTTTACTTTGTTAGAAGAACTGACAGAGCTTCGCATTCTGGTAGAGGCCGAAGGCGCGCGTTTATCCCTGAAACACGGTGGTTTGGAGTGGGAAGCGAATCTCAGCGCTGCCCACCACAAGCTGGCTCATGTCGAAAACAAAATGCGCGCTGCGTTGGATTTGAATGATTTCATTCAAGTCTGGTGTGCCTGTGAATGGCAATTCCATTTGGCCCTCATATCTGCCTGCGGGTCCAAAACCCTGATTAATCAATATCGGGATGTTTATGACCGTCATCGCCAACAACTTATGATGGTTACGCAGCAATTCGGGTATCGTCGTGAAAACATCACCGAACACCGGGCGATTCTTGAGGCTGCGCTGACGCATAATCAAGAGGACTGCATCGGTCTGATCGGCTTACATATGCGGCGCGGACTGGCGCCCGAACTAATGAGGAATGCCAAATGGCCAACCGCTTAGAAGGTAAGAAAATTCTGGTAACTGCCGCTGGGCAGGGCATCGGGCGGGCATCCGCGTTGGCCCTAGCGGCGGAGGGTGGTCAGGTTTTTGCCACCGATGTGAATGAGGAGGCTCTTCCGTCCCTTTCTGCCGAGGCAACCGGCAACCTTGAAACCTTTGTTTTGAACGTTCGAGACCGTGAAGCCGTGAACTCTGCCATCGCACGCGTGCAGCCGGATGTTCTGTTCAACTGCGCCGGGTTTGTTCACAACGGTACCATCGTCGAATGCACCGAAGATGATTGGGATTTCGCTTTTGACCTGAACGTCCGGTCAATGTTCCGCACGATGAAGGCGGCAATTCCCGGTATGTTAGAGCGCGGCGGTGGGTCGATCATCAACATGTCGTCGGCTGCATCTTCGATCATAGGTGCCCCAAACCGTTTCGTTTATGGCGCGTCCAAAGCGGCCGTCTTGGGTATGACCAAAGCAGTGGCGAGAGATTACATCGACCAAGGCATCCGCGTTAATGCAATCTGCCCCGGCACGGTAGACAGCCCATCGCTGCATGACCGTCTGCGGGCAACCGGTGATTACGAGGCCGCTGTTGAGGCATTCACCGCACGGCAACCAATGGGCCGTATCGCCCAGCCAGAAGAAATCGCGCATCTGGTTGTCTATCTGGCGTCAGACGAAAGCGCATTCACCACAGGACAGTTCCACATTATTGACGGAGGATGGTCAGGCTAATGACTCGCGATCCCAAAACACTGCGTTCACGCCTTTGGTTCAACAATCCCGCCGACCCGGAAATGACGGCCGTCTACCTAGAGCGTTACCTGAATTACGGCCTGACATTGGAGGAATTGAGGAACGGCAATAAACCGATCATCGGCATCGCCCAGACAGGATCAGACCTTTCACCCTGCAACCGCCATCATATTGAGCTTAGCAAACGCGTCCGCGACGGCGTTGTTGCGATGGGCGGTGTGGTTATGGAGATTCCGGTCCATCCGATTCAGGAAACCGGCAAGCGCCCTACTGCGATGCTTGATCGTAACCTCGCTTACCTCAGCCTTGTGGAATCACTGGCTGGCTATCCAATTGATGGTGTGGTTCTGAATATTGGCTGCGATAAAACCACACCTGCCCTGCTGATGGCTGCGGCAACGGTAAACATCCCAGCAATCGCCTTGTCCGTTGGCCCGATGCTGAACGGCTGGTTCCGGGGCGAACGCACCGGGTCTGGCACCGTCGTCTGGAAAGCCCGTGAAATGCATGCTCGGGGTGAGATCAATGACGAAGAAATGGCCGAGCTTATTGCCTCCTCTGCCCCATCTACTGGTTATTGCAACACCATGGGCACCGCGACGACGATGAACTCGCTGGCAGAAGCGCTGGGCATGCAGCTTCCCGGCTCTGCCGCTATTCCCGCCCCCTATCGCGAGCGCGGGCAAATGGCCTATCACACCGGCAAACGCATGGTCGAAATGGTGTGGGAGGATATGCGCCCCCATCAGGTCATGACGCGGGAGGCATTCGAAAACGCAATCGTCGTAAACTCCGCTATCGGTGGCAGCACCAATGCACAAATTCACCTGAATGGCATCGCACGGCACTTGGGCGTGCGGCTGAACAATCAGGATTGGGAGGATATTGGCTTTAAAATCCCCCATATCGTGAACCTTCAGCCATCTGGTGAATATCTGGGCGAAGATTATCATCGCGCAGGCGGCGTGCCAGCCGTGGTGGCCGAGTTGATGCGCCACAATCTGCTACCTCATCCCGATGCATTAACCGTCAATGGAAAGACGATGGGCGAAAACTGTCAGGACGCAGAAAACCTAAACCCCGATGTGATCTGGACTGTAGATAAGCCGCTAAAGGAAAACGCCGGATTCCAGAACATGACCGGCAATCTGTTTGACAGTGCGATCATCAAAACCTCTGGCATCTCGGATGATTTCAAGTCGCGTTACCTGGAAAACCCGGATGACCCGAATGCCTTTGAGGGCAAAGCGGTCGTCTTTGATGGGCCAGAGCATTACAATTCAACCATCGATGACCCGTCGTTGGAGATTGATGCAAATACCATCCTGATCATGCGTGGGGCTGGGCCAATCGGGTATCCCGGTGGGGCCGAAGTCGTGAACATGCGGGCGCCTGATTACCTACTGAAAGCTGGCGTGCAATCTTTGCCTTGCATTGGCGACGGCCGGCAGTCTGGCACCTCTGGCTCGCCATCAATCTTGAACGCCTCACCCGAGGCACCGGACGGCGGGGGTCTCGCGCTGATCCGCAATGGCGACCCTATGCGAATCGATCTGAACACCGGCACGGTGAATATGTTGTTGTCAGACGAGGAATTGACCGCACGCCGAGAGGCGTTGGCGGCTGAGGGCGGTTATCAAATTCCTGAAAGCCACACACCTTGGCAGCAATATTTCCGCGAAATGGTACAGCCATTCTCCGAAGGGATGACCCTGCGTGATGCCCCGAATTATCGCGATGTTGGGTATACCCGGCAACCGCGCAACAACCACTAAGACCCAAGGAAGACACATGAAACTGTTACGTTACGGCCCAGAGGGGCAGGAAAAACCTGGCATGTTGGACGCAGATGGCGGCATTCGCGATCTGAGCGGCCATGTCAGCGACATCAACGGCGGCACAATCAACGATGAAGAACTGGCTAAACTGCGCGCCATCGACCCCACCAGCCTGCCCTTGGTTGAGGGTGAACAGCGTATGGGTGCTTGCGTTGGCAACATCGGCAAATTCATGTGCATTGGCCTGAACTATTCAGACCACGCCGCCGAAACGGGCGCAGAGCCACCAGAGCACCCCATCCTGTTCATGAAGGCAACCAGCGCCGTTGTCGGCCCGAACGATGATGTATCACTACCACGCGGATCGAAACGGTCTGACTGGGAAGTCGAGCTGGGCGTGGTGATTGGCAAAAAGGGTAAATACATCAGCAAAGAAAACGCGCTGGACCATGTTGCTGGCTATTGCGTCTGCAATGACGTGTCCGAGCGCCGGTTTCAGGGCAAGCTGAGCGGTCAGTGGACCAAAGGCAAATCCTGCGACACCTTCGGGCCAACCGGCCCATGGTTAGTGACGCGCGATGAAGTTGCAGACCCGCAAAACCTCGCCATGTCATTGGACCTGAATGGAGAGCGGATGCAGACAGGCAATACCTCCACCATGATTTTCAGTGTGGCAGAGATTATTGAGCATCTGTCGGGCCTGTTCACTTTGCATCCGGGCGATGTCATCTCAACCGGCACACCTCCGGGCGTTGGCATGGGCAAAAAGCCAGAGGCCATTTTCCTTAAACCCGGCGATGTGATGAGCCTTGAGATTGAGGGCCTTGGCTCTCAGCGTCAGAATGTAGTGATGGACGACTGATTGCAGTCTTTTGACTGCTGAGGTTAGGTATAGGCCGCCGTGGTGTAAACTGCGGTGGTCTTTGTTTTGGTGGAGGCACACATGGGCCGGTACGATATCCTGTTTGAGCCGGTGAAAATCGGGCCAGTAACGGCACCAAACCGGTTCTATGCCGTTCCCCATGCCACCGGCCATGGCTGGTCACAGGCCAAAGGGTCTTGTGCCCTTCGGGCAACCAAAGCAGAGGGTGGCTGGGGCACGGTATGCTCTCAGATGACCGAGATTGCACCCGATGCCGATATGGCCAATCACCCGATGGACCGGATTTGGGGCGATGATGACATCGCCGCACACGCCCGACAGGTAGAGGCCGTGAAGGCCCATGGCGCACTGGCTGGCATCGAAATCGCCCACGGCGGCATGCGCGCCCGCAACTTCCTGAGCGGATTGCCAGTTGCTGGGCCAAGTGACTTGCCCATTCTACGCCCAGAACCGCCCGTACAAGCGCGGGCGATGGATAAGGCCGACATCCGCGCCTTTCGCGAAAACCATAAGGCGGCGGCGCGGCGTGCGGCAAAAGCTGGTTTTGACATCATCTATGTCTATGCCGCGCATGATTTGTCTCTGTTGAACCATTTCCTTTCGGTCAGGACCAATCAACGCAACGATGAATATGGCGGCACATTCGAAAACCGCCTGCGCCTGATGAGGGAAGTATTGGAAGATACGTTGGACGTCGCGGCAGGCAAACAAGCAGTGGCCCTGCGGTTCAGCGTGGCAGAACCCGGCAAGGCGATGGGCTTAACCCATGATGGCGAAGGCCGCGATGTGGTTGAAGCACTGGCCGAACTGCCCGACCTGTGGGACATGAATCTATCGGGTTGGCCCGCAGACAGCCAAACCTCTCGGTTTTCTGACGAAGGCTTCCAGCTCGGCTTCACTGATTTCGTAAAATCGGTGACAACAAAACCCGTTGTAGGCGTGGGGCGCTTCACTTCCCCCGATTTCATGGTCTCAATGATCAAAAAAGGCCGATTGGACCTGATTGGCGCGGCAAGACCATCAATCGCCGACCCGTTCTTACCCAATAAAATCCGCGAGGACCGCGTAGAGGACGTCCGCGAATGCATCGGTTGTAATATCTGTGTCAGCATGGACGGCTACGGCGTTCCGATCCGCTGCACCCAGAACCCAACAATTTCCGAAGAATGGCGGCGCGATTGGCATCCAGAGGTAATCACCGGCGATGCGCCCAAGGGCAATCATATGATCATTGGCGCTGGGCCAGCCGGGTTGGAATGCGCGTGGACGCTGATCCGTGCCGGGCACACCGTAACCATCGCCGATGCCGCCGAAGAAGCTGGTGGCCGAGTTACAAAGGAATCCCGCCTGCCCGGCCTTAACGCTTGGGGCCGAGTCCGCGACTATCGGCTGTATCAACTCAGCCAGCGTGCCGAAGCTGACCTCTATCTATCCAGCTCGATGACCGCCGCCGACCTGGGCGATTTTGGTGCTGACAGCATCACGATTGCTACAGGTGCCCATTGGCGAGTCGATGGTGTTGGCTCCACCAACATGTCGCCATTCGGTTTCGGCACCACGCCAGTGTTCACTCCCGATGATGTGATGGATGGAAAGCTTGAAGGGCTAAACGCCCAGCGCGTGCTCGTCTATGATGATGACCATTTCTATATGGCCAGCGTCATGGCCGAATATGCGGCGACGGCGGGCCATCAGGTAACATATGCCTGCCCTCTACCAACCGTCGCAACTTGGACCGATATGACATTGGAGCAAGGAAAGATTATCGGGCAGATGAACGGGCATGGCACTGAGATTCTGGTCAATACTGCTCTTGGTAACGACTGCCGCCTCGCCTCGACCCTAACGGGGAAGGACATTGACGTTAGCTTTGACGCCATCATCTTTGTCGGCGCTCGCCTGCCGGATAACAACCTTTATCAAGAAGCATTGACGACGCCTGACTTGCCGCCAGTTTACCGCATGGGCGATTGCGATACCCCCGGCACCATTCAGGCGGCTGTGTTATCAGGGCACACACAAGCACGGCGGCTGATAAATACAGACTTTCGAGCCGATGTGTTCCGCCGGAATGTCAGTTCATAGCTAACTGCGGCTCAGCCCGTTCAGCATAAAGCACAAAGCGAAGCGGCCCAGCGGTTTGGGCATCAAAGGGCCAACAGGTGGTGAGCGCTAGAGTATCTGGCCCATCGCCCGGTGGCTGAAACCGCCACGCCCGGCTATCGACTACTTTCCCGCTGGTAACGATATAACGCAGGCGCTGCCCATCAGCCGTTTCCAACTCCACAGGGTCGCCGGGCTTCAGATGGGCCAGAAATCGCATATGCGTATCCCGGTGCCCACCAAAGGCTGTCACGCCATCCCCGCCCGGCGCGGCAGTGCCGGTAACGTGGCCCGGTCCCCAAGCCATCGCCGCGCCCGAAGCCTGATTAAGCGCTATTGCGGATTTGTTGAGGCTCGGTGCCGTGATCTTTGCCATGGGGGTAAAATCCGCCCACCCCCATGGCTTTACCGGCAACCCGGTTTCCAGGCTCTCAGACCAAGCTGATTGCAACAACTGCTGCCCCAACGCGGCCTTTGCCGGGATCAGAGCAGCCTTTGCGGTCAGCGCAATCCCACCGCAAAGGAGGATCAATGCTAACCAACGCCTCACGCCCGACGCTTTCTGAACACCAGCGCAAAGCTGATCAGGCACAGGCCCAACATAAGTGACAGCAACCAATTGGTTGAACCACGAGGCGGCGGCGCACCAGCAGCAGCTCTGGCGGTACGCAATGTGCTCAGCGAGGCCTTGTCAAACGCAGGCATGGGGGCAAGCTGGTCATCTGTTTCACCCAAAAACGCTTCCTGATCCCAC
>JBMYPG010000075.1:0-14755 GCA_049600095.1 Pikeienuella sp. | reverse complement strand
CAAATTTCGGAGACACACTATCACTATTGCCCATGAGGCAGTAAAGTCATTGAATAAATGTACAGAACCAGCGTTGTGGGATGATGCGCAATACCGAAAAAAACACAAGAAAACAGTGCTGTGGGCCTAAAAGGGGAGAACTCCGTAAACATAAACAGTTTGAATTTGCGCTAAGTGGCGGTCGCAGCCAAGCAGAAATTGTGGATATACCAGGTGGCTTAGCAATGGTTGGCACAAAGTTCCCGGAACTAATCGAAGATGGCGAGGGAGCCATTCGTAGGATCAGGATCAAACCGTTTCGTATGTCAGCGACAACTATAACCAACAATGAGTTCCGCGCTTTTGTTGAAGAAACAGGCTACGTGACCGAAGCAGAACAATTTGGCTGGTCTTTCGTGTTTTGGAGTGAGGTGCCTAGCAGTATCGGCCCCACAAAGGCAGTATCTGGAATTGAATGGTGGCGACGGGTCGACGGCGCGTGCTGGCACGCTCCAAGAGGTCCCGAGACCGAAAATGATTGTCTACCCGAGCATCCTGTTGTGCATGTTTCTTGGAATGATGCGCGCGCTTATGCTTCTTGGGTTGGGGGGCGACTTCCAAGTGAGGCCGAATGGGAGCATGCGGCGCGTGCAGGCCAAGGCGACGTCCGGTTCCCTTGGGGGAATGCAGAACCAAACGATACTGACTTCACCCCTTGCAACATATGGCAGGGCGACTTCCCAAGGGTAAACACGGCGGCGGATGGGTATGTTTCAACTGCCCCAGCACGCTCGTTTAAGCCTAACCCTTGGGGACTTTACAATTTAGTAGGCAATGTCTGGGAATGGACCGCCGACCCCTATCGCGTCCGCTCACTTAAGAGCTCAGTCAAAGAGCGTTTAGCCGGGATGAAAGGATACAAGCTGTCAAAGGGCGGTTCGTTTCTGTGTCATCGTAGCTACTGTTATCGATACCGTATCGCTGCCCGCTCGGGTATATCTCCAGACAGTACAACCACACACCAGGGGTTTCGAGTAGTTTGGACTTAGTGTGCCTTAGCTAAGTTCCGTGTGGTAGGTCTGGAATTGCATCAGCTCTGCGGGTATGCAGTCGATCCCAATTCCTGGCCTATCGCTGCAACGCCACATACCGCGCGATATAGGCTCGCCACCTTCGAAGAAAAGAGCACGCAGCGGGTTATCATTGACATCAACTTCTAAAAGCCCGTCACCACCCACACCTGCGAGCAGTTCCGCTGAAGTGGCCATGCCAATACCTGCGCCAAGGAAATGCGGGAAATAGCGGCTTCCGTTTGCAAGCACGTTGCGGGCTACTGCAAGGTTGCCAGAAACACCTCCCCATTTCGCAACATCAGGCTGAATAATAGACAGAAATCCTGCTTTAATGGCTTGATTGAAATCCGCGTATCCATTTATGTTCTCTCCGCCCGCGAGCGGAATTGTCGAGTGGTCAGCAAGGCTCTGCCACTCTGCGGCAGCGCTGAAAACGGGTATTGGTTCTTCGAGCCAGTGTAGCGGCACGTTTTCGATGCCAACTATAAAGTCCTTTGCCTGTTCTAGTGACCATGCTTGGTTTGCGTCACAGGCTATCAACTCATTTGCTGCTAATTCGCCTTGTATTTTGTGTACCAAAGCAACATCTCCAGCCATATCAAAACCGACCTTTAGCTTAAAACGTTGGTGGTGTTGCAGCCTTGCGCGGGACATCAGCTCGTCGGCATCTGAAATCTGGATACCACTAGCATAAGCCGGAATGACATCGGGTGCATCTTCGCGGATCAAACGGCGCAGCGGCACGCCTTCGCGCCGCGCAACTAAATCCCAGAGCGCCATATCAAGTCCTGCGATCACCTGTGCAAAAGGCCCAATCTCGCCGCACTGCACGGCGCGGATGCGGGTTTGAGCCTCTAGTGTATGGAAAAAATCAATCGGCGATGCAAACTGAGCACCCAAAACCAGGTGCGCGACATCCATCTCTAGCAAGCGTAGGCGATGCTCGGCTCCGGCTGCAGGCCAGTTGGCCCAAATCTCACCCCACCCGAATGCGCCTTCGCGGTCCTCAACGCGTACAATAACGGCTGGACGGTCATGCATTATGCCGAAGGATGTTGCGACTGGCTTTTTAGTTGGGCTGCGAAAGGCCCAGGCTTGAATACGAGCGATTATAATCATGGCAAAAGGTCCATTTCCAATCGCACAAAGTCGCTACGATAGGTAACATCTGCGAGGTAGATAACACGATCCTGTACATCACAGATGACACGCCGCACCTCAACCACTGGGTCACCCACTGCAAGCCCCAAGAGCCCTGCAGTGGCAAAGTCACACTTTCCGACGGTCAGCGACTGACGGGCACGGGCAACGTTAATATCATCAGAATCGACAAGGACCGGCAGGGCCAGATTCGTTCTGAACTCAGCTTCATGACGCGCAAAAATGTTTTTCTCAAAGTATATCGAGATGACGCAGTAGACTTCTTTTTTGCGAGAGTGAGTACGCCGCAGCATGTGATAGCCAGCCTCGGCTAAAGTGCCGATCATCGGCTTACCTGGCAGATCCGCCTCACGGTCCTCTAGTAGGTCCATCGCCGGTTTGTCGCCACGATACGTGTCGACAAGCGTAGAAAACCGTGTGCCGAGTTGTAGGCGCGTGGGAGCCGGGGGCGGGGGCAGAACAGTCGTCCCACGACCGCGCCGCGATTCCAAAAGACCTTCTTCCGTTAGTAGCTTCAAAGCTTGGCGAACGGTGACTTTTGCAACAGAGTATTCAGTCGCAAGATCTGAAACCCTTGGTAAAAAATCGCCCACTCGCCACACGCCACGGTCAAGATCTTGCCGTAAAACCTCGGCGATTTGAAGATAAAGCGGGGAGCGGCTCTTCCGAAGCGTGCTGACCATAAAAAATATCCAAATTAGTTCTAAAATTCTATATATAGAGCTTTTACTTGCGCCGCCAGTCTTTCTCAATTAGTCCTATGTTTAGAACTTTTTTGGTGGGCTGAATGGCGGGTTTTGATTACATTATAATCGGCTCAGGAACGGCGGGCTCAACGCTGGCGGCCCGTCTTTCCGAAGATGCCGCGGTGCGTATACTTGTTCTGGAATCCGGTGGCGCGGACCGTGGTTTCTGGCTGAAGCTACCCGTTGGTTACTATAAGTCGATCTATGACAAACGCGTTTCACATCTTTACAAAGGGGAAAACGACCCTGGCATTTCTGGCCGGCAAATGGATTGTCCAAGGGGGCATGTAGTTGGCGGCTCAAGTTCGATAAATGGGTTGATCTATATTCGCGGGCAACATGCTGATTTTGATGACTGGTCAGCTCTGGGTGCAGAGGGATGGTCCTTCAATCAAGTATTGCCGCATTTTAGGGCCATTGAGACATACTCGGGGCAACCCTCACAGTATCGAGGCGCCCATGGACCCTTGCAGGTCTGTGATCTACGAAATGACAACCCCGCCTGCCACGACTGGTTGCGGGCAGCCCATGCGCACGGTTTGCCACAAAACGCGGATTTTAATGGTGAAAGCGCTTTTGGCGTCGGCGGATACCAACTGACTTTGCGCGGGCGTTGGCGCGATAGCGCGGCGACTGCATTTCTACACCCTGCACTAAAGCGTCCAAACCTCATGTTGGAAACGGGCGCGCGGGTTACTGAAATTACTTTTGACGGCCTTCGCGCAAGTGGTGTGCGATATATTCAAAATGGTATAACCCGCGAGATGACCGCAGATTGCGAAGTGATCCTTTGCTGTGGGTCTGTTCAAACTCCGCAACTTTTACAACTTTCGGGCATTGGCCCAGCCAGACTTTTGCGCGAGCACGGAATCCCAGTGCGCGCCGATGCACCAGAAGTGGGCGAGAACCTGCAGGACCACCTTCAAATGCGCACCATTGTCGAATTGGATGAGCGTGGCGACTCGCTTAACGACCAGGTGCGCAACCCAGTCAGCCTCGCCAAAATGGGGCTACAGTGGCTGTTTCAATCGCGCGGACCACTCACCGTTGGTGCCGGCCAGGTGGGTGGTGCAGTCTGCACGAAATACGCCGAAAACGGTCGCCCAGACATACAGCTTTTCGTCATGCCGCTTTCTGTCGACAAACCAGGCAAACCGCTGCACCGCTATTCCGGCTTTACAACCTCGTTCTGGCAATGCCATCCAGAAAGCCGTGGCTCGATCCACATCGCAAGCTCTGATCCTTTCCGAGATCCGCGCATCTGTACAAATTATCTATCAGCCGAGAAGGACCAAAAGGTAGTTGTTGAGGGAATTCGTATGGTGCGCGAGTTATATAACCGCCCAGAGTTTCGCCATCGCTGGCAGCGCGAGGTTGTTCCGGGAGCAAAAAATCAAAGCGATTCCGAGGTACTCGCTGCTGTGCGCCAGATGGCTGGAACCGTTTATCACCTTGTCGGCACAGCCCGCATGGGCTCTGATGCCCGCGCTGTTGTGGACCCTGAATTGCGAGTCAACGGCGTTGAAGGTCTGCGCGTTGTCGATGCCTCTGTGATGCCCAAAATCACCTCGGCCAACACCAATGCCCCCACCTTCATGATTGCCGAAAAGGCTGCCGCAATGATCCGCGCTAGTACCTCTGACAAATTACAGGATACCGCTTATGCCTATAGAAATAAATAATCCCGCCAACACGAATGAGATCGTGGCAACATTAGATGAAACATCGATAGATGCATTGTTGGGTGTGTGTGTTGTTAGCGCAGGTCAGGCGCAAATCGATTGGGCCGCAAAGCCGCAGCCCAAGCACGGCGCGTTGGCTGCTAAATATGTCGATGCGTTGGAGGCGCATACGGAAGACATCGTTCTTTCAATCACCAAGGGAATGGGAAAACCATTAACCGAAGCATGCGTCGAGGTTAGCAAAGCCATCAGCGAAGCGCATTCCTGCATCGGATGCGCGAGTATTCCTTTTGGCAAAGATTTCCCGTCGCAAACCCCTGGTAATGTTGCCTATTCCATCCACCGTCCACGCTGTGTGATCATTGGTATCAAAGATAGCTCCATGGGTGTTGTAAGATCGAATGGACCATCTACCATCCTGTTCCAAAAGTCCGAGCACAATGTCTATCGTAGGGCAGCGGTGTAAGGCCATGACCAGTAAGCCAAACATACTTATAATCATGGCTGACCAACTGGCACCACAGGCGTTGTCATTCTACGGGAACAAGGTCTGTAAGACGCCTCATCTGGATCGGCTGGCTGCGAATAGTGTGGTGTTTGACAATGCCTATTGCAACTATCCGCTTTGCGTACCATCCCGCGCCTCTATGATGTCTGGGCGGCTGACGCCTGCGATTGAAGTCTGGGACAATGCCTGCGAATTAGCTACCAGTCAGCCGACAATGGCACATCATTTGCGCCACCTCGGCTATCACACGGTGCTTTCGGGCAAAATGCACTTCATTGGCCCCGACCAGTTGCACGGGTTTGACGAACGAACCGTCACGGATGTATATCCCTCCGGCTTTGACTGGGTGGCGGATTGGGAAGCAGGGCCAGCATTTGTCCCTTCTGCTACAGGCTTGAATGGAGTAGTCGAAGCAGGGTCTGCGGCACGCACCTTACAGGAGGATTTCGACGAAGAAGTTGCTCATGCCGCCGTGCAGTCAATCTATGACCTTGCTCGACGTGGAGATGATGCGGGACCGTGGTTTCAGCTTGCGTCGTTCACCAGCCCACACACTCCGTTTGTCGCAGATCAAAAGTATTGGAACCGCTACGATCCAGACGTTATAGATGCACCTCAGGTCAGCGCGCTCGCGTTCGATGATCTCGACTACGCCTCTCGCGCGTTGTTCTTTGCACACGGACGACATCGGCATCGGGTGACCGAGGATAATCTGCGAAGGGCACGGCATGGATACTATGCAATGGTCTCATTTATTGATGACAAGGTCGGTGAGATTTTAAGCGCGTTGGAGGCGAGCGGCCAGGCTGACAACACGCTTGTGATCTTTTGTGCAGATCACGGCGAAATGCTGGGAGAGCGCGGCATGTGGTTCAAGCAAAGTTTTTATGAATGGTCAGCGCGCGTGCCATTGATGGTATCAGCACCTAAAAAATATGAGCCACGTAGGGTCAAAGACTGCGTCTCGCTGGTAGACCTCTTGCCAACGCTTGTCGAAATCGGAGGTGGCAAGGTTAGTTTGCCGTGTGATGGCGAAAGTCTTGAGCCTGCATTGAGCGGCGCGGCGACCCGCGATCTTGTAATTTCGGATTACTACGGAATCGGGCCTTGCGTACCCTACCGCATGGTACGTCAAGGGCGATACAAACTGATCTATACCCATGGTTACCCGGACCTGTTGTATGATCTAGAGGCAGACCCAGACGAATTGGATAACCTTGCGAGCGATCCAGCACACGCTGGCACGCTAAAGCGCTTAAAAGCCATCCTTCTGGACGGGTGGAACCCCGAAGAAATCAACCAACAGGTTCGCACGAGTCAGGCAGAGCGACTATTTCTAAAGACAACGCCTGGCGGTCTCGAGGATTGGGACTATATTGCGCGCAAGGGTGATGAGATGCGTTATGTGCGCCGTGGGTCAGGTGGAGTTGACGGTACAAAGGCCAATCGCCGACTGCCTAGATTAGAGCCTGTTGCACCCCATTTTCCAGAGCTTTCTCAAAAAGATGTGACTGCAATCATAGTCGGTGAGGCACCGCTTCCGTCATACCTTTCAGGGAGACCCCGAAATCGACAACTAATTAAACCGAAACAATCAATATGAAATGCTTGACATGATTCAAACTTTATCATTACAAACTAACAGATGGTTAATAATGATTTATCAAGTTCAACCCCGGCTAGTCTGCGCCGCACACACCGAGGTCTTATGTTGAGTCGCATTCAGGCAAACCCGGGAGTGTCGCGTGCAGAATTGGCTCGCCACTTTGGTTTTTCCGAGATGGCTGCAACTCGCATCGCACGAGATTTGCTTGGGGCTAAAATCATCGAAGAATTCGAGCTTAACGATGAAAACTCTAAAAGAGAGCGTAGACTTGGTCGTCGGCGCAAGGGCCTGCGGATAAACCCCAATGGAGTTTTTGCTGCTGGCATCACAGTTTCAGCCTATTTCTCAGAAGTGTCGATATGTGATGCAACCGGGCAGACAATCGCTCGCAAGGAGGTCGATAACAGCAATTTTGAGGAAGCCGCCGAAACCGCTCGCGTTTACTCGAATGCATTAAGCGCCCTTATAAAAGATAGCGGCATTGATATCGACCGTGTCGTAGGTGTTGGCGTTGCGATGTCTGCCAAAACCATGCCGGAGAGCAGCGAGATTATCCGTTCGGAGTATTTTGGTTGGGAAAATGATGGGGGTCATTTTTGGGCCGAGGTACGGCGTAGCACCGGCTTACCCGTCATGGTCGAAAATATCGCTAACGCTCTCGCGTTGTCCGAAATGAGGTTTGGTGCGGCTCGGGGCGTTTCAGAATTTGCGTTGGCCCATGTTGCGACGTTCGCAGGCGTTTCCGCCGTTTCCAAGGGGCGTATTGTACGTGGAGCCTCAGGCGATGCCGGTCGTATCGGTCACTTCCGCTCGCATCAGAAACCGTTGCGTTGCACCTGTGGCAGAGACGATTGTCTTAACCTCTCGGCCACAGGGTTTGGGTTATTGGCTAAGCTGAGCAAACTGGATCATAATGTTTTTGAGCGCAGCAGGCTTTCCGTCTATGCCTCGGGTCTTTTGAGTCTTTTAGATGACGATGCTAAGAGCGCACATCTGAGGGAAGCGGGTGGATATTTGGCTGAGGCGCTGGACCCGTTGGCCAAGCTTTTTGCACCGCAGATGATTATCCTGAACGGCACACTGGGGGCTAATGAATTTTATTTCAAAGGAGCCATCGAAAAGCTATCAACCGACTTTAATTATGGCCCTGACAGTGAATTCAGGCTGGTGAAAGGCGAGGTAGCCCCGGCAGAGGCCGCTTCGCTTTTGGCGTTGCACACATTCTGTTACTCGGACCGTTTAGATTTTGAACGTCTAAACGATCTCACATCCGGCAAAGACAAGAGAGCAGCGTATGCATAGCGCGTTGCTAGATAAGTTATTTGATTGGACGATCGGCATAGTATCGGCTCTTTTAGTTAGCCTTACACTTTATACAGCTTACTTCGGGGTTTTCCCCGACGGTTTACAGCGAAGCGCGCATCTGCTTTTGATCATCGTACTGGTCTATGTTGCTGCTCTGCGCACTTCGACAAATACTAAGGGAACGAGCATTCTGATCTCGTCCGTACGAAAACTCTGGATAGTTCTTGTATTGGTAGCGGGTATCATCGCAACAGGGCATCACATTGTCAATTTCGATGCAATCAATGATCGTTGGGGCGAGATCACAAATTATGAGATCACCTTTGCAGTCATTTTAATCATCGCACTATTCGACGCCTGCCGTCGCACAATTGGCTGGCCCATCGTAATTTTAGCGTCGATCTTTATCGCCTACGGCTTGTTCGGTGCCTATCTTCCTGATGGTCTAGCCCATCGCGGATATTCTATAAAGCGCGTTACTGCGCAACTATACCTTGGCGGTGGTGGCATCTTCGGTACTCCGCTTGGTGTAAGCTCGACATTTGTCACCGGTGTTGTCGTACTGGGGGCATTATTGGAAAAGACCGGTGCAGGGCAGGTTTTAATGGACTTCGCCACCGGCCTTACGGGCCGCATGCGCGGAGGTCCGGCAAAGGCTGCAGTGGTAGGGTCTAGCCTGATGGGAATGATATCAGGCACTGCCGTTGCCAATGTTCTAACCACTGGACCGATATCGATTCCCTTGATGCGCAAGAGTGGGTATCGCAAGGAAGCTGCCGGAGCCATTGAAGCTGTCGCCTCGACAGGTGGACAGTTGATGCCGCCGGTGATGGGCGCCGCTGCATTTATAATGGCCGAATTCACCTCAACGTCTTACCTGACCATCGCCAAGGCAGCATTTCTTCCAGCAGTTATCTTCTACGCTGTTCTGTTAGCTATGGTGCATTTCGAAGCGGTCAAACGAAACATTCCGTTGTTACGCGACGCGGGCTCGACCACCGATTGGATCTCTATGATCCAACGAGTCTATCTATTAGCGCCGCTGCCAGTTTTCGTCGGCATGTTGCTTAATGGTTATTCGATCATGCTATCGTCATTCTGGGCAGTGACAACGTCAGTCATCGTCAGCTACTTTCGCCAAGCTTCTGCGCAGACACCGCGCCGTTTGATTGAAACCGCTGTAACAGCGGCCAATGCGGTCATCCCTGTCGCACTAGCCTGTGCTGCGGCAGGATGCATCATTGGGATTATTACGCTTACTGGTGTAGGTCTGAAATTCTCCACCCTTGTGGTTATGCTATCAGGCGGTCATTTGCCTCTCGCGCTAATACTGACTATGCTGACTTGCCTGATACTTGGGATGGGTCTCCCGACGGCTGCTGCTTACATCCTTGTTGCGACACTCGTTGCCCCAGCACTTGTCGATCTGGGTGTTGGGCTTCTGGCAGCACACCTCTTTGTGCTCTACTCAGCAATGCTGTCTTCGATCACTCCACCTGTGGCCCTGGCCGCCTATGCAGCTGCCTCGATCAGCCAGGGCAATCCACTAAAAATCGCCGTGCTGGCTTGCCAGTTTGGGATGGGCGCGTTCGCGGTGCCTTACTTCTTTGTGTACGACCCTGCCCTGCTGGGAATTGATGTAACCTGGGTGCAAGTGATCTTGTCTTTCATTACCGCAATTGCAGGTGGCGTTTCGGCCAGTATAGCGATTATGGGCGTTTTTGCCTATCGCCTGCAAATCCTCGAGCGCTTTGGTTTCGCTCTAGCGTCATTGCTTTTCCTTAGCTCGAACTGGCACTTTGACGCTCTCGCCCTGCTCGTCGCAGGGACAGTCATATTCATAAACCTGCGCAAAGGCGCATTAGATCAAGTTACTACAACCAAAGCTGGATCATAACCGGCTGAATCAACCTCAAAGGGAGAACTCAAATGAAACATATACTAAAATCAACGTTTGTTGCCGCAACGCTGCTTGTTGCGCCGATTGCGGGACAGGCAGACGACTTTTTCTCGATCGGGTCCTGCCCGGTTGGCTGCACGGCCTATACTTGGTCGGCAGGGATCGCGGACGTGATCAACAAAAACGTTGATGGGGTCCAAGCAACTGCCGAAGAAACCAAAGGTTATGTCGCCAACATCAAATTGCTGCAAGGCAAAGAGTTAGAGGCCTCAATGGCAACAACCCTATCTTCTTACGAGGCTTATGCAGCGACCGGGCCTTACGAGGGTGGTGAGCCCGGTAAGATCCTTTCATGGATGGCGATTGCCCCCGTTGGCATGCATGTTATTGCGCTAGAAGGCGGGCCAATAAATTCGCTGGCAGATCTCAAGGGTAAACGCATTGGCATGGGTCAACCCGGAGGCGTATCGATGCTGGACGCAAACGTTCTGATGGAAATGGTTGCGGGCACCGATTTTGAGGCGTTCCGTGTGCGCCTTGGGGATATGGTCGACATGCTAAGCGACGGCAACATCGATGCCGCCCTTTGGAACGGTTCTTTCCCGTTGCCACCAGTGATCAAACTGTCAGCGCAACGTGATGTGAAACTCATCCCGATTTCAGATGAATTCTACACCGAACTCAGCGCAAAATATCCACCCTATTTCCGACTGGCGATACCCGGCGGCACCTATGAGGATGTGGCAGAAGATACACCAACATATGGTCTAGCCAACGGATTAGTGATATCTGCTGATGTGCCCGAAGAGCGCGTCTATGATATGACGAAGGCGATTTTCGAAAACCTTGATGATCTGGCAGGCGTGCACCCGGCATTTGGTCGTGTGAATAAAGAGACTGTTTTGAACGGCTTTGGCGCACCCTTGCACCCCGGGGCACTAAAATATTATCGCGAGATTAACGTACCCGGCATCGAAGAATTTGTAGCACGTGTTGGAGAGAAGTAAAAACAAACGATAGCCGCCCAAACTTAAGTTTGGGCGGCTCATTTCTTGTAAGGAAGCATCATGACCCGTCCCAATATCCTCGTCATTCAAGCCGATCAGATGACAGCTCTCTGCCTGTCTGCTTATAACAAACCCTATGCAATCACGCCAAACATTGACAAAATGGCTGAGAATGGGACCGTCTTCACAAACGGGTATTGCAATAACCCCGTCTGCGGCCCGTCACGCGCCTCAATGATGACCGGTCGTCTACCCTCGGACGTTGGAGTATTTGATAACGGGGCCGAGTTCCTGCCTTCCGAGCCAACCTATGCCCACTACTTGCGCAAGCTTGGTTACAAGACAACTCTGTCGGGAAAGATGCACTTTGTCGGTCCTGACCAGCTTCACGGGTTTGAAGAGCGGTTGACTACCGATATATACCCATCAGATTTCGCCTGGACTATGGACTGGGACAAAACCGACGAGGCCTACGCACCCTCGGTAATGAGTTTGCTCAGTGTCGTCGAATCCGGGCATTGCGAGCGTAATTTGCAACTGGACTACGACGAAGAGGTTTTTATTGCTGCGCGTAAGGAGCTATACGATCATGCACGATCAACTGATGATCGCCCCTTTATGCTGCACGTCTCGTTTACGCAACCGCATAACCCTTTTGTTGCAGGCCGCAAATATTGGGACATGTATGAGGGCCGCGACATTCCCGAACCCGAAGTGCCGTTCATCCCGTTTGAGGAACGGGACCCATGGTCACAACGATACTTCATGACAATCCGGCAAGATGAATTCGAAATCACGCCCGAACAACTCCATAACTCGCGCCGAGCCTATTTCGCGATGGTCACACATATTGACGAGTTAGTTGGTGGCCTGATCGAAACGCTAGAAAACATCGGACAACTGGACAACACATATGTCTTTTTAATCTCGGACCATGGTGAAATGTTGGGCGAGCGTGGCATGTGGTTCAAATTCAATCCCTACGAGGCGTCGCTCCGGGTGCCAATAATCGTGCAAGGACCTGGCGTTAAAGCGGGTCACCGCGAAAAAGCCTTGGCTTCACTCGTCGATCTGATGCCAACTTTTACAGATATCGCAACGAGCGGAAACTTTGAAGGCTATGTTGCGCCCCATGATGGACATAGTCTGCTGGCTCGTCCCGAGCCGAACAGCTTTGATGATCACGTGTTTATCGAATCCACTGGCGAAAGTCTCTATGGCCCGGCGCTTATCATGATCGAAGGACGCAAAAAGCTAGTTTATACCCGCACGGACCCCAAAATGTTCTTTGACTTGGAGGCTGACCCACTTGAGTTGAATAACCTCGCGGACGCGCCTGAACACCAAGAACAGATCGCGCGAATGTTCGCCACGATGATGGAGCGTTGGGATGAAAAGGCGCTTGAGACGCGCATTCGTGCGTCACAGAAAAAGCGTATGTTTGTCCAAGAAGCGATGAAGCATGGGCGGTTTCCAACGTGGGACTTCGGGCCCTATTATGATCCCGGTAAGGTCTATGTTAGAGGTGGCACCGACCCCAGCACAACCGCCACTAAGCAACGTGGAAGATTCCCTTATGTGCCCGTAACACCACCGCAGTTTCCACGAGACGCCAAGAAATAACTTTATCTTATGGCATGTACGGTAAAGCCGCTCGCACCGTAATTTACAGTATCTGAGTTTATAATAATCATTGGGGACCGCTGTAAGTTGTTACGAAAATTATGAAATTATTTTTATCAATCACAGAAGTGTGGGCTAATCAGCCTTCATTTATGAGAAGTATTATTTTAATGATTGCGTCAACTTTTTTTGCGGTAATGATGCACGTTGCTGTTCGCATCAATACCGCTGAGCTACACCCGTTTGAGGTTGCATTTTTTAGGAGCTTGTTTGGGTTTATCATCATTTTACCAATGATCATACAATCCCGTTTTATCTTTTTACGAACTACAAAATTTAAACTTCACCTCATACGTGGCCTCTTAAATACGACCTCGATGCTTATGTTTTTCACAAGTTTAGGATTGATTAGTTTAGCCCGCGTGAATTCCTTAAGTTTCACAGCACCAATTTTTTTGGCTATTTTGAGCTTTATCTTTCTAGGGGAGAGGTTCCGAATTTATCGTTGGCTAGCGATTATTACGGGTTTTGTCGGAATGTTGATCATCCTTAGGCCTGGCTGGTTGGAAATCGACACAGGATCGATCTTGGTCATTGGGTCCGCATTTTTTTGGGCTGGATCAATGTTGTTCATTAAACTTCTGTCAAAGACAGAAAATAGCTTGACGATCGTAGCATGGATGGGTGTGACAACGATGTGTTTATCGTTCGTACCGGCTTTGATGGTTTGGCAAACTCCCGATCCCCATCAACTGATGTGGCTAATTGTTATTGGATGCCTTGGGTCCGCAACACAGCTAACCATCAGCCAAGCATTCAAAGAAGGCGATCCAACTCTCTTAATGCCTTTTGACTATGTCAAGCTCATTTGGGGTATCATATTTGGATTTTGGCTCTTTGGTGAAATACCGGATGTTTTCACGTGGGTCGGCGGAACTATTATTTTTGTTTCAGGAGTTTTTATTGCCATAAGGGAAAAAAGAACCAACACACAACACGTACGAAATCTACAACTTTAGTTTATAATATATGGATTTTTTAGCGTCTAAAGGAATAAGTACTCCCCCGGACCTTGATACGAGTTCTTCAAACTTTATAAACTCTTCCCCAAGACCTCTTATTAAGCAGATTGTGTAACGAAGCGTAGATTGATGCGAACTTCTGTAGAATGTGCATTCGTCTAAACCGAAGTATGACCCTTTCTTGTCGTCGAAAAGGTGAGTGTGAATTCCCAACTCTGTTATTCGCCCATCACTCGGTAACTTGCTTTTCTAAACGGTCTCGCTCTTTTTGCTGCCGCTAACCTGAACGGTCTGGAAGAGTAGTAGAACCGAAATTATGGAGGGAAAAGTAATCCGTGATGCCTGATCTCTTAGACCGTCGCCATGCGCTTCTTGACCAGAATTTCTTGAACTTTTAAAGTGACCGGGTTCATGTCGTCCGCGTTGAAGTCGTCTTAATGTGGGATGCGATGCTTTAGCCTAAGTAAACAGGTAAAAGCTGTTCAATCAATTTTGATTGTTTTGATAACAAGCTCGACTTACGAAACTCTTCGATAAAATTATCACTAGAAAACAGTTTTTTAGAAACCTCAATTGAGACATCAAAGTAGTGATACACCGCACCATTATAGTACTCCACCGCCAATATCTTGCTAGCCTCGCAGTAGCCTGCTGTGGCTATGTTACCAGACATTACAAACTTCCTATTTGATATGGTGGACATGAGCTTAGGATGCACAAGGTCAATTAGGGAAGCAAGTACATAAATTTCTGTGTGCATCACAAAATATTGGGGACTTATATCTAAGAGCAAATAAGCTCCGATACTGGATGCGCTCTACGTAGCTCTAACGTAGCAACGAGCGCAGCAATATTTCCCGGGCGCTTGATGAGACGTTAAGCTCTAACGAGATTAAGTATTTTTATTTGTTTGATTTGTTTTGGTTGCGGGAGCAGGATTTGAACCTGCGACCTTCAGGTTATGAGCCTGACGAGCTACCGGGCTGCTCCATCCCGCGTCCTTTGGAGCGTATTGCTTGGTCAGGTTATGAGCCTGACGAGGCGAAGCTGGTTTGAGAAGCCTCCAGTGGAGGGTTCGACCAGTTGAGCGGGCTGCTCCATCCCGCGTCCTTTGGAGCGTGTTGCTAGGTCAGGTTATGAGCC
>JBMYPG010000074.1:0-14774 GCA_049600095.1 Pikeienuella sp. | reverse complement strand
CAGGGTTGCTGCTGCTTGATGGCCTTCGTCGGTTATTCCGACAGCGCAAATGCCTAGGAATATGGGAACGAGCATGAGGCCCGCGCCGTGGGCCATTGCTGCCAGAAATGACCAGAGCGCCAGTTTGGCTGGGTGTACGCGGGCGAGGAACCTTGGGTGCCTTCGGTTAATGAGCAGGTAAATGCCCATTACGATGACCAATGCGCCGGCCCCGATACGAATGCTGCTTTCGTATTCGACCAGAAAGATCATCAGCGAGAATGGCGTGAGGATCGCCAGCATGGCCAGGAAATGACCGAATGCCAGCATGCCCAGGGCGCGGGGGAGGGCGCTGCGTTTTTGCTCCATCAACGCAGCAGACACAGCCAGTGGCCAGCCCATGCCCGGGTTGATGCCGTGGTAGATGCCAGAAAAAATGACGGCCCACCAAAGGGCCGCCACCGATACGAATTCTTCACCCATTTAAGGCTGCTTACGCGGACGGATAGCAGAAACTGTCAGTTGAACAGTCGCCGCCCTCCAGCCTGATCTGATGGCTGCGGTATCCTTTCGGGAAGTCGACGTAGAACTTCTTGCTGAGCTTTAAGCCGCCTTCCTTGCCGACTTTGGCCATAACCATCTGGCCGCCTTCGTCATTTGGATAGAATTGATCATCCCATGTGGAATAAAGCGAGTTGGTCCAGTAGACGCGTTTGCCATCGCGGCTGACCTCTACCATCTGCGGGCCAAAGGCGAAGTCTTTGCCGTTTGGATGTTTATGTTTGGCAACGATACCGCCAAGTTCGACCTTGCCCGCCAGAACCGGATTCATCGGGTCGGATACATCGTATTGGTGCATCTCGCCCAGACCCCAACAGGCGACGTAGAGATATTTGTCATCGAGGCTGAGGTCGATGTCTGTAACCAGCGGTGGCACTGCGCCGAACCCTTTTAGGAGGTCGGGCAGATCATCCGGGTCGGCGGGAACCGGGTCGATAGTGATGGTTTTCTTGGCTTGCCAGACGCCATCATCATCGCGCCACCATGTAAAGATCGCGCCCTGAAGGTTGGTTGTGTCGACCACAACACCGCAGAAGCCATGCGATTTTTTCGGATCATGGGCTGGGCGAATCTCCAGCGCCATCTGGTGGTTGGCACCGAGGTCGATGGTTTGGATGTTTTTGCGCGCGCGCAAATCCCAAAAATGGATGGAGTGGCCGTATTTGTTGGACAGCAGATCCTCTGGCACGATGCCGCCTTCGAACTGTGGTGGCAGGCCCCATTCGGAGCTGACCATGTAGTCCTGCGGCAGGTTCCACCAGAAATCATAGTGTTTGTCTTGCGGGCCACGGTCCATTTCGTATTGGCCGATGATCTCAAACGTTTCGCAATCCATGATGAAGATGCCGGGAGGGCCATCTGTGCCGTCCTCGCCGCCACCGCCGAGGGTTGAAACATAGATGCCTTCGGGGCCGCAATGGATTGTGTGTGGGCGAGAGTAGCCGGTTTTTGCGAAGACTTCCTCTGGCTCAATGATTTTGTGAATCTCAGCCTTGAGCGGGTCTTTTACATCAATGATGTAGATGCGAGAGGAGCGGATGCCGGGAACGATCAGATAGCGACGTTCCAGGAATGCATGGCCGGAGAGCGGTGACAGTGACGAGGAGCAGGCATTCCACCCGAAGTGGTGAAATTCGTCACCTTTGTACGGGACGATGACCTGATGGACGATTTCGCCAAATGTTTTTGAGTTTTTGTCTACGTCTACTACCGCGATACCGTCTGATTGCTTGCCATCAGGGCTGAGCATGACGGTAAAGGCGTATTTCTCTGCGGGTGCCTCCATCGCCAATTTAGGGGATGCGTGGAAAGTCGGATCTGGTCTGATGTTCATTTGAGTCTCCCTTTGTCGATGGTGCCCTATTGAGCGGGCAACCTAGTTCTATTGTGCCGAAAGCTTCGCGTTTATGGTGCTTAATCTTGTATGAATGCGGTGCTGAAGCTCCGGAAAAATTATTTGTCTGACAATAGGAAATGATTCCTCACTAAAATCAAGTAAAAAGACATTTTGGGTTGATTTGGTGTGCGTTGTTCACGCGTCAACGTGTGAAATTTACGTTGCAAGCGAATGGAGCGTTTTAGTTTAATGTAATTAAATCAATATTTTGGGCACGGATTAGTGGTGGAAATGCGGGTTAGGCGTTTTTGGTCGTCGTAACATCATCCAGCCGGTCAGTTGCCGGCGGTGGAGTGAGGCTTAGGGCTGTGATTTCTGCGCGTAGCTCTGCCGTCATGTCCAGGTCAGCCGCTGCGAGTTGGGCTGGGAGTTGTTCCATTGACCGGGCACCAATGATGGGTGTGGTGATGGCGGGGTGGGCCGCTGACCATGCGACTGCCAAAGTCATGGGGTGGATGCCTTTATCGGCAGCTAGGGCTGTAAACCGTGCTGCCGCGTCATGGAAATAGTCGTCGCCATAGCGGCGTTGGTAATCATTTCGGGTGCTGAACCGACCGGTGCCGCCGGAAGCGTATTTGCCGGATAACAGCCCGCCCGCCGCAGGGCCATAAGGCATGACGGCAATGTTTTCGGCCTGAGCCAAGGGCAGCAGTTCGACTTCGGCCTGACGTTTCAGGAGGTTGTACATCGGCTGCATGACTTCGAATGTTGCCCAGCCTTCGCGTGCGCTGATGCCATTTGCCTTTGCGATCTGCCATGCTGCGAAATTGGAAACGGCGAGATGCGCGACCTTGCCTGATGCACGCAGGTCTTCGAGCGCGCGCATAGTTTCTTCGATGGGGGCGGCGGCATCCCATTGATGGATATAGTAAATATCAATGCGGTCGATGTTGAGGCGTTTCAGGCTTTCTTCGCAAGACCTTCGAATGACGGCGCGACCTGCGCCCTTGAACTGTCCAAACCCGCATTTGGTGGTGATGATGACATCATCGCGTTCATGGGCAATCAGGCGGCCCAGGATGCGTTCGCTGTCGCCACCAGCGTATACATCGGCGCAGTCAAAGAAGTTGATGCCTGCATCACGGCAGGCGGCGTAGAGTTTGCCGGATTCAGCCTCGTCAGTCTCTGCGCCGAAAGTCATCGTGCCGAAGCATAATTCGGAGACTTTCAGGGCGGTGCGACCGAAGCGGATGTTTTGCATCACTGTTTCTTAATACGGATGACAACGTCGATTTTAGAGATGTCCATGCCTGCCGGCGCTTCGGGCAGTCGGGCAAATTCGATTGAGCCGGTTGGCGCGTCGGTTAGTTTTGCCTCATCTTCCCAATAGAAGTGCGGATGCTCTTCGGTGCGGGTGTCAAAATAAGATCGCGCGCCATCGACGGCGATTTCGGTCAGCAACCCTGCCTCGGTAAAGCACTTTAGGGTATTGTAGACAGTCGCAAGGGAAACAGATGAGCCTGCATCTTGTGCCGCGTCAAACAGGCGTTCGGCGGTGACATGGCGATGTTCGCCGTCGCCAACGAGAAGCGCTGCAAGAGCGCGGCGTTGTCGGGTCGGTCTGAGGCCAGCGCCAGAGAGCCAAGTGTCGGCGCGTTTCTGCGCCACTGCGTTAACGGTCGTCTGCATTAGCTATTGCTTCGCCCTGTTTCACGTAATTGGCTGTAGAATACACATTTTAACGGGCAATGCCAGTGATCGCCCGCGACATGGTGCGCGCCGTTTTTGGGCATTTTTTACACCGGCTTGTAGAGTTTTTGGGGCGTGCATAGGTTTGATCGAAAGTGTGGGGGAGTCTGATGCAGAAGTTCATGGTGATTGAACGGTTTAGGCCGGGGTGTTGGGATGCCGCCTATGAGCGGTTTCACGAGCAGGGGCGGTTGTTGCCCGAAGGACTGAATTATTTGAACTCGTGGCCCAATCGAGAATTGAGTGTTTGTTATCAGCTGATGGAAACGCGACGGCCTGAGTTATTTGATGTTTGGTTTGGAAGGTGGGAGGATTTAGTGGAGTTTGAGTTGGTGCCGATTGATTGAGGGATAAGTGCGGGCTACACTCACCCAACGCTTACTAAGGATATTTTGTTTGCTAAATTTTATGTTAGCTAAGTTACGCACGTTGAGCAAATTGGTGTTCGCAGTAAATGAATTTGCGATGCGACATCCTATGATCACTATTTTATATATATTTGTTGTTTTGCCTGTTGGTGCCGCCTATTTTTTCGAAACCAGTATATCATGTGGCATTTTTATTATTTTCATCCAAACCGTTACTACAATAGTTCTATGGCGTGCGTTGGTTGCTATTATTTTTGGTTGGTACTTTAAATAGTACAGATACTACAGGAGGATTTAATGATTTGTGGAACGTATGCCCAGTGGCTGGAAATTGTATGAATTTTGACTAATGCATAGAATCTTGCTGGCGGTTAGCTGAACTGAACCAAATCCCACAGGTTGCCGTATAGGTCTGAAAACACTGCGACCGTTCCATATGCTTCGTGTTTGGGTGGCCTAACGAAATTAACACCCCGGCCTTTATAGGCCTGATAGTCACGTTCAAAATCATCGGTTTGCAAAAACAGGAATACGCGCCCGCCACTTTGGTCGCCGATATATTTTTTCTGATGCGGGGTAGAGGCCTTAGCAAGGAGTATGGATGAGTGGCCGTCGCCCTTTGGTTTTACGACCACCCATCGTTTGTCTTGCTCGGGCTGATAAGTATCCTCGACCAGCTCAAACCCTAGCTTTTCTGTATAGAACTCAATTGCTTCATCATAGCCGCGCACGACAACAGCAGTGAGAGCTAGAGATTGTTTCATGCTTGGCCCTCGTTACGCAGGCCGCACGGGAACATCCACCAGCTTGCCACGCGGAATTTCTGCAAGTTTGTCATAGAATGGCATTTCGACCAGTGTGGCCGATTGGGTCGTGCCATCTTTGCAGCCGATTTGGATTTGGTCGCCGGGTTGGTGGCCACCTGAATCCATCAAGGCAATGCCTATGCCGTGGCCGAGGTAGGGGGATGTTGCGCCTGCTGTGATTTTGCCTGCGGGTTTGCCGTCTACTGTAACTGGGGCATTGATAAGTGGCTCGCTGCCTTCGCATTTTACACCGTGGAGGCGGAGTTCTTTGGGTGCGTTTACAAGAGCCGCTTTACCGATGAAGTCGGCTTTGTCTTCGTCCACGAACCGGCCAAGGCCGACTTCGTAGGGGTTTGTTGTTTCGTTAAAGTCTGACCCTGCGTTGAGGATGCCAGCCTCTATCCGGCGGATATTCATGGCGTCGAGGCCAAAGATCTCCATCCCATATTCTGCGCCAGCGGCGGATAGGTGCGCCCATAGTGCCTCTGCATCATGGTGGGGTTCTGTGTAGAATTCCCAGCCTAACTCGTTGGTATATCCGGTGCGGGTGATCACAACCTCTTGGCCCCCAAACATCACGCGGGCGATGGCGAAATAGCCGAAGGGGGCGGGCATGCCGTTGTCGCTGGCGGCATCAAGGATTTTCAGGGCATTTGGACCCTGTACCTGAGAAACGAACACGTCTGGGTCGGTGATGGATACGTCCATGCCGGAGGCATGAGCGCGGGCCCAGCTATAGAAATCTCCGTCAGCTTGGGCATACCAGAATTTATCGTCTTCGAGCCGCAGGAGGATGCCGTCAACGATCAGGCCGCCGTCCTCATAACAGGCGAGGCCATAGCCACAGCGGCCGGTTTTTACTTTGGTCATGTCTTTAGTGAACAGCTTGTCGAGCAGGCGTTCTGCATCCGGGCCTTGGAATTGAATGGGGAATTCGCCGGTGTTCAGGACAGCGGCGTGTTGGCGGAGGCGCCAGTAGCCATCCTCGGTCGTGTGATCGTCAAAGCAAACGGCCATGTGGCGGCGGTTGTAGACGCAGTAATGCGGCCCCTTTGGTCGTTCGATGAAATGATAGGGATGGCGGGTTTGGGCATAGTCCCAGCCTGCGCCGGGCATAGAGGTCACCAAATCTCTCATCTGTCCATCACTGCTGCGCATTTTTTGAACCCCTGCTGATTTGTTCGCATTTTGATTTGGTTAATCTGTCGCCATGGGTGTTAAAATGGAAGTCGTTTGATCTTATCTGTCGGATAATCAAACGTAATGGCAGGCGATGAGACCTTGTTAGGTTGCCATCTATACCTTGTTAGGTTGCCATCTATCTTGTCGCCGAATGTGGCGGGTGTTACTGAGGGCCATCGCACGTGCATAATCATGTGGTGGGAGTGCGACGATGAAAAGTAAGTGGAGACCGCTTTGACCGACAGGGCAACGAGCTATGATTTTGATGGGCTGATGAAATGCGCGCGGGGCGAGCTGTTCGGCCCCGGTAATGCGCTGTTGCCTGCGCCGCCGATGCTGATGATGGATCGCATTACAGAGATTTCTGATGATGGTGGACCTGCCGGCAAAGGGCATGTGGTTGCGGAATATGAAATTCGCCCCGATCGCTGGTTTTTTGAATGCCATTTCCTGAGCGATCCTGTCATGCCGGGGTGCCTCGGCCTTGATGGTTTGTGGCAGTTAACCGGTTTTAACCTCGGTTGGCGCGGTATGTTGGGCAAGGGCCGGGCATTGGGCGTGGGCGAGATCAAATTAACCAAGATGATCACGCCAGAAACCAAGATGCTGACTTACAACGTTGAAATGACCCGTGTCATTGACCGTCGCCTGAAAATGGGCGTTGCGAATGGCACCGTTATGGCAGATGGCGAGATTGCCTATACTGTCACTGACATGCGCGTTGGCCTTGTCCAGGCTGACTAATCTCTGATTGCTAAATTGAAGGAGACGCTCATGCGTCGTGTTGTCATTACAGGCCTTGGCATTGTTTCGTCGATCGGGAATAGCTCGCAGGAGGTTTTGGCCTCTCTTCGCGAAGGGAAATCTGGCATCAGCTTTGCGCCGGATTATGAGGAACATGGGTTCCGAAGCCGTATTCAGGGCATGCCGAATATCGACGTCACAGAGATGATTGATAAGCGCCAGATGCGGTTCATGGGCGAGGGTGCCGCGTATAACTATATCGCGATGGAGCAGGCGGTTGCTGACAGTGGGTTGGAGCCACATGAGGTTTCCAACGAGCGCACAGGTTTGGTCATGGGGTCTGGTGGACCGTCCACCAAAAACCTGTTTCAGGCGCACAAAATTGTTATCGAAAAAGGCGCGCCCAAGCGTATGGGGCCGTTCATGGTGACACGGGGCATGTCCTCTACCAACTCTGCCTGTCTTGCGACGCCGTTTAAGATTAAGGGCGTTAACTATTCTATCACTTCGGCCTGTTCGACGTCGGCCCATTGCATCGGTAATGGTGTGGAGCAGATTCAGCTTGGCAAACAGGATGTTGTTTTTGCTGGTGGTGGTGAGGAATTGGATTGGACGCTAAGCTGCCTGTTCGATGCAATGGGCGCTATGTCATCCAAATATAACGACACGCCAGAGACCGCTTCGCGCGCCTTTGATGCGACCCGTGATGGGTTTGTCATTGCTGGTGGTGGCGGTGTTGTTGTGCTGGAAGAATTGGATCATGCGCTGGCGCGTGGTGCGAAGATTTATGCTGAGGTCACTGGTTACGGTGCCACTTCGGATGGCCACGACATGGTTGCGCCGTCAGGTGAGGGTGCTGAACGGTGCATGAAAGTTGCCTGCGCGACTTTGGGTGATCGTAAGGTTGATTATATCAATGCCCATGGCACGTCGACGCCTGCGGGTGATGTGACTGAGGTTGAGGCGGTGCGCCGTGTGTTTGGTGAAGGCCAGACACCGATCATCAGCTCCACCAAATCGCTGACCGGGCATTCACTGGGCGCAACTGGTGTGCAGGAGGCGATTTATTGCCTGCTTATGCTCCAGAATGATTTCATCACGGCATCGGCCAATGTCACTGAATTGGACCCTGCATTGAAACCAGAGGAAATCGCCACGACCCGCGTTGATAACGCTGGTTTGGACACGGTTCTGAGCAATAGCTTTGGCTTTGGCGGCACAAACGCGACACTGGCGATGAGCCGGTATCACGGCTGAGGAAGGCTTAGGTATGGCTGATCTGATGAAGGGTAAGCGGGGCCTGATTATGGGCGTCGCGAATGAACGTTCGATTGCATGGGGCATTGCATCCAAGCTGGCAGAGGAAGGCGCTGAGTTGGCGTTTACCTATCAGGGCGAAGCTTTTGGCAAGCGTGTGGCTCCGCTGGCTGAAAGCGTTGGTGCCTCGCTGATGGTTGATGTGGATGTGACCGATGAAGCATCCATGGATGCTGCTTGGGCGCGGATTGCTGATGAATGGGGCGAACTGGATTTTGTGGTTCACGCAATTGCCTATTCAGATAAATCTGAACTGACTGGGCGGTTTGTGGACTCGAGCCGAGCTAACTTTCTGAATTCGTTGGATATCTCATGTTACTCGCTGGTTGATGTTGCCCGTCGGTCTGCGCCATTGATGAAGAATGGCGGATCAATTGCGACGCTGAGTTTCCTTGGTGCACAGCGGGTTATGCCCAATTACAATGTAATGGGTGTGGCCAAGGCTGCGTTGGAGGCCGCGGTGCGGTATCTGGCCAATGATCTGGGGCCGGATGGCATTCGGGTCAATACGATCAGCCCCGGACCAATGCGGACCTTGGCAGGGGCTGCAATTGGTGGGGCGCGCAAGATTTATAAGTCGGCAGAGACCAACGCTCCGCTGCGTCGGAACGCAACGTCAGAGGATATTGGCGGCACTGCCTTGTATCTGTTGTCCGATTTGGGTGCGGGTACGACCGGCGAGGTTCTGTTCGTTGATGGTGGATATCATGCCACTGGTATGGCGCAGCCTGAAAACCTGTAAACAAGCGTTCGTAAAACTCTTGTTGCTTTGAAATGTGAAGCCGCGTTTGTTGTTGCGAACGCGGCTTTGCTTTGGCCTGCGCCCTATTTTCCAATTCTGACTGCCGCCGATGCGGCCTGAGAGGCATCATGTCTGATCTTCATGTTTTGACCGCAGCGCAGGTTGCGACAATGGCTGGTGATGCGCCTTATGGATTGATTACCGATGGCGGCGTTGCTGTTGAGAGCGGGCGTATTGTTTGGGTGGGGCCGATGGCTGACCTGCCTGACCATTTGGCGGCTGCGCCGCGCCGGGACTATGGTGATCGGCTGATCACGCCCGCGCTTATCGACTGTCATACGCATATCGTTTTTGGCGGCGACCGGGCGCGTGAATTTGAAATGCGGTTGGAAGGTGCAAGTTATGAAGAAGTTGCGCGGGCAGGTGGTGGTATTGTGTCAACCGTTACTGCGACGCGCGAGGCCACGCTGGATGAGTTGGTCGCTGGAGCGTTAACGCGCGTTGATGCGATGATTGCTGAGGGTGTGACGACGATTGAGGTGAAGTCTGGCTATGGGCTGAATGTTGAGACTGAGCTGAATATGCTGCGTGCAGCGCGGCGGATCGCAGAGGAGCGGCCTATTCGGGTTAAGACCAGCTTTCTGGGCGCGCATGCTGTGCCTGCGGAGTATTCTGGACGGTCCGGAGAGTATATCACCGATGTCTGTTTGCCTGCGCTGCGGGCTGCCCATGCCGAAGGGCTGGTTGATGCGGTGGATGGGTTTTGTGAGGGCATCGCCTTTCAACCCGAAGAAATTCGCGTGGTGTTTGAGGAAGCCAAAGCGCTGGGCCTGCCGGTGAAGCTGCATGCAGAGCAGTTGTCTGATCTGGGTGGGGCGCGGTTGGCGGCAGAATATGGCGCGATTTCGGCTGATCATTTGGAATACTTGAATGATGCCGATGCCGCGTTATTAGCTGAGAAGGGCGTAGTGGCGGTTATTCTGCCCGGTGCGTTTTATACGTTGAGAGAAACGCAGCAACCGCCCTTGGCAGCCTTGCGTGCCGCCGGAGCAAAAATGGCGGTGGCGACAGATTGTAACCCAGGGTCATCGCCCATTACATCCATGCTGTTAACGCTGAACATGTGTTGCACATTGTTCCGCATGACACCGGAGGAGGCGTTGACTGGTGCGACGGTGCATGCAGCAGCGGCGTTGGGGTTGGATGATTGTGGTGTGATCGCCGAAGGCATGCGGGCGGATCTGTCGGTTTGGGATGCCCGACAGCCTGCCGAGCTTGCCTATCGGATCGGGTTTAATCCGCTACATGAGCGGATATTTGCCGGTTAGGTAGAGGACATAGGGCTAGGCAGAGGACATTGGGCGGTTTTTACGGTCAGGATGGGCTGATGTTAACCGTCCCAATTGCTGATTAGGCTTGGGCTGACAATAGTAAATCTCTGCAACCAACTCAGTGATTATGTGCAGAGTCATATTTCGCGTCGTGATCGTGACCAAAGAAGTAATCTTTGGCAATTTCCATCATCTTACCGCTGGACCTTATGTTGCTTAGGCCGAGATTAAGAGCCTCAATATCCAACATCGCACGGGCAGAGCCGCTTTTGCCCACTGCATGAAGGGTTAGGACATAATCCAGCTCTGGGATCTGTTCGATCTGGCTGTATTTCTCGACCCCTTCCAGAATACGAGAGCCGGTACTGAGTGGCATCATGGCGATGTCCACTGTGCCTGCTGAAAGGGCTTTAAAGCAGGCGGCGGGGTTTCCTTTTGTAATGATACGTGCGTTCAGTTTTGAAACGCCGCGTTCCCCGAGGATGCGAGGGAGTTCGGAGCCTGCTTGGCAGATTGTCAGGCCATACAGGTTTCGAACTTTTGTTACCTTATGTTCAAACCCAGCGCGCTGGTAGGACGCAACGATGATTGCATGAAGTGGATCTGACCAAATACGGTTTTCGCAGAGGTCCCGTGCATGATCATTCAGATGCGATGGTTCTGCGCAATTTGGGCGATAGAGTGGAAAAATCAGACCTTGCGTTTCTGTTTCTGAGAGCGAAACATCATGGCCGATGAATTTGGTGGAGAACCCTTGCGGAGCAATGACAGTCTTCATCGCTTCGTTTACGACCTTGGTGATCATGCCGCCGTCTTCGTTTAGTGGGCAGGTTAGATCCTCAAACTCGAATTTGGCATGCAGGTGTTTTCGGGCCCCGCCGAGGATGCCCCCACCTGCCTGCCCTGAATTATCCGTTGATACAGCCGAAACTCTCTGGCTGCTCAACTCTTCGGCGTTCGCATTCATGGCACCGAACATAACGGCCACTGCGAACGAAAAACGCAACACGTACAATTTGTATACCCCAAGTTGTCACAAGATAATCGAACACTATTCTACTGAAGTCTCTCTACTAATTAGTCCAGTAGTGAGGTGACGATTGTCACAGTTCTGCGGGAAATTGATATGTATTTAATGTGATTGCAATTATTCCGGGTGAAATACATCGATACGTAGAGCGATATTTTGGAATGCGCGCCATTATATCGACAGTTCCGCGTATTTTTGTAAGCTAATAGTTGATCAATTGATAATTGCGAGAATCGATTTTGGAGCACTTAATACGACAGTTGCAACCGGTTAGCCGGCTGTAATTGTCATTGATTTAGGTCAATGAGTTGGCAGAGAAGGCGCGTTAGGTCTGGCTCAATTGAGGGAGAAAACCATGCCGACCGACATCAATCCGCCAAGCCCAGCGCCTATCATTAACCATATTCGCATTGCCGATGTCCTTGCCTCGTTAAAGGAGGGGTTGGGTGATTATCTGCGAGCGCCGGCGTTTGGTTTGTTTTTTAGCGCCTTTTACGTGCTGGGTGGGCTGACGATCTGGGCTCAGGTTACTGTGATTTCGCAAAGCTGGTGGATTATTCCTCTGGGGCTGGGGTTTCCGTTGTTTGCGCCCTTTGCTGCCGTTGGCCTGTATGAGGTTAGCCGCAGGCTGGAAGCGAGCCAGCCGTTAGATTGGGGCGGTGTTTTGGGGGTCGTTGTCGCGCAGAGCCAACGGCAAGTGCCTGCTTTGGCCGCAATCATCATTATGATTTTCATGTTTTGGGCCTATGCAGCCCATCTGGTTTTCGCACTGTTTTTTGGTCTGTCTGCAATGACCAACGTCACAACCTCATATGAAATTCTGTTCACGACGAATGGGATGGTCATGTTGGCGGTCGGTACAGCAGTAGGTGCCGGCTTATCTGCGGTCTTATTTTCAATCTCTGTCGTTGGTTTGCCTTTGATGCTGGACCGTGAGATTGATTTTGTGAGTGCGATGATCGCCAGCGTGCGTAGCGTGTTTATGAATCCGGTGCCGATGTTGTTTTTCGCCTTTTCCATCGGGCTGATCATGCTGGTTGGGTTATTGCCAATATTTCTGGGGCTGTTTGTTGCGCTGCCAGTTTTGGGGCATGCGACATGGCGGTTGTATCGCCGGGTGGTTACGTTTGAAGACGCTTAGGCGCGCTTAACTACGGTCGACGTCTTGGTGGAGGTGCGGTGTTCGGGGCCGTGCTTTGATCCTCGCTGGTGCCAATATGAGCAGGTCGTTTTCGCGGCGCTTGGCCGGTGTTTGGCGTTGGGTTGTTCAGCGTTGCTCTGATGGCAGCGGTTTTGATGACGGATTGCGGACGAACGCGTGGAGCCGGTGTTGTTTCGATCATCGCCAAGGTTTGGGTGTCATTGATTGCGTCAACAACCGGAGCAAATTCCAGAAGATGCGACGCAGTTTGAATGCTGATCATTTCTGCGTCTTGGCGAGTTATCGCCGTAAGCGGATCGCCGTTGGTTATGACGCCGGTCAGTTTGCGCTGCGCGAAAACAGCGCCAAGGGCCTTGCCTGACTGATCTGCTAGCCGCCAATCTACGATCAGAGAGCCGTTGATGGTGCCTTTGTCCTGGCTGATGTGAGGACGGATGAGGAGGATGCGTTGGGTGTCTAGCGCGGTTACGCCGGGAAGGCGGCCGCCAAAGCGACGGACGAGGGCATCGCCTAATAGATTGCTCACCTCCGCTGGGGCGCCAACAGCGGGTTCAACAACCATTGCTACACCGGGGGCCAGTCGCGTGACGAACGTGTCGTATTCGCCCTTTAATGCGGTGCGGGGGGCGTAGGGGTCAGCTTCTACCCTGACGTTGCCATCGTTCTGGAGCCACCAGCGCTGTGTGCCGAGGGTTTCGCCCCCTAGGTCGCCAGTTAATGTCGCGCCATCGGTTCCTGAGTTTTGGGGCGTGCAAGCCGCGCCCAGAACTGTAGCCATAACAATGGCAGCGAATTTTGGTTTCCCAATCATCGGCGGGGAAGTTCCAGTGATAGGGCTGACAGAGGCTCTGACCCCGTATCGGTGATGAGAGATGATCTGCCCAAAGTCATGGCCGCGCCGGTTTCGCTGTCAGCGAGGATCATGTGGAGGAAGAATACCATGCCGGGGCCCATTTCCTGTGGTGCGCCCTCGTAGAACATGAATGGTTCCATCCAGCTTGGCAAGAAACGGGCAGCGAGTGAATAACCGCAGGCGTTCAGGCGCGCATGGCCAAGACCGGCCTTGTCGAGCGTATCGGCGTGGGCTGCAAAAACATCTGCCATTGGGCGACCTGGGACCAATGCTTCCTCACAAGCCAAGAGCGCGTCATGGGCAGCGCTGTGCATGGAGATATGCTCGGGGCGAGGTTCGCCGATGGTAACAGTACGCATGAAGGCGGCGTGGTAATGCCGCCAGGCACCTGCCCATTCGAGGGTGAGTTGATCTTTCGCGTCCAGTTTGCGACGACCGGAGTAGTAACGGCATAGGAGGGCGTGTTCGCCTGAGCCGATGATGAATTCGTTGCCCGCGTAATCGCCACCTTGCGCGAAAACTTCGCCTTGCAGGGCTGCCAGGATGTCGGATTCATCCGCTCCGGGGCCGGTGACTTCGAGTGCTTTCAGGTAACAGGCATCTCCGATTTCGCCCGCTTTACGCGACATTGCGATTTCGGCGGGTGATTGGGTGAGGCGCAGGGTTGGTGCGATCATCGATGCGTCGACCAGGGTTTGATCGGATAGGCGCGCCTGTAGGCGGCGGCCGTTGTGGGCAGTCAGGCCGTGCGTGTCGTATTCCACCCCGATGCGTTTGCCGAGCAGGCCGCGTTCGGCCAGCATATCGCGCAGGTTAGCGGTTGGGTCTGAGCCAGCTTGATCCTTCCAAATGCGGATGTCCTTTAAGGTGGAGGTTAACTGTGCCTGTCGGAGGTCGGCTGAGCGCGTTAGGATTGCTGGTTCATTGGCGTCGATAATCACGCACTGAAAGAAGCAATAACCGAAGGTGTCATAGCCGGTTGCCCAATATTGGCTTTCTGGTGCGAACAAAAGCATCGCATCCAACCCTTGGTCAGCCATGGCGGCGCGAAGGCGGGTGAGGCGGGATTCATACTCGGAAGTATCAAAGTGCAGCATGATAGACCCCTTAAAGGCAGATAGCGTGGATCAGGCGACCGTAGTCAGTCAGGCCCTGATGGCAAGTGCGTCGCCAAGAGTAAAACTTAGCGGCGTCAGAAAATGTGCAATGGCCGGTCCAACTGGCCGATGCGATGTCGGCAGCGCGGAGGCGCGTTAGCAGGAAACCGGCAAGGTCGAATTGCACGCGGTCGCCTTGGCCGCCTGCGAAGTGGCGGGCGTAGTTCATATCCTCAGCCAGAAATTCATCCATAAACTCTGGCCCGACTTCATAGGCGCGTTGGCTGATGCAAGGGCCTATGGCGGCTTTGATGTTCGCGCGGTTGGCCCCTAGGGCGATCATTGCTTCAATTGTGGTGTCCGTGACGCCGGAGAGGGCACCGCGCCAGCCTGCGTGGGCTGCGCCTATGACGCCTGCGTTGATATCTTCGAACAGGACAGGGGCGCAGTCGGCGGTTAGGACGCCGAGTGCGATGCCGGGGGTTGCTGTGACCATCGCGTCAGCTTTTGGCCGGTC
>JBMYPG010000073.1:0-14797 GCA_049600095.1 Pikeienuella sp. | reverse complement strand
TTTCGTTCACCAGCCGCAGACCTTCCATCGCAATGCCATGGCTCATGGGATGAAAGTGCGGAGAACTGATTGCTTCCAAACAATGCGCAAAGGCGTCCATACCCGTTCCAGCCGTGATATGGGCAGGCATAGAGGTTGTCAGCGCCGGGTCACAAATGACTTGGGTTGGCAGAACCTTTGGATGAAAGATGATTTTCTTGTGCTGGGTTTCTGAATTGGTCAGGACGCTAGCGCGGCCAACCTCTGACCCTGTACCTGCCGTCGTTGGCACGGCGACAATGGGATAGGCAGCGTCAGCATCGGCGCGGGTCCACCAGTCGCCTATATCCTCCAAATCCCACACGGAAACTGTTTGATCAGCCATAAAGGCGACCATCTTGGCGAGGTCTAAGCCAGAACCACCGCCAAAGGCGACAACACCATCATGACCGCCTGATTTAAAAGCCGCGATACCACCGGCGAGGTTGCCCTCATGCGGATTCGGGTCAACATCGGCGAACAGGGCACGGCCCATGCCATTGGCAGTCAGCACATCCAGCGCCTGCGCCGTGATCGGCGCGTTAGCCAGCCCCTTGTCGGTGATCAACAGGGGTTTGGAAATGCCCGCAGCCGTGCAAGCCTCAGCCAGCTCAGCGATGCGCCCGGCACCAAAGCGGATGGTGGTGGGGTAAGACCAGTTTGCTTTCATGTTCAATCCGTCCCTCTTTTTCTCAGGAAACTGCCCGATTAACTAATAATACGCCCAGACAGGCAGCGATTGCAGCCCCCCATCCGGCGGGGCTAACGACTTCTCCCAGCATCGCCCAGCCACCCAATGCGGCCAGAACCGGCACAAGACAGGTGAATGCCGAAGCGCGGGCAAGGCCAAGTGCCTGTATAGAATATCCATAGGCCGCAACAGCGGCCATGCCCGAAAGCAACCCCTGCATCAGCGATTGCAGCGCTATATCCTCTAACGACCAATCCAAAATCTCTGTCCCGCCAAAGGCGACGGCGGCCAGCATCATGGGTGTGGAATAGAGGCAAACATAGGCTGCGCTTTCCAGCCCGTTCAGCGTCGTGCTGCGAAAGGCGATGGTGAAGGCTGACCACCCTGCGCATGCCAGCAATAAGTAAGGCGCACCGGTCAACATACCCTCATCGCTTTCCGCGATTGCAGGACCGAGGATCAGTGCGACGGCAAGCGCGATCAAAGCAAGACCTGCCCAGCGCATCCCCTTGATGCGCTCACCTGCAATTACCAACCCCCAAAACGCAACCACCAGCGGCAGCAGGCCCGGCACCAATGGTCCGAATACCGACGCCGGAACGGTTTGAAGGCCGGTTGAGATAAGCACAACAAAAGGGCCGCCCCAGCCAATGGTCATGATCGCCAGTAACCAAGGGTTTTCGCCTTTTGGAAATATCCCTCGTTTCAGCCAGACCGGAGCAAGCAGGACCGCCGGTAAACCGTATCGAATTAGCGCGAGGTCCATGGGTTCATATGACCCCAGCATCGCGTGTCGGGTGGCAACAATCCAGCCTGCCCAAATGACCACAGCAAAGATAATTCCCGCATAGCCTAGCGTCAGTCGCCTAGTATCGGGTGATTGCGCCTGCATATACTGAAACCTCTTTGACGGGGGGCAGCGGGTTCTGTACCGCTTGTCCGACTGTTCGCCCGCACATTGCCCACAAGCCGATGGCCGGAGCAAGCAGAGATCATCATTCGCTGGAGATGCAGTTGGATCTTTATGTATTTCTTGCCGTGCTTGGTGCCGCTGCAATGCATGCTTCGTGGAATGCGATCGTGCGCATCGGTGCGGATCGGTTTACCGCGATGTTGTTGATGGCCGTTGGCTCAGGCGTAATCTCTGTGCCGCTGATCATCATCTTCCCCACCCCGACGGTTGATGCCTGGGGGTGGCTGGCGCTGTCGGTCCTTTTTCACACTGGCTATAAATTGTCCCTGTTGACCGCATATAAACACGGCGATCTGAGCCAGATTTACCCGTTGGCGCGGGGAACCGCACCGGTTTTGGTCACCGGCATATCCATCCTGTTTTTAAACGAGATTGCTCCGCTGGATGACCTGCTGGCGATCCTATTCATCGCCGGTGGGGTTTTCTTTATGTCCTTTAAGGGCGGTGGTGCAGGGTTGTCCCGCACCGGGTTGCTGTTTGCCATGGCAACCGCCTGCTGCACCGCTGGTTACACATTGACCGACGGCGTCGGCGCGCGTACCGGGGGCGACCCGTCGGGCTACGCCGGGTGGCTGTTTTTCCTCGATGGCATCGCAATGGTGATCATCGCGCTGTGGATGCGCGGACGAAACGTGCTGGCCCCAATCAAAACCCATTGGCGGAGCGGACTGTTAGCTGGCGGTCTATCGCTTGGTTCTTACTGGGTCGCAATCTGGGCATTCACTTTGGCCCCTATCGCGCTGGTCGGGGCACTACGCGAAACCTCTGTACTATTCGCCATGCTGATCGCAGCAGTGTTTTTGAAAGAACCAGTAGGGCCATCACGCTGGGCAGCGGCTGTGTTGATATTATGTGGCGTGGCCTTGCTACGGTTGGAAGTGTTTTGAGGTTCAATAAACAATCCAGACAGGCACTTGGCTGACTCTACTCAGAACGCGGCATGCGCCCTTCGCCCAACCTAGGGTGCAACCGCCCTGCAACACCCCATGCGGCCAACAAACCAGCCCCCGCCGCACCAAACACCGCATAAACCGGTGCGGCAATCAAGATCAAACCAGCGACGCCGGGCGTGAGTATCCCCGAGACGTCGCGATAGCTGGCATAGATTGCTGACATTTCTGTCCGTTCTGATGGTTTAACTGACATCAGGAACGGCAGCCCGCCGCATATATCGAGGAAGATGAGCGCGGCGGAACCTACGCCCAGTAGAGTCAGCACCATCAACGGGCTGTTGACCGCACCAGCAACTCCGGCCAGCGCAAACAAGCAACCACCAAAAAAGAACCCGGTGCGGACAGAGACTTTTACCGACAACTTCCGCATGATTTTCAGGAAAAAGGGAGAGGCGAACAACAACGCATTGGTCGCTGTCAGCATCCAACCTCCGACTTGTTCCCCAAACCCGTTTTCAACCGCATAAATCGGGATATACACCAGATACGCCCACCAACCGCAGCTACGCAGAACCGCGAACATCCAGCCCGAAATAAGGCGCGGCTGTTTTAGAAAGCGTCCCAAAAAGGCCAGCGGGTTTTGGGCGGGGGCGCGGGCGCGAGAGATCAGCTTGCCATCGCCAAGCCGCATCCCCCAGAACACTGCCAGCAAAACCAAACCACTGACTCCGGACAGGATAAATGGCGCCGGTGCCCACCATTGGTACGCCATCACGCCCAATGCAGGCCCCGCACACCACGCTAAGGCGGAATAGAACAGCTTTAGCGTCTCTACCCGTCCCAATTCCGCCCGCTCAATGTAATCAAGCAAATAAGCATTAGCGCAAACAAAGACGATGACCGCTGCCAGCGCCTGCCCCAGCACCGCCAGCGCGATGGCAATTTGGCCACCTTGTATGCCCAGTAATGCTGACCCGACATAAAGCGACGCTCCAAAAGTATAAACAAACCGCCGAGGCAAAATGCGTGTCAAACCCGGCGCGGCCAGACCGACAATCAGAGATACAAAACCAATTAAGAAATAGATGGTCGAGACTTGTGTGGCGTCCTGATAGGCCCGGTACATGGCCAACGGCAGCACGGATATAACAGCCCCACGGACAACAGCCTCCACCCCTGCCAGCACAGCAAACCCCTTCACCCCGGGTGCCGGGGCGTGGCGGACGTATAGCGGTATGTGTTTGTCAGCCATTTAGTCCAACCTCAAAATACGAGCCTCAAAAATACAGGCCTTCGGTCAGGCGATGTCCAAGCTGTCGCAGCAAAATTGGGTGCCGCACCGTGCCGCCACGACAAATGTTGGTCGCAATCAATCTATCTGCGCCATGCGGTCGCTTTCACAGTCGGTCATGACAGGATAGAAGGGCGCGACTCATCTGATGGAGCTTGCAATGAGCCACGAACCCGCCGTTACCCCCGAACTCGCCGCCGAACATGGTTTGAAGGCCGATGAATTTGAGCGGATTTTGGAAATTTGCGGACGCGTGCCGTCTTATACAGAGATGGGCATCTTCTCAGCGATGTGGAACGAGCATTGTTCGTATAAATCATCCAAAAAATGGCTCCGCACCCTGCCAACCGAAGGGCCTCAGGTCATTTGCGGACCGGGCGAGAACGCGGGCATTGTCGACATCGGCGATGGTCAGGCCGTTGTTTTCAAAATGGAAAGCCACAACCACCCATCATATATCGAACCCTATCAGGGCGCGGCGACTGGCGTTGGCGGCATTTTGCGCGACGTGTTCACCATGGGCGCGCGGCCAATTGCGGCGATGAACGCACTCAGCTTTGGTGAGCCTGACCACCCCAAAACCAAAAGCGTCGTTGCCGGCGTTGTCGAAGGTGTTGGCGGCTACGGTAACTGTTTCGGCGTGCCAACCGTGGGCGGTGAAGTTCGGTTCCACCCAGCATATAATGGCAACTGCCTAGTGAACGCCTTTGCTGCTGGTTTGGCGGATGCGGACAAGATTTTCTATTCGGCGGCTTCTGGCGTTGGCATGCCGGTTGTTTACCTTGGCGCCAAAACCGGCCGCGATGGCGTCGGCGGTGCCACCATGGCATCTGCTGAATTTGACGACAGCATTGAGGAAAAACGCCCCACCGTTCAGGTCGGCGACCCATTCACCGAAAAACGCCTAATGGAAGCCTGTCAGGAGCTGATGCGCACCGGCGCTGTCATTTCCATTCAGGACATGGGCGCAGCGGGCCTAACCTGTTCAGCGGTTGAGATGGGCGACAAGGGCGACCTTGGCGTGGTTCTGGACCTTGAAAAGGTACCTACTCGTGAGCTGAACATGACCGCTTACGAGATGATGCTGTCAGAATCTCAGGAACGCATGTTGATGGTCCTGAAGCCAGAGCTTGAGGCAGAGGCCAAGGCCGTGTTCGATAAATGGGATCTCGACTTTGCCATCGTCGGCGAAACCATCGCCGAAGACCGCTTCCTGATCCGCATGAACGGCGAGGTTAAAGCAGACCTGCCACTAAAAACCCTATCCGGTTCCGCCCCCGAATACGATCGCCCATGGGTGCCAACGCCCGCAGCGAAACCTTTGACAGAATATCCTCCGTTCGAAGATTGCGCCGACGACTTGTTGGAGTTGCTGGGCAAACCAAACCTCTGCTCTCGCCGTTGGGTGTGGGAACAATACGACAGCACCGTTATGGCCGACACAGTCGTGCGCCCCGGTGCCGATGCTGCGGTTGTGCGGGTTCACGGCACAGAGAAAGGCCTCGCCTTCACCTCTGACGTGACACCACGTTATTGCCGCACAAACCCGGTTGAGGGCGGCAAGCAAGCCGTTGCCGAGGCATTCCGCAACCTGTCTGCCACCGGCGCAAAGCCATTGGCGACCACGGACAACATGAACTTTGGCAACCCCGAAAAGCCAGAGATTATGGGCCAGTTCGTCGGCTGCATTCAGGGCATTGGCGAAGCATGTCTTGCACTGGACATGCCAATCGTGTCAGGCAACGTCAGCCTCTACAACGAAACAGATGGTGCCGCGATCCTGCCAACGCCAACAATTGGTGCTGTTGGCTTGTTGGAAAACCTAGACCAGATGATCACCATGGCACCGGACGACCATGACAAGCTGGTCCTGATCGGCGAGACAACCGGCTGGTTGGGTCAAAGCGCCTATATCTATGAGATGTTCAATGTAGAGGCTGGCGATGCCCCGCCCGTCGATCTGGCCAAGGAACGTGCCGCCGGTGATCTTGTGCGCGATCTGGGTGGCCGTAAGGTCATATCTGCCGCCCACGACCTGTCGGACGGCGGCCTTGCCGTTGCAGCGGCTGAAATGGCAATGGCGGCGAACTGCGGTATCAAGCTGGCCTCCGACCCTAAAATCCCATCAAACGCTTGGTTCTTTGGCGAGGATCAGGGCCGCTACCTCGTCTCTGTCACCTCAGAAAACATGGCAGCAGTACTAAGCGCCGCCACAGCAGCTGGCGTCAAAGCCCAGCACATCGGCAAAGTAGAAGGCGACCGGATCGTCCTGGGCGACCGTTCAATCAACCTGACCGCAGCACGCGCAGCCCACGAATTGGGCTTTGGCGCGATGATGGGTGATTGAGGCCTAATTCCTGTATTGGTGTTTAGGGGCTTAATGCCCCTAACGCCCGGCCTATCCGGCCACACCAATCCTCCTGCTCATCCAGCCACTCGCGAATTCTACCAAAGAGGCATAGTTCGTCAGCTTGCATTCGGCATTGCCAATCTTGCAAATCTGCGCGCCACCGGCCTCTTCCCATGCAGCACCGACCAAGGGAAACAGGGTATTGAGGTCATCGGCAACGTCTGGTGCCTCGATCCATTCCACGCCCGTTTCTGCTACATGCTTGATACGTCGCGTAACCGTCCGCTTATTCTCAGCCGCGCTTTCGGCTGCGTGTAGGGCAGAGCATCGGTTCCAGCCGACACCAACCAACAATATCTTCATATTGGGGCGCTCTCGTAATCGCCCCCATGGTGTTTCTGGGCCAGTGGCCCAACCTTTCGGGTCATGTGGCAACGCCAACCGTTCCGCATCGTTCCCAAGCATCAGAACAGAACTTGTCGGGTGCGGGCTGCGGGTGACGCCGGGCCAAGCCCTGAATGCCTCGGGCACCGCCCCATTTGGCCGAACATTCGACAACGCCGGGTCAAATCCGGGCACCTGCTGTTTGATGTGCTCATATTCTTGTTCAGAAACGGTCAGACCTTCGATTTCAACCGGGTCATAGGCGTCTTTGCTGAACCCCGGCATGCATATCAACCCTTCGGGGCCGACGGTATCGACAAGAGCCTGAATGAAGCCACGAGGGCCACCAATGACCCTGCCGACCTTACCAAGCGATGTGTGAACAAACAAACCATCGCCGCGACGAATGCCAGCCGCTCCTAAATCCGCTGCAATATCATCTGAGCCGAAGATCATGCCAATCACTCTACCGAGGCAGCACCAGCATATTGTCCCGATCCCAAGCCACAGCAATCTCTGCGCCGTCTTCCATCGCATCGATTTCTGCCGCCATATCCCCGTGGATTGAGGCGATAAGTGAACCACCACCATTCAACAACAACTCCACATCAGAACTTTCGCCCTGAAATGCCACGTCGCCCAATTTAGCGGTTAGCGTGACTTCACCCTTTGCTGCCGAACCAAGGCGCAGTTTTTCGGGGCGGATGGCGAGGGCCAGGTCGTCGCCCTCCGCACGGTCTGCGGCAAACTCCAGCGTTCCCAGCTCCGCCGTTTCGATGCGAAGCACAGCACCACGGTTAACGGCTGTTGGTTCAAAGAAATTGGCCTTGCCGATGAAGTCAGCAACGAAGCTGTCCACCGGATTGCTATACAGGTCCTGCGGTGAAGCCACCTGCCGCAAACGCCCGCCTTCCAACACCGCAATACGGTCAGCGACGGCCATCGCTTCGTCCTGATCATGTGTCACCATGATAAACGTAACCCCAATGCTCTGCTGCAATTTCACCAGCTCCAATCGCATGGCGTCGCGCAATTTCGCATCGAGCGCTGACAGCGGCTCATCCAGCAACAACACACGCGGTTTCTTTACCAAGGCCCGCGCAAGCGCCACACGCTGCCGCTGCCCACCGGAAAGCTGGTCAGGCTTACGGTCTGCGAATTGGGCGAGTTGCACCAATTCCAATGCCTCCTTCACCCGCTCAGCAATTTCAGCCTTGCCTACGCCTTCAACCTTCAGCCCATAGGCGACATTCTTTGCGACCGTCATGTGGGGGAACACCGCATAAGATTGAAACACCATGTTCACCGGCCGCTTGTTGGGCGGGGTGTTGGTCATATCCTCTCCGGCGATAAGCACTTCACCAACCGATGGTGTCTCAAAGCCGGAAACCATGCGCAGCAAAGTGGTTTTACCACAGCCTGACGGGCCGAGAAGGGCAAAGAACTCCCCCTCTTCTATCTCAATTGAAACATCCTCAACGGCGGTGAAATCGCCAAAGTATTTCGACACATCGCGGATGGATACATAGCCGGTATCGGTCATTGCGCGATCTCCGTTGGTTTTTGCAGGCGGATGGCGAGGAAGGTCAGAACCAGCGTCATCAGGATTAAGATTGTGGAGGCGGCGTTAATCTCCGGCGTCACAGAGAAACGCACCATGGAGTACACTTTGACCGGGAAGGTCACCGTGTTGGGGCCAGAGGTGAAGAAGGTAATCACAAAGTCATCAAGCGACAGCGTGAACGACAACAGCGCCCCCGCAATCAGGCCCGGAACCATGTGGGGGATCAAAATATCCTTGAACACCTGAAACTCACTGGCACCCAGATCGCGCGCAGCCTCTGCCATCTCTGGACTAAAACTTTGCAATCGGGTGCGGATCACCATGGCCGCGAAAGGAAAGCAGAAGGTGATGTGGGCGATGATGATGTTGTTCAGGTTGAACGGGAACATCCAATCCGGCGACGCGCTCATGAACTTGAAGTAAGAGAAAAACACCGCCAGCGATACGCCCATGCAAATTTCCGGGATCACGATAGGCAGCGCCACCAACCCCTCATAAACAGGCTTCAGCGGGAACCGCCAACGCCAAAGGACAACGGCGGTTAACGCACCAAGCAGGACAGAGAAAATAGTGGCAATCACCGCAATCGTTATGGTGTTGGTGAATGCCTCTATCAGCGAGTCATTGCTGAACGCCTTTTCATAGTATTTCGTCGTAAAACCACGCCAGACAACATTGCCGCCGCGTTTGCTGTTGTTGAACGAAAAGATGATCAGCACGATGATCGGCGCATAGAGGAAAATCGCGGTCAGAAAGAATGTGACACGCAGGGTCCATTTGCGGGAGTACTGAAACGGGCCCGCCCGGTCTTTGCGGATCTTTTGGCCCTGTTTTGCAGCCGTGCTCATGACCGCCTCCCCTGCGATTTTCGCATGTCATAGATCGACCGGATCGCAAGCACGATAAAGGTAACGTACAAAAGGAACAGCGAGAGAGCCGAACCAAAGGGCCAGTCGTTCGCCTTTTTGAACTGCCGTTCGATGACGTTGGCAATCATGTCCACTTGACCCCGGCCCAACAGGTCTGGCGTCAGGAATGATCCCAACGCGGGAATAAAGGTAATGATCGCAGCAGTCGCAATGCCAGCGGCGGTCAAAGGAACAAGGATTTTAAAGAAGGTGCGGAATTGACCAGCACCTAGATCAAGCGACGCCTCTAGGAAAGATTTATCCAACCTTTCCAACGCCGAGTAAATTGGCAGCACCGCGAAGGGCATGAAGACATAGACAAGACCAATAATGACGCCGAGGTCTGTGCCCAAGAATTTCACCGGCACAAAGCGCTCACCCACCAGATGCAGGTCGCCAAGGCCAATCATATCGAGCGCGCCGTCGGTCGCGCTCCAGATATAATAGAACACATCGTTCAACCGCCCGCGTGAACCCAGAATATTCAGCAAAGCGTAGGTTCGGATCAGCAGGTTGGTCCAGAACGGCAGAATGATAACCAACAACAACCATGGCTTCCACTTTGCATCCGCCGTCGCGATTACAAGGGCGATCGGATAGCCAACGACGAGGCAGATTATGGTTGAAATCCCGGCCAGCCACAGGGAACGCCAGAACAGATAGACGATCTCTTTTTGGAATATCCGGTCATAATTGTTCAGCGTCCACGTGATGTCGATGTCAACAAGGTTCACGTTCTCGCCAAAGCTGTACTGCCAGATGATCGCTAATGGGATCAGGAAAAAGATGAGGAGCCAGAATATCGTCGGGCCGCTAAATGCGAAGAACACAGCAAGGTTTTGCCGCCAGTTTTCCATTGCAGGTTCCTTCGTGTGCAGCTTGGGCAGTTCTTAATCCACCACTGCGGACTAAACGCCTTCTGCAAAGCCGGGGCGCAGCAGCTGCGCCCCGGATAGTCAGTTAAGCGATTAAGACGCTTTTACACGTGTCCAGGCTTCATCAATCCGCTGGATCGCATCTTGGCCGGGGAAAACGGCTGCTTCTGACGCTGCAACCGCTTCGGCTGGCGGGAAGATCGCCGCATTGCCGGTATAGTCTGGCGATGCGATGGCCTTGGCCGCAGCGTTTGGTGAGGCATAGTAGATATACTCAGCAATATCCTTACCAGCCTCAGCGCCGAGGATGTAGTTCATCATTGCATGGGCTGCATCCGGGTTTGGACCGCCTTTAGGGATGCACATGGCATCTTCCCACAGCAAACCACCCTCTTTTGGCATGGAGAATCCGATGTCATCATCTTCATCCATCGCCTGAAGAATGTCGCCGTTCCATTCCATTACCAGATCAACTTCGCCTGCCAACAACAGGTCCTGTCCGTTATCCGGTGCGAAGGCTGCGATATCGCCTTTCTGCGCAATAACCATCGCCTCAGCCGCAGCCAGGTTCTCTGGCGACCAATCGTTCAACGATTTGCCCATCAATTTCAGCGCCATGCCAAACACGTTCTGGCCATCACCCAACATCGCGATACGTCCGCCATGTTCTTTCGATGTGAACAAATCACCCCAGCTATCCGGCGTTTTGCTGACGGCTGACTTGCGATAGCCGATGCCGATTGAACCCCACATATATGACAGCGAATATTTGCGGCCCGGGTCAAAGGTCGAATCCATGAAGTTTGGCTCGATGTTCGCGATGTTCGGCACTTTCGAATGATCGAGTGGTGCAAGCATGTCAGCCAGAATCATCCGCTCAATATAATCATTGGTCGGGATGATCAGGTCATAACCGGGGTTGCCGTTTTTCAGTTTGGCGAACAATTCATCATTGTCTGCATAAAGGTCGTACTGAACTTCGATACCGGTCGCCGCTGTAAACTGTTCCAGCGTGTTTTCACCGATATAAGTATCCCAGTTATAGAAATTCAGTTTCTTGGCGTGGCTACCAGCAAAAGCATCTTTTGGCATGTTCAGCGTGATGCCAACAGCGCCCATTCCCATTAGCGCCGCACGGCGGCTGATTGGTTTGGCTCTCATCGTATTCTCCCAGATTGGACTTTGCGTCTCAGAGGCGCGTTGGTCACGCCATCGACCACAATCAAAAGCGTTTGATCAAATTTTATCAAGCAAAAATTGCGCCCTTACGTGCCTTTGATGGCGATACGCCATAGTTTACAGCAAAACAGCGTGAAAAATGGGCAGAACTGGCAAAGCCTGTGGCCAGGGCAATTTCGGTCAATGACATCGGTGTTGCAGTTAACAGTCGGCGGGCAACATCCAATCTAAGATTTCGATAGTAAGCCATTGTCGTCATTCCAAAACTATCCTGAAACACACGGTTTAGGTGCCTCGGACTGACCATAGAAAAGCCTGCTAAGTCGGATAACGTCAAAGGATCTGCAACATGGCTTTCCATCGCCACGATAGCATCCAAGGCGACGCGATTAGACACCCCTGCCCGCTCAGCAACACCAGCACGCTGCGGGCCACCTGCCGGGCGAATATCAGTGTGGAGGAACCAATCAGACACTCGCCGCGCAAAATCCGGCCCGTGGTGATCTGCAATCAACGCATGAATCATATCCATCGGCGCCGCGCCGCCTGCGCAGGTCACACGGTCCCTGTCGATGATATACAGACGTTGCTCAATCATCAGGGTGGGTGAGATTTCGGCGAGTGCAGGCGCATGTTCCCAATGAACCGTCATCCGCCGCCCCTCCATCAACCCTGCGGTGGCGAGGATGACCGGACCTCCAGAAACACCGCCCAATGTCACCCCCTCACGATCAAGACGGCGAAGCCAGTTAAACAGCCGTTCATCATGAAACCGGGTTGGGTCCCCCCCAGCCACCAATAACATCAGGTCGTATCGCGCCGACCCTCCGATTTTGCCCGTCGCCTCAATCATCGCCCCGCCAGAGCTTCGGGCGACCTCCCCCGCTGCGGGAATATTGATCAGATCGTATAACCGCCGCCCTGCAAGCAGGTTTGCAGCGCGAAATGGCTCCGTCACCGCCGCATAGGACATCAATGCGAATCCCTCGATCAGCGCAATTCCAATCTGGTAGGGCCGATTTTCTACCAACTTCGCACCACCTTGTCCGTTTTAGTCACGATAATGTCTATTTTAAGAAAGAACCTAAACCACCTTCCGGTGTGAATGGAACCAGCATCCTATAGGAATCTGCGACCATGCGTTACTCAGCACTAAAGATTTTCACCGAAGGGCTTCGCGGCAACAAAGGCTGGAAGCCTGTTTGGCGAGAGCCGGACCCGAAACCGGAATACGATATCATCATTATCGGCGGCGGCGGTCACGGGCTGGCCACGGCCTATTACCTATCCAACAAGTTTGGCATGAAGAATATCGCCGTTGTTGAAAAGGGTTGGATCGGTTCCGGCAATGTCGGGCGCAACACGACGATTATTCGGTCGAACTATATGCTGCCTGGTAATGAGCCTTTCTATGAAATGTCGATGAAGTTGTGGGAAAACCTAGAACAGGATTTCAACTACAACGCCATGATCTCTCAACGTGGCATTCTGAACCTTTACCATTCAGACCCACAGCGCGATGCCTATGCACGCCGCGCCAACGCCATGCTAATGGCAGGCGCTGATGCCGAGTTGCTTGATCAGGACCAGTTGCGCCAGCGCTGCCCGTTCCTCGATTTTGACAATGCGCGTTTTCCTATCAAAGGCGGCCTGGCGCAGCCACGCGGCGGCACAGTACGCCATGATGCGGTGGCTTGGGGTTATGCGCGCGGTGCCGATGCCATGGGCGTCGACATCATCCAAAATTGCGAGGTCACTGGCTTTGACATTCAGGATGGCGTTTGCCGAGGGGTCGAAACCTCTCGCGGGCCGATCAAGGCCAAGAAAATCGCGTCTTGTGTCGCGGGATCATCCAGCCGGGTGATGGCAACCGCCGGGATGCGGTTGCCCATCGAAACGGCGGTGCTTCAGGCATTCGTAACCGAAGGGTTAAAACCCACCATTCCGGGCGTGATCACCTTTGGTGCGGGCCATTTCTATGTCAGCCAGTCTGATAAGGGCGGCCTTGTCTTTGGTGGCGACATCGATGGCTACAACACCTACGCCCAACGCGGGAACTTGCCAGTGGTAGAGGACGTGTGCGAGGGCGGCATGGCGATCATGCCAATGATCGGCCGCGCCCGTTTGCTGCGCTCTTGGGGCGGCGTTATGGACATGTCGATGGATGGCAGCCCTTTCATCGATAAGACACACATCGACGGCCTCTATTTCAACGGTGGCTGGTGCTATGGCGGCTTTAAGGCCACGCCTGCCAGCGGCTATTGCTACGCGCATCTACTTGCCAAAGATGAACCGCATCCTGTCGCAACAGAAATGCGGCTCGACCGTTTTAAACGCGGCGCGATGATTGATGAGAAGGGTGTTGGCAACAACCCCAACCTGCACTGAGGAGGACCGCGAGATGATTATCAACCACCCCTTGCTCGGCCCTCGTGATGCGGCAGAGTTCAATGTCAAAGGCGACGCGATGCTGATCGATCGCCCAGACCCAAACGCCGATGACGCGGCAGAACAATTTTATGAATACGGCTATCTGCGGGACAACCCGGCAGGTGAGCACCGGGAACTTTGGTATCATGAACAAGGTGACCGGTCCTGGCTGGTGGTCACGCGCAACACGCTGACCCACGAAGTAATCAAGGTTGAAATGGCCCGCGATGTGGCGATTGAGCGGGGGCGTTCAAAATGAGCAATCGTATTGATGGCGGTCTGATCGACCGCAGCCAGTCACTATCATTCAAATGGAATGGCAAAACCATGACCGGCCACGCGGGCGATACGCTCGCATCTGCCCTGCTGGCCAATGGTCAGGTGCTGGTAGGACGATCATTCAAATACCACCGCCCGCGCGGCATATTCTCTGCCGGGTCAGAGGAACCGAATGCGCTGGTTCAGTTGCGAAAAGGCGCAGCACAGGAACCAAACACCCGCGCTACGGTGGCAGAGCTGTTTGATGGGTTAGAGGCTACCAGCCAAAACCATCGCGGCAGCCTCGAACATGACCTGATGGCGGCTACCGACCTGATGGCCCCATGGTTTGGCGCTGGTTTCTACTACAAAACCTTCATGTGGCCGAAAGCCTTCTGGGAAAAGCTGTACGAACCAGCCATCCGCGCCTCTGCCGGTCTGGGCCGCCTGTCGCTGGAACCTGACCCGGATCATTATGACAAAGGTTTCCTGCATTGTGACCTTCTGGTCATCGGCGCCGGCCCAGCTGGCCTCGCCGCAGCACTGACCGCTGGCCGGTCTGGTGCACGGATTATTCTGGCGGATGAAGATTTCCGTCAGGGTGGGCGACTAAACGCAGAAACACTTTCAGTTGATGACATGGCTGGTGCCGATTGGGCCAGTCAAGCCGTTGCTGAACTGGCCTCGATGGACAATGTGCGCCTGATGACCCGCACATCAGTCTATGGCGCTTACGACCACGGCATTTACGGTGCATTGGAGCGTAAGACAGATCACTTGGCCAACAGCGGCGACAAACCACGCACAGTTCTGTGGCGTATCTATTCCAAGCGCGCTGTTCTCTGCGCTGGTTCAACAGAACGGTCGATCGCGTTTGGTAACAACGACCGTCCCGGCATCATGCTATCGGGTGCTGTGCGAACTTATGTAAACCGCTATGCAGTGGCACCAGGCAGGCGCGTTGCCGTTATGACTAACAATGA